>JANOBA010000001.1:0-13075 GCA_031411415.1 Novosphingobium sp.
GTCGAGAACCTGTTCGCCAAAATCAAGGACTGGCGACGGATCCACACCCGCTATGATCGCTGCGCCCACACCTTCATGTCCGCCATCTGCATCGCCGCCACAGTCATCTTCTGGTTGTGATCAATGAGTCCTGACCCTAAACCCCATTCGCGACGATATCGGCCTCAGTTAGGCCATCCGGGCGCTTGCGGACCTGCACCACGAATTCCCCCGCTCCCTTGGTTCCGGTAAGCTGGTGGGTTTCCTCGTCTGCGCGGTGGCGCATGGCAAAGCCGGCAGCGCGGGCGCGGGCGTGGTAGAAATCGACCACATCTTGCGGATCAACCGGGGTGACAAAGCGCACTACACGCAGCCGGCAGCCATCGCGGTCACTGCCTGCCGCCTCGATCAAGGCTCCGCGCGGATAGATCGGCAGCGCGGTAGGCAGCTGCAACGACCAGGCCAGCGCATAATCGGCCTTGGCGCCGCAGTCCTTGCCGGGGCCTTTGATCGCGGAAGCGCGCTGGCTGGCTGCGACCGCATCGCGCAAGGCCGGATCGATATCGCCCTCGCTTGATGACGCCGAAGCAATCGCCCCGCCCGAAAGCTTTGCTGCGTCTTCTTTCGCCGCCTCAGCAGCCTCGGTGCCGCGCTCGAACGGCGGCAACACCATGGCGGGCGGACCGCCGCCGGCAATCGCCGATTCGGCGAGGTTGCGGCTGGTAAGATCAGGATCGGCCATCATTGGCGAAGCAAGCGCCAGCTCAAGGCCAACTGCCTCGCTCTTCACCTCGGCATCGCTGCTGCCCTTCGATCCGCAGGCGGCGAGCGCAAGCAGGCTGACAGGAACAAGCGTAGCAACAAGCAATCGTGAGGCAATCATTGGCAGAAATCCGGCGGACATGCAGTTCGGCATGGTTAACTTTCGGCTGAAAAGCTTAAGATGCGGTTGCCGGGGCTTGATTTGCCTGCCTTGAGCCCCCCATCTGTGCCTATGCCTGCAACCCACCTTGCCTCGCGCGCCCTGCTGCGCCTCTCACCCACTGCCCCGGACGAGGACGTTGCCGCGTTCCTGCAAGGGCTGGTCACCCAGGACGTTACTGGCGAACTGCCGGTCTGGACCGGGCTACTGACGCCGCAGGGCAAGGTTCTATTCGATTTCCTTGTCTGGCGAGACGGCAATGACTTGCTGATCGATTGCGAGGAAGTGGCCGCCGATGCGCTCGCCAAGCGACTTTCGCTTTACCGGCTGCGGCGCGCCATCGCCATCGCACGCGACGCCAGCCTTGCGGTGCACTGGCGCCCTGAACCTGATGGCGTGTCCGAAGGCCTGCACGGAGGCGACCCCCGCCTTGCAGCACTCGGCACCCGCTGGATTGCCGCTCCGGGCGGCGAAAGCGTCGACGCCGCCTGGCTGGCGCACCGCCTGTCGCTTGGCGTCACTGAAGGCCGCGCCGAACTTGGCGATGGCGAGACGCTGTGGCTTGAATGCAATGCCGCAGACCTCGCCGGCGTGAGCTTCACCAAGGGCTGCTATGTCGGGCAGGAAAACACCGCGCGGATGAACTGGCGGCAGAAAGTGAACAGGCGGCTGATCGTCGTGCCGCTGGAACGCTCCAGACCGGAGCGGCAGCGCATGGCCTATCCCGAACTAGGCCTCGCGGTCGACCATCTGCGCATCGAGGATATACCGGCAGACCTTGTGCCGCTTTGGGCACCAGACTGGCTTCAACCCGCCTGAGTCGGCTGCGGCATACCGGCGCGAATGGCAAAGTCCTTGAGCAGCTGCTCGGCGGTATCGCGCGCCGAATTCTTCGGCAGACCGAGCGAGGCCGACAGCGGCTTGCCCATCAGCGAATCGCCCAGTGCCATCAGCACGAGGGTCTGGGTGATCTCGCGCATGTTGATCGGCCCGGCCTCATGCATTTCATCCACCAGATCGTGAATCACATCGACAATCGGATCAAGCGCATCGACGTTGCCCGAAAGCAGCATCCAGCTGGCCAGCGCACCGCCGCCTTCGCGCCCGAAAGCATCAAAAGTCATGTCGACCACTTCGCGCGGGCTGCCCGCACCGCTCCGGCTGGCGGCGACCGCCTTGGCGATCGAGGCACATATCGTGCTCGCCAGATGCCGCGCGAGCGCCTTCTGCAAACCTTCTGCCGAACCGAAATGATGGAGCAGATTGGCATGGGTGCGGCCAACACGCGCCGCAACCGCCTTCAACGTCACCGATTGGGGACCCGTTTCTATCAGCATAGTTCGCGCCGCCGTCAGCGCCATGCTGCGGCTTTCATCCTGAGACAGGCGCTTCCTAATTGACATGGCTGTAAATTACACTACTTTTCGCGAGATGCAAGCTGCGGCCCCAATCAGAGCGCCTTTAGTTACCCCCCGCGATGCTGGCAAGCCGGGCAGCGATACGGGCATTACGGTGCGTGACCTGCGTTTCCTGCGCGGCGACGCGCCGCAGCGCTGGTGGATGAACGGCGATCCGGTCGCGACCGCATGGTTCACTGCGCTTTCGGGCACATTCCCGCGCGGAGAGGCCTTCTTCATCGAGGCGGTGAAAGCCCACCGCGAGGGAGTTCCGCCCAAGCTCGCCTCGCAGATCCGCGATTTCATTGTCCAGGAAGTCAACCACAGCCGCGAACATCTGGCACTTAACCGGCTGGCCATTGCCGCTGGCTATGACATGGCCGGGATAGACCGCCACGTGGAAGAGGTAATGAGCATGCTCAAGGGGCGCCCGGTCATCCTCGACCTCGCCTCGACAATGGCGCTCGAACACTACACCGCGATGATGGCGAACGAATTCCTCAGCCATCCCGGACATTTCGCCGGCTCGGACCCCGAAGTCGCCAACCTGTGGCGCTGGCATGCCATCGAGGAGATCGAGCACAAGGCCGTGGCCTATGACACATGGCTCTATGCCACGCGCGACTGGAGCCGTTGGAAGCGCTGGCGGGTCAAGGCGCTAATCATGAGTCTGGTCACCAAGAACTTCATTTCCCACCGGATCCGCGACACGCTCGACCTGTTGGCACAGGACGGGCTAACCGGCGCACGAATCAAGTGGCGATTGTTTGCGTTCCTGCTGTGGAAACCGGGCGTTTTGCGGCGGATATTTCCGGCTTGGCTGGCCTATTTCCTGCCCGGATTTCACCCATGGAACAAAGATGACCGCGCGCTGATTGCCGCTGCCGAGCGCGAGTTGGAAGCTGCACGCAGCGCTTAAGCCGCGCGCATCAACCTATTCCCACCCTCCTGATCGCAGTTTCCGCCCGCATCGCGCACGAAACTGACCGCCCGCGCCTCCCGCCCGCGCCCCCGGCTGAACCGGTGCGTCTCGGCGGCAGTGCGGCGGAATCCCACCTTTTCGAGCACCCGGCCCGAGGCGGGATTGTCGGCAAAATGATAGGCGCGAATGCACCGGTGCCCCAGCGCATCGGCCAGGCGCAGCACAGCGCGCGCGGCCTCGCTGGCAAAGCCCTGGCCCCAGTGGCTCCGGGCAATCCAATAGCCCAGCTCAATTTCATCCTGTTTGCGCGAAAGACCCACGCTGCCAATCAAGCGCGCGCCATGCGCACCGGGAAGCGTAATCAGGAAGTTCGGCAGCAACGGCACCTGCTCACGCCGGGCAAAGTCCTGCGCGTCCTCGGCCTTATAGGGCCAGGGAGCCATGGCCAGATTGCGCACAACGCCTTCGTCGGCGATGGCCGCAAGCAGCTCGCTCCAGTCTTCGGGCCAGCTCGGCCGCAAAAACAACCTCTCGCTGCGAATGAACATATCCAATCTCCGCTCGTTCGCCCCGCGTCGCGCCTCCAATAGGGTCGCTGCGTGACAATTGCATGACCTCTGCGACCGGGCGGGCGCATGGCGCGCTGCCCGGATCGAAAAGTGCTGAGGGAGAGACGAAAAGAGGGAGACGGGCGGGGCCCTCTCCCTCATCTGGCCGGACCACAAAGGGTCCGGCGGGGCCATCCCATCAGGATGACCCTTTATCGGTCATCCGCTATTCGGCGGCTGCCATCATATCCACCGAGACATACTTGCGGCCAAGCTTGCCCAGGTGAAAACGCACCTTGCCAGCCGCGAGGGCAAACAGGGTGTGATCCTTGCCGAGGCCGACATTGACGCCCGGATAGACCCGCGTGCCGCGCTGGCGAATGATGATATTGCCGCCGATCACGTCCTGACCGCCGAACTTCTTCACGCCGAGGCGCCGACCTGCCGAATCGCGACCGTTGCGCGAAGAGCCGCCTGCTTTCTTATGTGCCATCTCAACTAACTCCGAGAATTATTCGCTGGCGGCAGCGGCTTCGGCCACTTCGCTCTTGGGGGCAGCGGCCTTCTTGGCAACAGCCTTCTTTTCCTCGCCACCGACTGACAGGATGCGCAGGAGCGTCATCTGCTGGCGATGGCCATTCTTGCGGCGATAATTGTGACGGCGACGCTTCTTGAAAACGATCACCTTCTCGCTCTTGGCCTGAGCGATGATTTCCGCAGAAACCACCACGCCAGCGACATCAGCCACCGCGCCATCAGCGCCGGCGAGCAGGACATCGCCCAGCACAACCGTGTCGCCAGCTTCGCCAGCCAGCTTTTCAACCGCGATCTTGTCTCCGGCAGCAACCCGGTATTGTTTGCCGCCCGTGCGCACAACTGCGAACATGATACCCTTACCTGTTCAAAATTCCACCACGCCAATACGGCGCGCCAAACCCTGCCGGAAGGCCGGGCTGGAAAGAGTGGTGCCCCTAGTCCAAGGTCATTTCTCTGTCAACCGGGCTGGCCGCCAATCTTGGGGCCCAGCATTGGCTTTCGCCGATGGCATGCTATGGCCGCTGGATGATGCGCCCCTGCCTCGCCCCGCTGCTTGCCGCCGGCCTGCTGACGATTTCCGCCTGCGCCAGCGACACGTCGAACTATCCCTCGCTGGCGCGCCGCGAAGTTGAGCGCACTGCCGCCGCTCCGGCGCCAGCCCCGGTGCCGACAGGCGAAGCGCCCGCCGACCCGGCCCTGCTGGCCCGCCTGCCCGGAATTGTCGCCGCCGCACGCACCGCGCACGAACGCTTCGCCGCCGCCCGCGAGCGGACCGAACGCATGATCGCAGGCGCCACTGGATCGGCCCCGGGAAGCGAGAGCTGGGCCGTCGCCAGCATTGCGCTTGCCGGCCTGGAATCCTCACGCAGTGCCGCGATGATCGCGCTTGCCGATCTCGACGCGCTGCATGTCGAGGCGCGGATCGGCAATACCGCCAGTGCCGGAGCCATCGCGGCGGCGCGCGACGAAGTTTCCGGCCTTATCGGCGAGGAAGACCGCATCCTTTCAGCGCTGGGCACGCAGCTGGGCGGCTAGAGCCTGACGCAGCCGCAGCGCGGGACGGCAATCAGCTATCCCGCGACCGGATGCCTTGGGCAATGCCTTATTGCAGCGCTACGATCACCGCGATTGCCACGCCCCAGATGAGTATTGCGAACGGCAGGATCAACACCTGCACCGTCGCGGCAGCCGCCGTCACCGGGCCATCATGCGTCATCATGCCCTTGCTCTGGAAATTCGACCAGCTGAGCCGGCGCGCGCCGTCGTCATTGCCAAGCTCCGTCCACATCGCCGGCACGCCGAAGCCCATGACGATGAACACCACGAACACGACCATCGGAATGGCCAATCCGGCGTTCATGAACAGCGCGCCCATCAGGGCGATGAACCCCAGATAGGCGCCCACTGTCATTATGTAGAGCCCGGTGGGCAGCTCGAACGTGCGATCGACCTTGTGCGGGACTGTGGGCGCATCGACCTTATGGGCGACTTCGGCGAACCGGGTATCGGCAATATGCTTTGACATGGGCGGAGTTCCTTTCCCGCCCGCCATCGCCTGATTTGCGCCTGCTTGCTTTGACGCCGATCAACAACCGCGCGAATTCGCGCTCAACCCCAGCGCGCCAGATCGGCAAAATCCTGCTCGCGCGGCTCGATCCAGCGCCACAGACCGCCTACTTTCTCGCGTTTCCAGAACCACGATTCGCTCTTCAGGTGATCCATGGCGAAATCGACGGCCTGAATCGCATCCCGGCGGTGGCGCGCGGCGGCGGCAACGAGGACAATCGGTTCGCCGGGAAGCATCACGCCGTGGCGGTGGACAATCATCACACCCATCAGATCAAACCGGGCCAGCGCGCTGTCAGCCAGCGCCGTCATGCCCGTCAGTGTCAGGAGTTCGTAATGCCTCAGTTCAAGCGCCTCGACAGCCTCATCGCAGCGCACTTCGCCAACGAAAGTGCAAACCCCGCCGAGCCCCGGATGTGCATTGGTGAAATGTCCGACCAGCGTGCCCGGCACAAATGGTTCGGCAAGCAGACGGACATCGCAGGCCAATTCAGCCACCACTAACTGGAGGCAGAAAAGCCAGCTCGTCGCCATCTGCCAGCACCAGCCCGTTGCGGTCACCGACTATCTCGCCGTTGACCGCTAGCTTGACCCGCGGATCGGCGAGCGCAGCGACCAGATCGGTCTCCAACCCCGCCAGAACCTGTGCATAACTGGATGCGTGAATCACATCGCGCTCCGGCTCGCCGGCGGCATCTTCAAGCCGCCCGAGGAACACCAGCTTCAGAGTCATGTCAGTTCCGGTGCCATCTCAGCCGCCGGTCATCGACATGTGGCGAGCTAGCGCAGGGGCGCCGCCGGGTTTGTCGATGGCGAAATGGTGGCGCTCGGGCTTGATTTTCATCGCCACATTAAGCGCCGCATCGAGCGCCGGTCCGGGTTCCGCCGAGCGCATCGCCGCGCGCAGATCGACTTGCTCATTCCCGCCGAGGCACGGATACATCTGGCCGGTGGCGGTAACGCGGATGCGGTTGCAGCCGTCGCAGAAATTGTTGGTCAGCGGCGTGATCAGGCCCAGCCTGCCGCCGGTCTCTGCCACATCAAAATAACGCGCTGGGCCGCCGCTGCGATGGTCGCTGGGGGTGAGGCTCCAGCGCGCATCCAGCGCCTCGCGGACTGCGCTGAGCGGCAGATAGTGATCAAAGCGGTCTTCCTCCACCTCGCCCAGCGGCATCACTTCGATCAGCGTGAGGGAAAATCCATGACCATGCGCCCAAGCGATCAGATCGGGCAGCTCGGCTTCGTTGATGCCTTTCAGCGCGACGGTGTTGATCTTGACCTCAAGCCCCGCCGCTTTCGCCGCCGCGATGCCTTCGAGCACTTGCGGCAGCGAATCGCGCCGGGCGAGTTTGGCGAAAGTTTCGCGATCCAGCGTATCGAGCGAGATATTGACCCGCTTCACCCCGGCCGCGCGGATCGGCTCGGCGAATTCGGCCAGCCGGGTGGCGTTGGTGGTCATGGTCAGCTCTTCCAGACCGTCTCCCAGTTTGCGACCCAGCGCCTGCACCAGTTCGATCATGTCGCGCCGCACCAGCGGCTCGCCGCCGGTCAGGCGGATCTTGGTGATCCCGCGCGCGATGAAGCCCAGCGCCAGATCGTGCAGCTCTTCAAGGCTGAGCACTTCGGCGCGCGGCAGGAAGGTCTGCCGCTCGGGCATGCAATAGGCGCAGCGCAAGTCGCAGCGATCGGTCACCGACAGGCGCAGATAGCTGATCCGGCGGTGGAACTGGTCGACGAGAGGCGAGGCGATGGTCATGTCGGCGCCATTATGCGCCTGCCACGCCCGCAGCGTCCAGTGGCAAATATTGCCCCGTAACTCCGGGGGCGCCGGCAATGTAAGCCTCGCCGGCGGCGATCGCGGCCTCATTGGCGCTCTCCAGCGCATTCACCCGCAGCGGCGCATGTTCGCGCGCCAAAGCCTGAACAGCTGCCAGACGCCAGGCGCGGTGGCTGTGATCGGCTGGCGGGAAGACCAAAGTCAGATGCGCAAGCCCCTCCTCTTCAGGGGAGGGGTTGGGGTGGGGTCTGTAGGTTGGCACAGCACCTGCCGGACAGACCCCACCCCCAGCCCCTCCCCTTTTGAGTTGGGGAGAAAGCAGCGTCAGCACGTCTGGCAGAACCCGCGCATGAAAGTCTGCCGCCGCTGCCAGCGCCTGTTCCGGCAAGCCAGCAACCCGCAGCAGCATCAGCGGCTCTCCCGCGTCAGCGTGATCCCGATCTGCTCGCCGTTCTCGGAAATCGCCAGCTTGACGATCTTCACCGTCACCGCCTCCACCCGGTCATCCTGCAGGAACAGCGTCTCGCAGACATGATCGGCCACCGCCTCGATCAGTTTGAAATGGACGCCCTGCGGCAGGGCTTCGCTCGCGGCGAATTTGAGGTCCATATAATTCTTGCTGGCTTTGAGCGGTGTATCGGGAAGATAACGCTCGGCCATTTTCAGGCGCACCTGAATGGTAAAGCGCAACGGCTGCGGCCGACCGGTCTCCTCGGAATAGATTCCGGTGAGCACGTCATATTCGAAGTCAGCGACTTCCAGGATCAGCGAATCGGCCATGGACGCGCCTTAGCCGGGATTCGACCAGCGGGCGAAGATTGCGGTGGGCAGCAGGCGTCCGCCATCCGACTCTTCACGCACCGCCAGGTCGCCATGCTCTATGGTACCGGGCAAGTCTGCGAAGAGGTCGGCCAGCAGCCCTCCCAGCGCAAGGCTGCTCATCCGCACGGCATAGACGGTGAGGAACAGGAAGCGGCTGTTTTCATCCAGCAGCGCACGGCAATCCTCGACAAGGCTGGCGAGGTGTTCTTCAAGCCGCCACACCTCGCCCTCCGGCCCGCGCCCGAACTTCGGTGGATCGAGGATGATCCCGTCATAGCGCTTGCCCCGCCGCACTTCGCGCGCAGTGAACTTCGCCGCGTCGTCGACAATCCAACGGACCGGGCGGTTTTCCATGCCGGAAAGCGCAGCATTGGCACGGGCCTGCGCGACTGATTTCTTGGAGGCATCGACATGGGTGACCGGCCCGTATTCCGACAGCGCCAATGTGCCAACGCCCGTGTAGCCGAACAGGTTGAGGGTCGCCGCATCGCTGCAAGTGCCAAGCTGCTCGCCCATCCATTCCCACACCGGGGCCATATCCGGAAAGAAACCGAGGTGGCGGAAGGGTGTACATTGCGCGGTGAACTTTACTGGCCCCCATTCCAGCGACCAGCCCTCCTGCGACACCGGCGCAGCAAACTGCCAGCGCCCGCCGCCGTCCTCGTCCGAGCCGGGCACGAATTCGCCGTCCGAAGCCCAGCGCTCCAGCTTCGGGCGCCAGATTGCCTGCGTATCCGGGCGAATGAAGCGATGCGGGCCATAGCGCTCAAGCTTGCGGCCATCGCCGCTGTCGATCAGGCCATAGTCCGGCCATGCCTGCCCGGTCATCACGACCGGCGCTTCAACCAAGCGGGCCATCAGGCTTTCGGCGTGGCGCGGGCGGCGACATAATCGCACACCGCCGCATAATCACCGGGCAGCTCGTCGAGCCGCTCCTCACGCTCGAACAGGTCGCCGATGCGGGTGGGCAGCGCCGGGTGCTGACCAGTGGCGCGGCTGACGGCATCGGGGAACTTTGCCGGGTGCGCCGTCGCCAGCGTGACCACCGGAATATCGCGCGACAGGCCGGAAGCGCGCGCAGCATGCAGCCCGCAGGCGGTATGCGGATCGATCAGCTCCCCGCAGGCCTGATGCGCCCAGCGGATTGCCGCTTCCATTTCGCCCGCCGTGGTCCGCTCGCTGGCAAACAGCCCGCTTGCGCCGGCCAGCTGAACATTGGTCAGCCGCATCGCTTTGGTGTTCTCGAAACCTGCCATCTGGCTCGCCAGCGCCGCGCCGTCACGCCCGCCCAGATCGAACAGCAACCGCTCGAAGTTCGACGAGACCTGAATATCCATCGAAGGGGCATCAGTGGGCGTCACGCTGCCTTGCGAATAATCGCCCTGCGACAGCGCGCGGTGGAGGATGTCGTTGACGTTGGTGGCGACGATCAGCCGCGCGATGGGAAGCCCCATTTGCGCCGCGACGTAGCCCGCAAACACATCGCCGAAATTGCCGGTTGGCACTGAAAAGGCGACCTCGCGGCGCGGCGCGCCAAGTTGCAGCGCGGCGGCGAAATAATAGACGACTTGCGCCATCAGCCGCGCCCAGTTGATCGAATTGACCGCGCCGATGGCAAAGCGGCTGGTCATGCCGCCATCGTTGAACATGCGCTTCACCATCGCCTGCGCATCGTCGAAGGTACCTTCGATGGCGATGTTATGCACGTTTGGCGCGAGCACCGTGGTCATCTGCCGGCGTTGGACTTCGCTCACTCGGCCCTTGGGGTGAAGCATGAAAATATCGATCTTGGAGCGGCCTGCAACGGCGTCAATTGCCGCCGATCCGGTATCGCCAGAGGTCGCCCCGACGATGGTCAGGTGCTGTTCGCCTCCGTCGATTCCTGGACGGCCAAGGAACTCTTCGAACAAAAGCCCAAGCAATTGCAGCGCGACATCCTTGAAGGCCAGCGTCGGCCCGTGAAACAGTTCGAGCAGCCATTGCTGTTGATCCAGCTGCACCAGCGGCGTGACGGCAGCATGGGCGAAGCGGCCATAGGCGGCGGTGGTGAGTTCCAGCAGGCGTTCAGGGCTGAGGCTGCCAGCCACGAACGGCGCCATGATCTTTGCGGCAAGCTCGGCATATGGCAGGCCAGCCATGGCGGCAATTTCCGCCTCGCTGAAGCGCGGCCATTCACGCGGCACATAGAGCCCGCCATCGTTGGCAAGGCCGGCAAGCGTGGCTCCGGCGAAATCGAGGCTGGGCGCAGCGCCGCGGGTCGAGATATAATCCATAGGGCGCGCGGTTAGCGCCGTGGCGGCATTCCGGCAAGGCGCTTGCGCACTGCCAGCACATAGATCACCAACGCCACCCCGGCGAACAGGAACCACTGCACTGCATAGGCGAAGTGGTTGTTCGGCAGGCTGGAGGGATCAGGCACCTTGTTCGCCGCCAGCCCGGCGAGCGGCGGATTGGCGACCAGACGCGGCCCCGGGGCGATCACGCCGGTGATTTTTCCGCCGTGCCATTCCGCCAGCCTGGGATCGCGCGACCAGCCCAGAACGATCCGCGCCGTGGTGCCGTCCGCAAGGCCGCAGTCGGCAATCTGCGCGAGGCCTGAATCGCCTGCGGCATTCTGGCCTGCCATCGTGCTGATCCCGCTCACGGCCACGCAATCGAGCGTTGCATGGCGATAGAGCAGTTGGTCAGCCTCGGCGGCGTTCTTCGGCCAGGGCGCCTCCGCAGTGGTCACGTTAGCACCAGCATAGCGCGCTAGCAGGGCCTCTTTCTCATGCATCCGGTCAATCTGCCAGAAGCCGAGCCGCAGCATGATGCCGACCGCCAGCAATACAACGAGCGTCGAAATGACAGGCAAGCGGCGCAGGCTCATTCCTTCAGCTGCCCTTCGCCGGCCCCATCTTGATTTATTGGGCGCTGAAACTCCACCGCGAGCAGCGCCGCCTTGCCCGCGCGCAGGCCGCCAATCACCGCCAAGGTGGTGAGCGGAATCCACAACACCGCGTGGACCCAGAACGGCGGATGCCAGCTGAGCTCCAGCCATATTGCCAGGCCCGTGATCAGCCCGCCGACAAGAAATGTCAGAAAAGCCGCTGGCCCGTCGCCGACATTGAAGCTTGCAAAATCGAGCCCGCAGGAGCGGCAGGCAGGCGCAAATTTCGTCACCCCGGCAAACAGCCCTTTCGCGCCGCAGCGTGGGCACAAAGCAAAGAGGGCAGCCGGAACGAGTCCCGGCTGCCCTCCATATCGCGTTTCTGCCGGGTTCATCAGTGGACCGCGTGTCCCCAGTTGCCCCAGACATAGATGGCGACAAACAGGAACAGCCAGACCACATCGACGAAGTGCCAATACCATGCGGCAGCTTCAAAGCCGAAGTGCTGGCGCGGGGTGAAGTGGCCGGCATAAGTGCGGCGCAGGCAAACCGCGAGGAAGATCGTGCCGACGATGACGTGGAAACCGTGGAAACCAGTCGCCATGTAGAAAGCCGAACCATAAGTGTTGGTGCCGAACGGGAACGGCGCTGCCGAATATTCGTAAGCCTGGATCGCGGTGAACAGCATGCCGAGGGCGATGGTTGCCCACAGGCCCTTTTTGAGGCCGTCACGGTCACCGTGGATCAGCGCATGGTGCGCCCAGGTGACGGTGGTGCCCGAGCAGAGCAGGATCAGCGTGTTGAGCAGCGGCAAATCGAAGGCATTGAGCACAGCTTCGACTTCCTTTGGCGGCCATTGCCCGCCGATAACCTTGGCAGTTTCCGAGGGAAACAGCGAGAAATCGAAGAAAGCCCAGAACCAACCGACGAAGAACATCACTTCGGAGGCAATGAACAGGATCATGCCATAACGCAGGTGAAGCTGCACCACCGGGGTATGATCACCGGCATGGGCTTCTTTCACGATGTTGCTGAACCACGAATAGAAGGTCAGCAGCAGGCCGAACGCGCCCAACAGCAGGACATATTTGCCTGCCGGAACGCCGTGCATGGTCATGACCCCGCCGCTGGTGGTGGTCAGCGCAGACATGGCGCCGACCAGCGGCCAGATGTCCGGCTGGAGAATGTGGTAATCGTGGTTCTTGGTTCCGGCCATGATCGCGGGTCCCTGCTGCTTGATTCTGCGCGGCAAAGCGCCGCTGGATTAGACTTGCGAAAGCCCCTTAACCGCCCGATCCGGCGCGGTCCAGTGCCTTGGGAACAGCATTCGCAATCGGGTGAAAAGTATAGCTTAGAGTGATCTGCTCGATGTCGCGCGTGTCGGGATCCTGGGCGATCTTGGGATCGACGAAATAGATCACCGGCATACGCACTTCCTGGCCCGGCTGCAGGGTCTGCGCATTAAAGCAGAAGCATTGCACCTTGTTGAAATAGCGCCCGGCCTGTTCCGGCGTGACATTGAATGTCGCCATGCCGGTGATTGGCTTGTCAGAGATGTTGCGCGCAAGAAAGATCGCCATGCGCCGGCCGCCCAGCTGCACTGTGTCGGTAGTCCGCTCGGGGACGAAGCGCCACGGCAGCCTGCGCTCGACATTGGCATCGAAGCGGATCGAAATGGTCCCGTCCGCGACCGAAACCGCAGCAGCTTCTGCCTCACTGACTCGCTGGGTCGTGCC
>JANOBA010000002.1:0-6342 GCA_031411415.1 Novosphingobium sp.
AAGCCGGTCAGCACCGGCTGGGGCTTGCCCAGCGGATTGCCGTTAATATCGAAGCCGACGAACACGACATCATAGCCTGACAGCGGCTTGCGATTCCACGAGCCGTGACGGGCAACGAACGCGCCATTGGCAAAGGCCGGCCCCAGCCGCTGGCCGCCCGCCGCAAAGCGCATTCCCAGCGCTGAGACATGCGCGCCGAGCGCAAATTCGGGCTTGCGCGCATATTCGGAGAGGAATTCGGGCATCGGATCCTTCACCCGCCAATCAAGCACATCGCGCCAATAGACCCATGGCCAGCCATACTGCACGCCGATGGGCACATTGGTGAGATAGTCTGGCACTAGATCGGGTCCAAGCATGTCGCGCTCCTGCACGGTAGCCCACAGCTCGCCGGTGGAGGGGTTCCAGTCCATGCCGTTGGGATTGCGCATACCATCGGCAAACTGCCGGCTCTTGCCGCTCGCCACATCGATTTCCCAGATCGCCGCGCGGCCCTGTTCGCTGGCCATGCCGTTCTCGCCGATGTTCGAGGCCGAGCCGACTGCTGCATACAGCTTCTTGCCGTCCGGGCTGAGCTGGAGATTGCGCATCCAGTGGTTGCCGCCGCCAGGCAGATCCATGATCTTCTTTGGCTCGCCGGTCAGCTCCGTCGCGCCGGGGGTGAACTCGAAGGCCAGCACGGCGTTGTGGTTGGCGACATAGAGTTTACCCGCTGCCCAGGCCATGCCTGATGGCGAGGCCAGCCCCGCGCTGCGCAAAGTGAAACGCGCTTCCGCTTTGCCATCGCCGTCTGCATCGCGCAGCAGCATGATCCGGTTTGGCGAGGAATTGCCGGCGCCGACTTTGCTCATGAACAGCCCCATGACGAAGCCCGTGAAACCGCCAGAGCCCGCGCGCGGCGGTGAATTTGTCTCGGCAACCAGCACGTCGCCGTTCGGCAGAGTGAGCAGCGTGCGCGGATGATCGAGCCCATCGGCGAACCGCGTCACCGCCAGCCCGGCCGCCGCCTTTGGCGCTTCGCCATTGGCCCAGCCGACTGGATCGACCAGCCCGACGCTGGGGAAGAATTCCGCATCCGCCTCGACCAGCGTCGGCTCCTTGCCGGTCGACGCCATGGGATCGCGATCGGAGGGATTGCCGTGCATGACCCAGGCGGCAAACAGGGCCAGGGCCAGGGCAATCACGCCCCCCCAGATGAGTATCTTGCGTTTGGTTTCGCTCATCCTGGCAGGATAAACGCCAAGGCGCTTTGCGGCAATGGCGCTCTCGCTTATGTCGGGCACGATGTTCGATTTCGCGCCCGATCCGGCCCTTGGCAAACCAGCGCTTTATGCAGCGCTCGCTGATGCCGCCGCCGCCATCACTGCTGGCGAGCCGGATCCCGTCGCCAACATGGCCAATATCGCTGCGCTGATCTGGCATTTCGTGCCCGGGCTCAACTGGGCGGGATTCTATCGGATGGATCGCGGCGAGCTCGTCCTCGGCCCCTTTCAGGGCAAGCCGGCCTGCATCCGCATTCCTCTTGGCACTGGCGTTTGCGGCACAGCGGCGGAGCTGGGGCAAACCCAGCTGGTGGCCGACGTGCACAGCTTCCCCGGCCATATCGCCTGCGACGCGGCGAGCCGTTCCGAACTGGTCGTGCCGGTGCTGCGCGCGGGCACTGTGATCGCCGTGATCGATCTCGATAGTCCCGTCCTTGCCCGCTTCGATGGCCAGGACGCTGCGGGGCTGGAGCGCCTCGCCGCGCGGATTGCCCCGGTAATCTGACCTTGCCGGCCTGCCCCGATGTGGGACAGGGCCAATTGGAGCAAGCCGCCGGGCTTGGTTTTCTGCGCGTTACAATGCTAAATTTGGGGTTAAGGCCGGGAATCCACTGCGGGCCGGATGGGGATTGCTATGTCTATTCGCCGATTTGCCAAGACTTGCGGGCCACTGGCCGGCCTGGCGCTAAGCCTGGGCCTGGCGACGGGTGCTGCGGCACAGTCCTATGGCAGTGCTCCCGGGATGCCCAATATGGGGCCAAACTTGCGGCCGGATATGAGCATGCCTGCTGCCCCGGCGCTTCCCGGATCGCTTCCCTTCCCCGGCGCGCCCGACATGCGCCCGGTCTGGCAGGGCGCTGCCGCGCCAATGATGCCCGATGCGCGTACCCGCGATGCCTGGATGGATGAATGCCACCGCCGCACGGCCATGTATTATGGCGGCTATCGCAAACGCGGGCGCCACCATGACGATTCGCGCAGCGAGAACCAGGGTTCCGGCTATTGCGAGGCCTATTTCGAGGATTACTACCGCACTTATGCTCAGCGGAACCCCGGTTACGGCATTGCCATGCCAATGATGATGCAGACGCGCCCGCCGGAATGCCATGAAGTGGTGACGACGGAATATGTGCCGATTCGCACCCGCGTTATCCCCCGCCGCCCGGCCCCGCTCCGCGTCGTCCCCGACAAACGCGTGCGCGACAAACGCCTGCAGATGGACTGATTCGCCGTCAGGCCGGCGGCAGGATCAAATTCCGCCGCCGGTCAGCCGCTGACAAATCAGATCGAGCTGATCGAGCGTGCGATAGCGAATGGTTACCGTGCCAGAGCGCGGATCAGCATCGGCATTGATCCGCACCGCAAGGCCCAGAAACTCCTCAAGGTGGCTCTGCACGGCGGCAATATCAGCCGCATCCTCCGATTGCCGCGCCTGCCGGGTGCGGCGAAGGGTGCCCTCGCCCTGCTGGCGGCGGCGTACCAGACTTTCAACCTCACGCACCGAGAGATGCTTGGCCACCGCCGCCTCGGCAATCGCCTCGGCATTTTCGACCCCGATCAACGCACGGGCATGGCCCATCGCCAATTTGCCCGTCTCGACCAGCGCGAGCACCGGCTCGGGCAAGGCAAGCAGGCGCTGCAAGTTGGCGACATGGCTGCGCGATTTGTCGACCATTCCGGCGATTTCGATTTGGGTCAGCCCTTCCCGCGTTGCCAGCCGCTGATAGGCGCGAGCCTCTTCGATTGGATTGAGATCTTCGCGCTGGAGATTTTCGATCAAGGCCAGCGCCATCACCTCGCGCTCGCTCAAATCTCGAATTAATGCTGGTATTTCATGAAGATGTGCCCTCTGCGCAGCGCGCCACCGACGTTCACCGGCGACCAGCTGATAGCGTCCGCCGCCTTGCGGGCGCACGATGACCGGCTGGATCACCCCGCGCGCGGCAATCGAAGAGGCCAACTCGTCGAGTGCAGCTTCGTCGAAATGGCGGCGCGGCTGTTCAGGGTGCGGCGCGATGGACGAGACTGCGAGCATGGCCAGCCCCATCGTCTGCTGGCCCGCGTTTTCGCCGACTTCGCTGCGCGCCACCACCAAGGGCTCCTCGCGCCGAACTTCGCCCATCAGCGCGCCAAGCCCACGCCCCAGCGCCATCGGCTTGCGCTTTGCCGCTGCGGCTCCCGGATTGGCTTCCTCGCTCATGCCGCTTTCCTCCGTTCGGGCAGGCGGGCAATCAGCTCTCGCGCCAAGGCCATATAGGCCCGGCTGCCCGTGCAATTGATGTCATAAACCAGCGCCGGCAAGCCGTGGCTGGGCGCTTCTGAAAGCCGCACGTTGCGCGGGATCACGGTATCGAACACCAGATCGCCAAGGCACGAGCGCACATCATCAGAGACCTGATCGGTCAACCGGTTGCGCCGGTCGAACATGGTCAACGCCACCCCGACGATGCCGAGATCCGGATTGAACCGCTGTTGCACGCGTTCGACCGTCTGCAGCAAGTGGCTGAGCCCCTCGAGAGCGAAGAATTCGCACTGCAGCGGCACCAGCAGGGTGTCTGCCGCCGTCATCGCATTCAGAGTGAGCAGCCCAAGAGATGGCGGGCAGTCGATCACGCAGATGTCAAACCGCCCCGCCTGTGCCAGGATCTTGCGCAAACGGCCCGTTCGGTCCTCGACCGAAACCAGCTCGATCTCCGCACCCGAAAGGTCAACCGTGGCGGGGATTATCTCGAGCCCCGGGATGTTGGTCGGCTGGATGCATTCAGCAAGCGGGGCATTTTCGATCAGCAGATTGTAGGTCGAACTGCCCCGCAACTCGCTGCCGATGCCGAGACCAGTCGAGGCATTGCCCTGCGGATCGAGATCAATCAGCAGCACTTTCCAGCCAGTCGCGGCCAGCGCAGTGGCGATGTTGATTGCCGTCGTGGTCTTGCCGACGCCGCCCTTCTGGTTGGCAATGGCGATGGTGATCACGATTTGCGTCCTTTCCGGGCCTGCAAAGTGCCCGTCACGATTCCCGCTTCCGGGTCGGTCAGCGATTGTTCCACGTGGAACATGTGTTGCCAACCCTTCAGGTCCTGCAATTCCTGATGCGCCGAACGCCCCTTCGGCAACAGCCATAAAGTGCTCGCTGTGGAAAAACGCGCGGATAAGTCGATCAATTTGCCAAGCGGAGCAAACGCGCGCGCGGAAATCACCGCCATTGGCGCGGTTTCAAGCTTCTGCAATGGCACACCCACGACCCGAACGCGCGCCAGCCCAAGCGCTAAACAGGCCCGTTCAAGCCACTTCGCCCGCAATGCGCGCGATTCGACGAGGAGAACCTCCCATTCCGGACGCAGCGCAGCAATCACAAGTCCCGGAAAGCCGGCGCCTGACCCCAGATCAAGCCAGGGCGAGCGCAATTCGCCCCCGACTTGGAGCAATAACTGCGCCGAATCGGCAATGTGGCGCTGCCACACCGATGCCAGGCTTGCCTGTGAGACCAGATTTTGGTGCTGATTTTCTACGCCAAGCAACTCGGAAAGCTGCTCCAAGCGGGAAAATGCTGCGGCATCGCATCCGGGCATGCCGCGCAACCACTCACGCGCCGCTTCCTCGCTGACAATCATGCCGCTCGCCGCCGGGCATGAACCAGAAGCGCAGCCAGCGCCGCCGGGGTGACCCCGGCCACCCTGCCCGCCGCAGCCAAAGTCGCAGGCTGCGCGCGCATCAGACGTTCGACCATCTCGTTGGAAAGCCCCGGGATCGCGGCATAGGCGAAGTCGTCGCCCAGCGGTAGCGCCTCGCTCGCCCGCAATTCGCGCAGTTCACTATCCTGCCGCGCCAGATAAGGGGCATAGGCAGCGTCTTCGGCGACCTCTTCGGCAAGCTCCGCATCGGCTGGCAATCCACCCGCGATGAACGGCGCCAGCGCGGCAAGATCAACCCCGCCAAAGCGCAGCCACTCGCGCAAGGGCAACCGGCCTCCATCAATCCGCACCGGAAGGCCAGCAGCCGCCAGCGCATTGGCGGTCACTTCGCTCTCCAGTGTGGCTTCCAGTGCAAGCTTTGCAACGCTCCGACGTTCAAACCAACTTGCCCGCGTCTGGCCGACGCAGCCTGCGGCGAGTGCCAATGGAGTCAGCCGGCTGGAGGCATTGTTCGCCCGCAGCCGCAGACGGTATTCAGCCCGCGCGGTGAGCATGCGATAGGGCTCGCTCACGCCCTGCAGGGTCAGGTCGTCGACCATGACCGCCATATAGCTGTTGGCCCTGTCGAGCGGCGCAGGAGGCCGTCCCAGAGCCTGTGCAGCGGCATGCATACCGGCGACGAGGCCCTGCGCCGCCGCTTCCTCATAGCCCGTCGTGCCATTGATCTGCCCGGAGCAATAGAGCCCGGGAATGGCGCGCAGCTCAAGGCTCGGCCGCAGCGCGCGGGGATCGATGTGATCGTATTCCACTGCATAGCCAGGCACCGCCATTTCGACTGCCCCCAGCCCCTCCATCGTCCGCAGCATGGCAAGCTGGACATCGGCAGGCAGCGAGGTGCTGATCCCGTTGGGATAGACCAGATGCGTGCCCAGGCCTTCGGGCTCCAGAAATACCTGATGCGAATTGCGGTCGGCGAAGCGGTGGATCTTGTCCTCGATCGACGGACAATAGCGCGGGCCCCTTGCGTCGATGGCCCCGGAAAATAGCGGCGAGCGATGGAGATTGGCGCGAATCACATCATGGCTGCGCTCATTCGTGCGGCTGATCGCGCAAAAAATCTGCGGATTGACGCGCGCCGGTGTCATCGCAGACATGCACCAGTGCTCGGCATCGCTTGGCTGCTCAGGCAAGCACGCCCAATCGATGGTCCGTCCATCAAGCCGCGGCGGCGTGCCAGTCTTGAGCCGCGCCATCGGCAATTCCGCCTCGCGCAGCTGCCGCGCGAGCACTTGCGCGGAAGCCTCGCCAATACGCCCGCCGGTCATCCGCTCCTCGCCGCGAAACAGCGTGCCGCCCAGAAATGTCCCGGTGCACAGCACGACGGCGCCTGCCGCAAGGCTAGTCCCTTCCGCAAGCTGCACGCCCGCCACCCGTCCGCCTTCCAGTAC
>JANOBA010000003.1:0-13637 GCA_031411415.1 Novosphingobium sp.
ACTGGAGCGGGCGAAGGGATTCGAACCCTCGACCCCAACCTTGGCAAGGTTGTGCTCTACCCCTGAGCTACGCCCGCTCGAACGTCCGAAGCCTGCTGCGCTGAAGGCGGCGGGCCGGGGTGAGGCGCGCGGTTAGCATCGGGTCTGGCCCCCGGCAAGGGAAAATTGGCTTGCTGGCAAGGGAATTTTGCCCGCAGCCGAAATTCGGCTCATGCGGCGGTGCTATCGGGGACAGCACTTGATTGTCCCTTCACAATTTCTAGAAAATCGCCACATAAGAAGCCGGTTCCATCCAGACTTCACGGGAGCACTCCCCTTGGCCAGCCTCGGTCTCAATCTCGAAGAACAAAAAGCTGTCGACCGCTTTCGTAAAGCGGTCGCCGAACCGTCGATGACAAGCCTCGTCATTCTCGACTTTTGGGCCGAATGGTGCGGGCCGTGCAAGGCGCTGTCGCCAGTGCTGGAAAAGGTCGCGGCCGAATATGCCGACAAAGGCGTGCTGCTCGCCAAGGTCAATGTCGATGAAGAAGGCTTCATCGCCTCGCAGTTTCAGGTCAAGTCGATCCCCACGGTCTATGCCCTGTTCCAGGGCCAGCCGGTTGCCGATCTGACCAATGCCCGCAGCGAATCGCAGTTGAAGGAAATTCTCGATCAGCTGCTTGCCAAGCTGCCGATCAGCGGCGGCGCCGCGCCGGCGCAGGATCTGGCGCCGCTGCTGGCGATGGGCGAGGAAGTGCTGGCCGCAGGCGATGGCGAACGTGCAGGCGGAATTTTCTCGCAGATCGTCGAGATCGCACCTGAGAATGCGGCGGCCAATGCCGGGCTGATCCGCGCCCTGGCGATGACCGGGCTGACCGAGGAAGCCGATGCGGTGCTCGTGGCGCTCGATCCCGAGCTGGCCAAGGACGCTACCATCGAGCGCGCCCGCGCCGCGCTGGAGCTGGCCAAGGCCAAGCCGGAAGACGGCGAGCTTGCGGCCTTGCGCGCGGCGGCTGTGGCTGAACCTGCCAATTTGGACGCGCAGCTCGCATTTGCCACCGGCGCCTTTGCCGCTGGCGAGCGCGATGAGGCGGCCGCGACATTGCTGGCGATGATTGCCGCGGACCGCGAATGGAACGAGGGCGCCGCGCGCGCCAAGCTGCTGCAGATGTTTGAGGCGATCGGGCTTGAAGACCCTTGGGTCGCCGCCACCCGGCGCAAGCTTTCGACTGTGCTGTTCGGATAGGAAATGGCGATGATCGAGGACGCGTCAGCGAGTATTGGCACCCGCATCTCGATCTTCCCGCTCAGCGGCGCGATGCTATATCCCGGGCTGCAATTGCCGCTGCACATCTTTGAGCCGCGCTACCGCGCCATGATCAGCGACGCGCTGGCGCGCGATCGGCGGATCGGCATGATCCAGCCACAGCGCGCAGGCGAGGGCGCGCCGCTGTTTACCGTGGGGTGCCTTGGCCACATCGAGCAAGTCGAAGCTATGGACGACGGGCGCTATAACATCGTGCTGGCAGGCGAGGCACGGTTTCGCATTGTGCGCGAACTCGATTCGACGACACCCTTCCGCCAGGTCGAGGCACAGCTGTTGTCGGAGCCGGATGAGCAGTATCTTGCACCGGTCGAACGCGCGTCATTTGAGCGCGAAGCGCGGCGATTTGCTGATGCGCAGGGATACCGGGTGGACTGGACTTCAGTTGCCCAGCTTGACGACATTTCCCTGATCAACGGGGTCAGCCAGATCGCGCCTTTCGATGCGGCGGCGAAACAGGCCTTGTTAGAGGCGGACAGCCTTGGCGAACGCTGCGAACTGCTGGTGCAGCTTATGCAGTTTTTCGGACGGCGCGACAGCGACGATGACCGGGTGACTCTGCAGTAGAGATTTCAGGGCAGTAAAGGTTTCAGGGCAGCAGAGGGTTCAGATGCCGCCCCGTGCCGGCAGCCGCGCGGTCAACACTTCGCGTGATGCCCCGTCCTTGATGATCCACAGCGTAAACGTCCGCGCTGCGGCGCCGCTGTGCGCCGTCCAGCCCAGCGTGCCGTCATCGCTGTTGCCCGACCGCGTTTCTGGCGTGTTGTGCGCCGTTGCCGCCGACGCGACGGGCTTTTCGAGCCTGCCGCGCGGGCAATCGGCGACAGTTGCATTGACTGTGTCAGCAGAGGTGGGCGCGGCCTCGTCGGCCAGGCTCATGTCGAGCAGCCATTTGTAGGCGCCACCCTGCTGGCGCTGCCAGACGGTGACGAAACTGCCCACCGAGCCCGGCCGCTGCCAGGCCCCGCGGGTGACCGCAAAGGAGCCGTCACAGCTCGACCAGACATCGGACGGCTGCCAGCGCACCGGGACTGGCGGATCGGCGCGGCCTTTCAGCCAGTCTGCCGCCAGCACCCGCTCGGGCACGAACATTTCCGCGCCTTTCGCAGCCGTTTCGCGGAAGGCGGTCCACTGGCCCTTTTCCTGCGCCAGCCGGTTGAAGCCGATCTCGGCGGCGATCACCGCGCTGGGATTGGCGGCGGGGCGCAGGCGTGGGCTGCCGCCTGGCCCGCCGCCTGGCCCGCCACCGGGCCCGCCACCGGGCCCTGAGACGCAGGCGGCAAGGCCAAGCGCCAACAGGACAACAAGCCGCTTCATATCGCGTCCTCCGCCAGAGCAATTCCGGCATTGCGGTGGGCGGCGACAATGGTGTTGCGCAGCAGCACGGCGATGGTCATCGGACCGACGCCGCCGGGCACCGGGGTAATCGCTCCGGCCACTTCGCTGACCCCGGCAAAATCGACATCTCCGACAAGCCGCGTCTTGCCCTCTTCAGCTGCGGGCACGCGGTTGATGCCGACATCGATCACAGTCGCGCCGGGCTTGATCCAGTCAGCCTTGACCATTTCCGCGCGGCCGACGGCCGCGACGACAATATCGGCACGGCGCACCACTTGCGGCAAATCTTTGGTGCGGCTGTGCGCCACCGTCACGGTGCAGCTCTCGGCGATCAGCAGCGCGGCCATCGGCTTGCCGACAATGTTCGAGCGGCCGATCACCACGGCATCCAGCCCGGACAGCGAGCCCAGCCGATCTTTCAGCAGCATGATGCAGCCCAGCGGCGTGCAGGGCACGAAGCCTTGCATGCCGGTCCACAGCCGGCCGACCGAAAGGGTGTGGAAGCCGTCAACGTCCTTGTCAGGGTTGATCGCGGCGATGACTTTCTGCTCGTCGATATGGGCGGGCAAGGGCAGCTGGACGAGGATGCCATCGACCATCGGATCGGCATTGAGCCGTGCGACCACTGCCAGCAAATCGGCTTCGCTGGTATCGTCAGCCAGCTTGTGCTCGAAGCTTTCCATGCCGCAGGCGATGGTCTGCTTGCCCTTGTTGCGGACGTAGACCTGGCTTGCCGGATCTTCACCGACCAGCACCACCGCGAGGCCCGCCTTGCGGCCGGCAGCGGCTTCGAAGCCAGTTGCAAGCACGCCCACACGGGCGCGCAGACCTTCGGCAAACAGCTTGCCGTCGATGATTGCTGCCCCTGTCATCTTATCCGGGGTCATAGCGCTGAGTAAGCCAGATTGCGCAGGATCATCTGGAGCACCTGCAGGCCGATGATCAGCACCATCGGCGAGAAATCTATCGATCCGGTATCCGGCATGATCTTGCGGATTGGCGCGAGGATCGGCTCGAGCAAGGCATTGGCCGCCTTCCACACCGCCGCCACGAAATCGTTGTGCAGGTTGACCACGTTGAAGCTGATCAACAGGCTCAGGACGAATTGAACGATCACGATCGTGACGACTATCGAAATCAGATAGCCAACGATCTGGAACAGGGTGACGGCGATCAAAGGGCGCTCCTCTGGCGGGCGGATACCGGGCGCTGATAGCCGAGCCATGGCACGGCGGGCAAGGTGAGAGGTGGGAGTTACCCCGCGCGGATCAAGGTTCCCGCGCCTTGCGAGGTGAAAACCTCGATCAGCATGGCATGCGGCACCCGGCCATCGAGCACCACGGCGGCCTCGCAGCCCGCCTCGACCGCATGAATGCAGGTTTCCAGCTTGGGGATCATGCCGCCCGAAATCGTGCCGTCTGCCTGCAACCGGACAATGTCGGCGGGGCGCAGGTCGGTGAGCAGGTTCTTGTCCTTGTCCAGCACGCCGGCCACGTCGGTCAGCAGGAACAACCGCGATGCGCCCAGGGCGGCGGCAATCGCGCCTGCCATGGTGTCGGCGTTGATGTTGTAGGTCTCGCCGTCCTTGCCCGGCGCGATCGGGGCAATCACCGGGATCATGCCAGCGGCGCAGATGGTTTCGATCACGCTGATGTCGATTTTTTCCGGCTCGCCGACGAAGCCGAGATCGATGACCTGTTCGATCTGGCTGTCCGGGTCGCGGGTGGTGCGCGTCACTTTGCTGGCTGTCACCAGCCCACCGTCCTTGCCGGAAATGCCGATGGCCTTGCCGCCCGCGCCGGCGATCCAGCCGACTAGTTCCTTGTTGATTGCGCCCGACAGCACCATTTCGGCAATGTCGGCAGTCGCCTTGTCGGTGACACGCAGGCCATCGACAAAGCGCGATTCGACGCCCAGTTTCTTGAGCATGTTACCGATCTGCGGCCCGCCGCCGTGGACCACCACCGGGTTGATGCCGACCGCTTTCAGCAGCACGACGTCCTCGGCAAAATCGCGCGCCAGTTCGGGATCGCCCATCGCGTGGCCGCCATATTTGACCACGAAGGTTTGCCCAGCATAGCGCTGCAGATAGGGCAGCGCCTCGACAAGCGTTTCGGCCTTGGCCAGCATGATGGGATCGTGTGCTTCGGACATGGCCCGCGCTTTAGACCGCTGGCCGGGGAATTGAAGCATTATTCATGGCTGTGCGTCCAGCCCCCGGTCCAATTGGCGCCCAATCCGCACCACCAGTGCGATCACTAGCGGCACCATCACCGCCGAAAGCACCAGTTTGGCAATCATCTGCCCGGCCATCAGCTCGGCAATCGGCCGCACCCCATAGAACGAGACGGTGATGAAGATCAGTGTGTCGACAATCTGCGAGAGTGCGGCGGCGATGAAGCCGCGCAAGGGCGCCATCCGCCCTGTCGCCACCCGCAAACGCTCGAACAGCCAGATGTTGAGGGTCAGCGAGACGCCATAGGCGACGATCCCCGCGGCCATCATCCGCCAGCCTTGCCCCATGATGATTGGGAAAGCTTCCTTGGCCGGTTCATACATGCCGGGATCGGTAGGCAATTGGAGAACGAAAAAGCTGAGCACAATCGCGGTGATCAGCGGCACAAAGCCATAACGCGCCAGCCGGTCGGCGACGGCCTTGCCATGCAGCTCGGCAATCGCGCTGGATATGGCAATGAGCGTGAGGAAGGGAAAAATCCCGGCCTCGACCGCCAGCGGCCCCAGCGCTACCTGTTTGGCGCCCAGCACGCCGGCAATCGTCACCATGCCGCCATAAAGCGCGCTGAACAGCAGCAATGAGCGCGGCATGGCAATGTTCCTGTCAGTCATCGCGCGTCCTCCAGCAGCATTTCGGCGCCCTTTTCGGCGATCATCATCGTCGGGGCATTGGTGTTGCCCGAGGTGATCGCAGGCATCACCGATGCGTCGATCACGCGCAAGCCCGAAGTGCCGTTCACCCGCAATCGCGCATCGACGACGCCGACGCCTTCTGGGCCCATCGCGGCGGTGCCGGCGGGGTGGAAGATGGTCGTGCCGATCTCGCCGGCAGCGCGTTCGAGGTCTTGCTGGGTCTGGTAGTCCGGCCCGGGGCGCACTTCTTCCGGGTTGTAGCGCGCGAGTGCGGGCTGGGCGACGATTTCGCGGCTGATGCGAATGGCGCGGGCGGCGGTTTGCCGGTCGGCCTCGGCGGCGAGGTAGTTGGGCGCAATCGCGGGCGCTTCGGCAGGGTCCATGCTGCGGATGGCGGTGCGGCCCCGGCTTTCTGGACGCAAGTTGCAGACGCTGGCGGTGAAGGCGGGGAAAGGATCGAGAGCGCCGCCAAAGGCCGCAAGGCTGAGCGGCTGGACATGGTATTCCAGGTCTGCTGTGGCCATGCGCGGATCGCTTTTGACGAACATGCCGAGCTGGCTGGGCGCCATCGCCATCGGCCCGGTGCGGCGCAGGAGGTATTCGAGGCCGATCATGGCCTTGCCAAACAGGCTGCCGGCGCGCTGGTTGAGCGTCGAGACGCCGGAAACCTTCCACGCACAGCGCAACTGCAAATGGTCCTGCAGGTTGCCGCCCACTTCCGGTCGGTCGATCAGTGGCGCAATTCCCAGCGCCGAGAGCCGGGCTGCATCGCCGATGCCGGAGCGCTCAAGCACGGCAGGCGAGCCGATTGCGCCGGCAGCAAGGATGACCTCGCCCGATGCGCGGGCTTCGCACTGCTGATCGCCCAGCCGGTAAGCCACGCCCACTGCGCGCGTGCCGTCGAACAACACCCGGTCGGCCAGCGCGCCAGTCACGACTTTCAGGTTTGCGCGGGTTCGTACCGGCTTCAGGAAAGCGTCCGCCGCGCTCCAGCGCCAGCCGCCGCGCTGGGTCACTTCAAACAGCGCCGATCCTTCGTTGTCACCACGGTTGAAATCGGCCACCGGCGCCACCCCGTATTCCGCACTGGCACGTTGGAAGGCTTCGAGAATCTCCCAGCGTAGCCGCTGCTTCTCAACGCGGATTTCGCCGCCTGCACCGTGGCAAGCATCCGCCCCGGCATAGTGGTCCTCGGCGCGGGTGAAATAGGGCAG
Source organism: Novosphingobium sp. (assembly GCA_031411415.1). GTDB lineage: Bacteria > Pseudomonadota > Alphaproteobacteria > Sphingomonadales > Sphingomonadaceae > Novosphingobium. The sequence continues at coordinate 6,724 of JANOBA010000003.1, forward strand.
GACATCATCCCAGCCCCAGCCCGGATTGCCCGCCTGCCGCCAGCCATCATAGTCCGCCGCTTGCCCACGCATATAGATCATGCCGTTGATCGCCGATGAGCCGCCGATCACGCGGCCTCTGGGATATTTCAGCGCGCGGCCATTCAGCCCCGGCTCGGCCTCGGTCTGATACATCCAGTCGGTGCGCGGATTGCCGATGCAATAGAGGTAGCCGACGGGCACCTTGATCCAGATGTAGTTGTCACGCCCGCCTGCCTCGAGCAGCAGGACGCGGGTTCGCGGATCGGCGCTCAGCCGGTTGGCAAGCACGCAGCCAGCACTGCCGCCCCCGGCGATGATATAATCGAAAGTATCCATCTTGCGCCGCGTGGGCTTGCCGATAGTTTCGCCCCCGTCAATTCATATAATGCCAATTCGCAAACCGGAAGGAATTCACAGATGACCGATCCCCGCGCCATGGTCCAGACCATGATCAGCCTCGCTTCCGCCTCGCTCGGTCTGGTCGCCGCGCTTGCCTGGAATGAGGCGATCAAGGGCTTGCTGGCCGAGCTGAACCTTGGCGACAGCCTTGGCGGGCTGTTCCTCTATGCGGTGATCGCCACAGTTGTCGCGGTGGTGGTGCTGGTGCTGCTCGGCAAGGCGGCGGCGCGGCTGGGCGGCGATGCGGCCTTCGAGCGCGAAGCCGAGGGCTGATCACGCCCTGCTGAAATTGCTTGCCGCCAAGAGTGAAATCGCCTTCTCCTGACACCGGGATTCTGGCGAGGACAATGGCGATGCGGCAGTTTGGATTTGGCAGTCTGGTTCTGGCGGGTGCGGCGCTGGCTCTGCTGGCACCGCCGGTATTCGCGCGCACGCCCGAGCAAGTGGCAGAGGCCGCGCTGAAGGCCGCGCCGGTGTGGGACGGGCACAACGACGTGCCTGAGCAATTGCGCGATCGGCGGGGCAACATGATTGCCGAGTTCGATTTCCGCGACACGGCTGCCACGGCCGATCCAGCCAAGGGCAAGGGCGCCATGCAAACTGATCTGGCGCGGCTGCGCCGGGGGCATGTTGGTGCTCAGTTCTGGTCGGTCTATGTCTCGTCGCTGTTGCCGGAGCCGCAAGCGGTGCAGGCGACGCTCGAGCAGATCGACGTGACCAAACGGCTGATCGCGCGCTATCCCGCTGACATGCAGCTTGCCACCAGCGCCGCCGATGTCGAGTTGGCGATGCGCAGCGGCAAGATCGCCTCGCTGATGGGCATGGAAGGCGGCCATTCGATCGGTGGCAGCCTGGCCGTACTGCGCCAGATGTATGCGCTGGGCGCGCGCTATATGACGCTCGCCCATTTCACCAACAATGGCTGGGCCGACAGCGCGACCGACAAGCCGGTGCACGGCGGCCTGACGCCATTCGGCAAGGATGTGGTGCGTGAGATGCAGCGGCTGGGGATGCTGGTCGATCTGAGCCATGTCAGCGAAAAGACTATGCTCGATGCGCTGGACGTGGCGCGCGCGCCCGTCATCTTCAGCCATTCGGGCGCCCGGGCCGTCGCCAGCCATCCGCGAAATGTGCCCGACCGGGTTCTGGACCGGGTCAAGACCAATGGCGGGATTGTCATGGTGGTGACCCTGCCGGGCTATGTCAGTGATGAGGTTCGTGTGTGGGGCAATGCGCGCGAGGCCGAGAAGGCCCGGCTCGATGCCTACTACGTTGGCGATCCCGAAGCGGCAAAGGACGCATTGGCCAAATGGGTCGCCGCCAATCCGGTGCCACAGGCGACGATCAGCCAGCTTGCCGACCACGTTGATCATATCGCCCGGCGCATTGGCACCGATCACATTGGCATCGGCGGCGATTACGATGGCATCGCCACGACTGTGCAGGGCATGGAAGATGTCTCGGGCTATCCGGCGCTGTTCCTGGAGCTGGCGCGGCGCGGCTATGCACAGGCTGATCTGGAAAAGATCGCCAGCGGCAACATGCTGCGCGTCTTGCGAGCGGCAGAGGCCTATGCCGCCAGCCGCCGCAGCGATCCGCCGATCGAGAATCCGACGACGTTCTGATTGCCGGATGGCAAGTCGCCTTTAGCGCACCGCTTCGCTCTTGGCCCGATCGTTGGATACCGCGCTGTCAGGCCGATGTTGATCGCCGGTTATCGCCCCGTAGATCCAGATGCCCGACAGGAACAATATGGTGAGCAGCAGGCTGATACCCAGCACTTTGGGCAAGCTGTGCACCCGGTTGCTGGCGCTGGCTTCTTCGCTCGTGACGTGAATTTCGTCGCCGTGACGTTCCATGGCTGCTCTCCTCCACCGGGCCAATCCCAAGGCGGTGTGCAGCAAGAACGCTTCGTACGGCGATCTGTTCCGCCGCTCCGGGCAATCAGTCGCGCAGCAGCTCGTTGATCCCGGTCTTGCTGCGGGTCTGCGCGTCCACCGTCTTGACGATGACCGCGGCATAAAGCGAAGGCCCGGGCGAGCCATCGGGCAACGGCTTGCCGGGCAGCGAGCCGGGAACAACCACCGAGTATGGCGGCACCTTGCCGATGTAGATTTCGCCGGTGGCACGGTTTACGATCTTGGTCGATGCGCCGATGAACACGCCCATTGAGAGCACTGCACCGGTGCCGACGATCACGCCTTCGGCGACTTCCGAACGCGCGCCGATGAAGGCACCGTCCTCGATCACCACCGGATTGGCCTGCAGCGGCTCCAGCACGCCGCCGATCCCTGCGCCGCCGGAAATATGCACATTCTTGCCGATCTGCGCGCAAGAGCCGACGGTGGCCCAAGTGTCGATCATCGCGCCTTCGCCGACATAAGCCCCCAGATTGACGAAGCTGGGCATCAGCACCGCGCCCTTCGAGATGAACGCGCTGCGCCGCACGACCGCGCCGGGCACCACGCGGATGCCGGCCTCGCGGAAGCGGGCGTCGTCCCAGCCGGTGAACTTGAGCGGAACCTTGTCAAAAGCAGGCGCGCCGGCCGAGCCAAATTCCATCACGCCATTGTCATTCAGGCGGAACGACAGCAGCACGGCCTTTTTGAGCCACTGGTTGACCTTCCAGCCACCATTGCCATCGGGCTCGGCGACGCGGGCCGCACCGCTGTCGAGCAAGTCGAGCGCCGCATCGACAATCGCGCGGACATCGCTGCTGGCTGGAGTGACTGAGTCGCGTGCTTCAAATGCACTTTCGATGGCGGCTTCAAGATCGGACATGGTCATGGCTCCACTGGCAGGTTCGTCTGGACCGCGCGCCTATCGGCTGCTTGGCTTCAGGACAAGCTCCCTTGTGGCATGGGCTGGCAATGACCCCAGATATTCCGGCAATTGGTAGTGTCTCAGTTTGAATTTCGATTGGAGAGCAGGTCTATGATCGTTGAAAGTTTGCTGTCGATTAAGCCCAAACCTAAAATGATCCCAAAGGCCCAAATTACGATCACCCAAGTTGGTATGTTTTCCATCACTGCCCCCGCTTCCGGTAAGGCCCGCGCGGCTTGGGAGCCGGGGCCATCGCGTCGATCTTAGCCACAATGTCCTCAAGCGACCAGAGCTGATCCGTGATCCCCGCTGCCATAGCGGGCGACATGCGCAGCGTCTTGTGAATGCGGGTGAAGTTGTAGAACATGAAATAGAGCGCCAGCGCGTGAATGTGGTTGTCTAGCTTCTTTGAGAACGCATTGGTCAACCGGGTAAAGCGGCGCATCGACATGCGCATGGTGAGGTTCTGGCGCTCGACATAGGACGTGCTGACATGGGCATAGTCAGGGTTGCCTTCCACGCGCTGCTTGCGGGCACCGATGCACTCCGCAGGGCTGTAGCGGCCCGGCGCGGTGATCGTGGGGCCATAGAGCTTCACAAGCTGGGCAAAGTCCACATCGCCGCCGAATGCGCCTTCTACGGCTTCAAGGTAAGCCTTGTGACCATCGGTTGTCAGTTGCACCCGGTTGGCAAGGCGGGCCTGCAAATCGTCCATAAGCACCATCGCACTTTCGCCCGAACGGTCGCCAACATAGTAGGACACTATTAGCTTGGTATCGGCATCAATAGCCGTCCACGTCCACACGTCGCCAGCGCCTTCCGGCGCGGCCTTGGCGCTCGCCACGTTCTTTTGCTTGGCATGGCAGAACGACCAGATTTCATCGCACTGAATGCGGCTCGCCTTCACGTTGCGAACTGTATCGTCATGCAGGGTAAGGCAAGCCTCACCAGCTTCGACCAGCAGCTTGGAAACCGTGTTGATCGACACGTCCGCAACGCGGCTGATCGAGCGCATGGACGAGCCTTCGCACAGCATGGCGAGGATTTGGACGCGCTTGGAGAGGGGCAGCTTGTTCATACGGATTTTATATGAACTTTAGTGCTTAGCGTCAAGTACGGATTCACATTTTGAAAATAGATTCGCTTTTGCGATGGACCTCCACTAGTTTTTCGCACCAGTCGGGGTTGACAGGGGCAAGTTCAATTATATGTTAATTCCTGCTCCCGTAAAGGCGGCGGTGGCAAGCGGCCTGTTGATTCCCGCGACGCCTATCGCTGACTGGGCGGGGCGATCACGGGTGGTGCTACAATGCAAGCCCATCGTGGACGCGCTGGCATCTGGTAGGAGTGACCCCGATGAAAAAGAACGACAGAGTTGGGCCAAGGTGGAAGCGGCATTTTCGCAATTCATCGAGGGCGGCTTGATTACCGAAAATTTGTTGACACAGCTACAACCTGAAAAGTTTGAGCATTGGGAATTCCGCTGTCGGAAACCTAGGCCCTCCATTCGGGTCTTTGGTCGTTTTGCCATGCCGAATGTTTTCATCGCCACTCATCACCGCCCAAGGAAAATGCTTGGCGGCATGTGGTCGCCTGAGTTCGAGTACGAGAAACTAGTCTGCGAGGACCACTGGAAAGCCGCAGGCCTGGGTGATCCTTTCACCGATCCACCGGCCTTTCGTTATGAAGCCTACATCACCGAGAATGCCGTGAAGAAGGGAAATATATGACCTACAGCTACGAAGCAGCCCTTTTTGCAGAACGTAATCGGAATGTCGTTTATGATGTTGTCATCAAGGCGCTGGAGGAAGCCTCGCGCGAGGATGGTTTGACGCGCGCGCAAATCGCAGAGTGCATCGGGCGCAAGCCGTCCCAGATTTCGACATGGCTTTCTGGTCCTTCGAATTGGACCCTCGATACGGTCAGCGACCTACTGTATGCGGCCAAGCGCACGATGGATTACGCGGCTGTGCGAAACGCAGATCGCGCAAAATCCAACGTGTTCCATGAGTTGTCTGACCCCGCGCCCGTGCGACCCTCTCTGCCGGAAGCGCAATCAACACAAAATAGCGCCACTGTATTCAATGTAAAGGCATTAGAGGTGGTCCAATGATTGCACCGTTCAAGCTAACAAATGCAATTGTGTGCGAATATATTGTTGAGGGCGCTAATAATAAGCACACCCTTATCAATACCTTTGCCGGAGATATATTGGTTAAAGAATTTCCAGCATCGATTGCAGTTGCATTTTACATCGAAATATTGCCGACCCAGAACTTTAATGGGGAGTTGGAAATCTCTCTAATGATAGGAAAAAAGACGGCCATGAATGGTGTGTCCAAGATAGAATTAGTTGCGGGCAGACCAGCAGTGATGGCCGTACCAATGGGTCTTATTAAACTGCCGAAGGCAGAGAAATTCAGGTTGACGCTTGGCGTTAAGGACTTTCGACCGATGAAGGTCGTGGAGAAGTCTGTTAGCCAAGCGCCGAGCGTTACCGGCCCCACCGCTTAACTGCCGCTTTCCGAGCAATCTCCGCCCGTCGCTCCGGCGTCATATTCGCCGCGCGCTTCTTGCCGCCCAAACTCCCAAGCTGAGCGGCGGCGCTTTTCGTGGCGTCCGGCGTGTCCTCGATCTCGCCGGTGGCGATCTTGCCGATCATCACGGCAAGACCGATAGCGTCGGCTGGGCGCTTCTCTCCGCGTGGGCCTTTAGGCACGAGGATGGCCAAATTGCAGAGCAAACCGGCGATTATTCGCATATTTGGCGGCGGCGGTCGTTAACTCATCAGCTTTCGCCTCGTCGTAGCCGGGCGCGGTAGATGACAGTGGAATGTTCGGAATAACGACAAGCTTGTCACCCAAAGGTTCGCCCCCATTCTCGATTGCGGGCGCGAGGTGAGCAGAACTAGCATACCGATGGACAAAACCTGACATTCAATTCCTCCTATGCATTGCGCTAAGCATATAGGAGGCGCGGCTGGAATGCGACAGGCGATCCGTCAAAATTCAAACTGAGACACTACCCGGCAATTCCGATGGAAGACATCAGGCGATTTTTCGGATAGGAGTGTTCACGGATTGGTTACTATCGCCTTGCTATTTTGTTGACTGACAAGCTCAGTCAAGGGGTTGCGGCATGAAATTGGCTGGATCGCGATCTTCGCGCCTGCGATTGACGACTTTCACGTCGTCCATTGCCGTATTGGCAATGGTGTGCGGAATGGCTGCCGAGGCTGCAGACGATGTGAAAAACGGCGCGTTACCCGCGCCGACCCCAGCTCCGACGCCGACACCGACCCCGACACCAGCGCCTGCGCCCACACCGACCCCTACACCTACACCTATACCTACGCCAGCGCCGACTCCTGCGCCAAACCCCACCCCGGCGCCTCCAGTCAGCGAAAATGTCGGCAAGCCCGATCCCGCGCCTGCACCCACCCCATCACCTACGCCTGCGCCAACTCCGACCCCAACCCCAACCCCAACCCCAACTCCGACTCCGACTCCGACTCCGACCCCGACCCCGACACCGACACCGACCCCGACCCCGACACCGACCCCGACACCGACCCCGACCCCGACCCCGACACCGACACCGACACCGACCCCGACCCCCACCCCCGCCCCGCCCCCGCCCCCCGCACCCCACCCAAAACCCACACCCCCACC
>JANOBA010000004.1:0-5822 GCA_031411415.1 Novosphingobium sp.
CTCGACCGAGGAGTGCGAAATGTCGCGCTCGTGCCACAGCGCGACATTCTCCAGCGCCGGGGTGACGGCGGAGCGCACCACGCGGGCAAGGCCGGTGAGGTTTTCGGTGAGCACCGGATTACGCTTGTGCGGCATCGCCGAGGAGCCCTTCTGGCCCGGCGAGAAATATTCCTCGGCCTCCAGCACTTCGGTGGCGAGGCGCTCGATCGAGCTGGCGATCACGCCCAGCGTGGCGAAATACATCGCATGACGGTCACGCGGGATGACTTGCGTTGAGACTGGCTCGATGGCGAGGCCGAGTTTGGCGGCGACATGTTCTTCCACCGCCGGATCGATATTGGCGAAGGTGCCCACCGCGCCCGAGATGGCGCAAGTCGCGATCTCGGCGCGTGCCGCGATAAGCCGCACTTTGGCGCGGCTGAACTCGGCATAGGCTTCGGCCAGCTTGATGCCGAACGTGGTCGGCTCGGCATGGATACCGTGGCTGCGGCCGATGGTGGGAGTGTATTTGTGCTCCTCGGCCCGGCGTTTTAGCGCAGCGAGCAGTGCATCGAGATCATCCAGCAGGATGTCACTGGCGCGCGCCAGCTGGACTGACAGCGTGGTGTCGAGCACGTCGGAACTGGTCATGCCCTGATGCATGAACCGCGCTTCCGGGCCGACCTGCTGCGCCACCCAATCGAGGAACGCGATGACATCGTGTTTGGTGACAGCCTCGATCGCGTCGATCGCGGCGACATCGATTGTGGGACCCGTCGCCCACCAGTCCCACAGCGCCTTGCCCGCGCTCATCGGCACGACGCCAAGCTCGGCCAGCTTGTCAGTCGCGTGCGCCTCGATCTCGAACCAGATGCGATAGCGCGCCTCGGCCTCCCAGATGGCTGTCATGGCGGGGCGGGCGTAGCGGGGGACCATGTTCGACTCCAGTATCTCGGGAAGCCTGAGCCGCTAGGGGGAGCGGCGGCGCAAGGCAAGGGCATGGCCCCGCACCGGCTGGACGAGGCAGCAGGAATAGCGCATTGGCGCGACCAATCCAGAGGAGCCGGAAATGCGGTAGTGGGTCAGTTTGAAATTAGCCCGCGAAAATGACGGGGTAGCGAACCAGCCGCGCCAATGCCATATTACGAGCATGACCAGCAAAGCCCCGAAGCGCCCGCGCGATCCTAATCAGTTAGCAAAGATGATTGTTGACTTGGCCGTAGATCACCAGCCTCCCCGCGATGAGGCCAAGCCTTCAAAGCCAGTTCGGCGAGCCGCTTCTGCCGGTCAATAATGGCATCAATCGTCCAATCCGCCTGAACCCCAATCATGGAAGTGGTGGTATATGGCGATGCTTGCAAAGCAATACGCTTGGTTGCGAAGCCTGCACTGCGAAGGTCGGAATTAGCTTTGGCCTTGAGCAAGGCCATATTTCCTAGTCGCTTCGCATAGGCCTTCACGTCATCATCGGAAAAACGCTCCCACTCGCCCATCGGCTTGAGGGGCAAAACGTGTTCCAGATTAATTGCGTCGGCATCATCGTTCGGGATCAGCCACGGGTCAGGCTCTTGTTTTGCGGCCATTTCCAACGAGCGCAGATAATATCGCGCGAACTTGGCTTGAGAAACCGTGGCGCTAGCAAAGGCGTCTCGAAACTGCTCATCGTTTGGAATGATCGCCGTGAGAGCCCTTTGAAGGCCAGCGCCGTCGGTAATTTCCCCATCATAGATTGCCTTCGCAGCGCGTCCGCAAGCCTGTTCGATTGACCCTGAACGGGTGCCAGATGCAATTATTAGTCGCACTCCGTAGGACACCATTTGCTCAAGTGACGCCGATGCCTCCTTAGGTTCCATTTTTCGCGCAATCGACAAAAGCACAGGACGGAATGGCTTAATATCAAAGAGGTTCAGCACCTTTAGAGATTTGCGGGTATTAGAAGGGTAGCTATTCCATTTTTCACTATCTGGCGTAACAATGGCAACATAATCGTTCGACGCTCGCTCAAGTTCATTCAAGAAATTGAGTGAGGATTGAACGCCGACAGCTATGGATTGAACCTTCTCAAAAACGTCTGTTTGGCGGACAACGCCGTGCATGGAAGTCAATGCTTGGCGCAGAAAATTTATGGTAATGTCTTCCTCGTCAAGAGTTTCCAAAGCACCCTTGATATATGACCAAATCTGTTGCGCTTCAACGAGGCGACTAGGGCCAGATTGACCAAATATGTAATTCTTGACTAGATCGGATTGCGATACTCGCAGCCCGCGATCATTGAGCGTCTCGAACATTTTATAGGCATTAACGTTGTTGGGGACTTTTAAAAGGATCGACCGAGCATTGAACTCTATGTAATTCATCCATTTCTGAAATATCTTTACGCGGTCATTCTCGCGGACGGGGCGCGATACATCGAGCATATGCTGCTTAGCCGTGTTGTAGGCGTCCACGAGCAAATCATGGGATTCTCTGCCGGTCTGGCGCGACCCTTCCGCCGATCCGGTCAGAATGAGGTCGTGAAAAACGCTGGTATCTGCCGTATTGAGCCGCATCTTCGGGGCCATCTCAAGGGTGTCGTTGTCAACGTCGTTGAGATAATTCTCAAGAGCACGGGCCAGATTGCTGGCGCTGTCCTGAACGATATGTCGCATGGCCGCGAGGGTTAGGGCGGTGGTTGCGAGCCTTTGTTGTCCATCGACGACCTCAAGGCCGTCCAACCCCTTCGGAATTGTAACCAGCGTGCCAAGAAAGTGCTGATCTTCGTCATTGCTCATCGCAAGCGTGAGGTCTTTAAGGAGCGCACCAACCTCTTTGGCCGACCACGCGTAATCCCTCTGATTTGGCGGCACGAACAAACGATACCGCTTCAGAACCGCCCCCAGTCCAAGCTGCTCAAACCCGATTTGATTCTGGTCATTCGCCATGATTTAGGGCCTCACCTGGATAGTCGATAAACGGGATTTTCCGGCCCGCGTTTTCAAGCTCCCGGATTGCCGTAAGCCGCAGCCTTTCGCGAACCCAAGAGGAAAGAGGGATGCCCGCTAGCGCTGCGGATTCGACAAATCCGGCCTTTTCCAAGGTGGAAACGCGGATTTGAATAACCTGATCTTTTTCTGTCATGCCATTTTGTAATGCGTTTTGCACCAAAATGTCAAGAAACTTCTTGACTGTAATGCGTTTTGCATTACAAATAGTCACATGAACAAGCTATCAAACGATGATCGCGCCAAAATCCTGCACCTTCTCTGCGAAGGGATGAGCATCCGCGCAATCACGCGGCTGACCGGGGCCAGCAAGAACACCGTCGCCAAACTGCTGATCGACGCAGGCAAAGCCTGTGCTGCCTATCACGATGCCAACGTGCGCAACGTCTCGGTTGCCCGTGTGCAGGTCGATGAAATCTGGTCTTTCACCTACGCCAAGCAGAAGAATGTCGCCACGGCCAAGGATGCCCCGGAAGGTGCTGGCGACACTTGGACTTGGACAGCTATCGACGCCGATAGCAAAATGATCCTGTCCTACCTCGTCGGCGGACGCGATGCTGAATATGCCGTCGCGTTCATTCAAGACCTTGCGGATCGCGTTGCCAATCGCTTCCAACTCACCAGTGACGGCCTCAATGCCTATATTGGCGCAGTTGAAGACGCCTTTGGCGATGACATCGACTTTGCGCAGCTTGTGAAGGCTTATGGCAATGCCCCCGGCGCACCGGGCCGTTACAGCCCGCCAGAGTGCATCGGAGCAGCCAAGCGGCGCGTTCGCGGTCGTCCCGACATCGACCATGTTTCAACCAGCTACGTCGAGCGCAGCAATCTCACCATGCGGATGCACATGCGCCGGTTCACTCGCCTGACCAATGGTTTCAGCAAGAAGGTCGAAAACCACGCCCACGCTGTCGCGCTGCACATGATGTATTACAACTTCGTCCGCATCCATAAGACTCTGCGCGTCACCCCGGCGATGGCCGCTGGCGTGACTGGAAAGCTCTGGGAGATTGCGGACATCGCGCAACTGGTAGAAGATGCAGAGGCCAAGCCCGCAAAGCGCGGCCCCTACAAGAAGGTTTCAAACTGACCCACTACCGGAAATGCTGCCAGAAATTCTGACTGTCCACCATCTTGGCGAATCGCAAAGCGAGCGCATTGTCTGGCTGTGCGAAGAGTTGGGCCTGGACTACAGCTTCATCCGCTATGATCGCGACCCCAGCATGGCCGCACCGGCCGTCTATAAGGCGCTGCATCCGCTGGGCACCGCGCCGATCATCACCGATGGCGCTATCGCGCTTGCTGAATCGGGGGCGATTGTCGAATATATCTGCCGCAAGCACGGCGGGGGCCGGCTGCTGCTTGGTCCGGAACATCCTGAGTTTGGTGACTTTCTGTTCTGGTTCCACTTCGCCAACGGTTCGATGGTGCCGGCATTCATGATGGACATGGTGGCGCGGCGGATGGGCGCCACCGGGCAGGCCGGTGGGCGCACCGATCTGGCGTTCGATCTGGTCGAGGCGCGGCTGGGCAAAGCCGACTGGTTCGCCGGAGCCGAGTTCACCGCCGCCGATGTAATGATGGTGTTCATGCTGACCAGCGGCCGCGTCCATTCGGGGCGAGAGCTGGGCAATTCGCCAAATCTGCGCGCCTACCTTCAGCGGGTTGGCGCCCGGCCCGCCTATCAGGCGGCGATGGCAAAGGCCGAGCCGCAGCGCACACCTATGCTGGATTAGTGTCGATGCGGGTCTAGATCGCCAGCGGAAGACCCGCATCGGCGAGGGCTTCGTTAAATGCGGCGGCGAGCGAAAGCGGGGCGGAAACCTCATCCCTCGCCGACAGGCCGCGCAAATGGCGCGCCGCGCAGGCCGGGTTGCTCGCCGCAACCGCCAGCACACCAACCAGGGCTGCCTCGTCGCCGGTCATCCGCAAGGCGCAGCACGGCGCCATGGTGATCCGGCGCTCCGAGCAGCGCGCCAGCTCGGCGATGAAGCCGCGCAGCAGCACCAGTGGGCGGCGAAAATGGATGCCGAACGTGTTGAACATCAGGTTCGCGGCATGGGCGTCACGGATTCCGTGGGCAGTCATCCGGCGCAGGGCAAACAGCACCAGCCGCTGGATGCGATCGTCTGGCAGAGGCAGGATCAGCCGGTCTGCGGAAGGCGGAGAATGATCGGTGTGCGGTTGCATGACTTTGGCTCCCATCGCGTTCCGCAGGAGGTTAATGCTATTGCGAGTTATCTGCAATAAAGAATGTGCGCTGACATGGAATGCGGATGGAGAACGGCCCCAGCAGGGGTGTTGCCGGGTGTGGCAATCGCCGCTAGGTTGTGTGAACCATGAAAGAGCTCTTCCAGCATGTCGCGATCACTCCGGTGAGCCAGGCCCCGCATCAGGGCCGTGATGCGGTCGAAACGCGTGCGCAGGGCATCATCGTGCGGGTTGCGGTCAATTTCCTGCCTGAACAGTCGCGGATCGAGGCCGGCCGGTGGTTCTGGGTCTATCACATCCGCATCGAGAACGAATCAGGCCAGACTGTCCAGTTGCTCACCCGCCACTGGCGGATCACCGACGGGCGCGGCGCGATCAGCTTTGTCGATGGAGACGGCGTGGTTGGCGAACAACCGATCCTCCATCCCGGGCAAAGCCACGACTATGTTTCAGGCTGCCCCTTGCAGACGCCGATGGGCAGCATGGAGGGCCACTATGGCCTGCGCGGCGAGGACGGCAACGAGATCCGGGCGTCGATCCCCTTCTTCCCGCTCGCAGCGCCCGCCACGGCGGGCTGAGTGCTTCGACAAGCTCAGCGATGATCCTTCGACAGGCTCAGGCTGAGCAGGCGTTGGTGATTGGGGCCACGCC
>JANOBA010000005.1:0-15996 GCA_031411415.1 Novosphingobium sp.
TCCTCACTCGCAACGTCACGTTCTACGGACAAACCCCACCCCCGGCCCCACCCCTGAGACGCAGTCGAGCGCAGCTCAACGGGAGGGGGGAGTAAGATGATGAAGATAAAGACAGAAGCCTCATCGCGCCACGTTCTCACCATCACGGTCGACAACGAGGCCGGCATCCTGGCCAAGATTGCCGGGCTGTTCACCGCGCGCGGCTATAATATCGACAGCCTGACCGTCGCCGACATCAGCGACAATCACGCGCTCAGCCGGATCACCATCGTCACGCAAGGCCCGCCGGCGGTGATCGACCAGATTCAGGCCCAGCTCGAACGGCTGGTGCCGGTGCACAAAGTCGTCGATCTCACCGAAATGGGCCCGCATGTCGAACGCGAGCTGGCGCTGATCAAGGTTGCCGGCACTGGCGATAACCGGGTCGAGGCGCTGCGCCTGTGCGACGTGTTCCGCGCCAAAGTGGTCGACACCACCACCTCCAGCTTCATCTTCGAGCTGACCGGTACGCCTGATAAAATCGACAGCTTCGTTGCGCTGATGCGCGAGCTGGGGCTGGTCGAGGTTGGCCGCACCGGCATCGTCGGCATGATGCGCGGGCCGGAGGGGGCCTGAATTTTCTACCTGTGTTTTTGCTGACCGCCTGCTAGGGGCGGCGGCAATCTTTTTACGGTCCCCGCGAATTTGGCCGGGACGACGAACGAGGACAGTCCGATGAAAGTCTATTACGACGCCGATTGCGATATCAACCTGATCACCGGCAAGAAGATCGCCATTGTCGGCTATGGCAGCCAGGGCCACGCCCATGCGCAGAACCTGCACGATTCGGGCATCAAGGAAGTCGCCGTCGCGCTGCGCGCCGGCTCGGCCACGGCAAAGAAGGCGGAAGCCGCCGGCTTCAAGGTCCTGTCGAACGCGGAAGCGGCCAAGTGGGCCGACATTCTGATGATCCTCGCCCCTGACGAGCATCAGGCGGCGATCTATGCCGATGACATTCACGCCAACATGAAGCCCGGCGCAGCGCTCGCTTTCGCCCACGGCCTCAACATTCACTTTGGCCTGATCGAGCCGCGCGCCGATATCGACGTGATCATGATCGCGCCCAAGGGCCCCGGCCACACCGTCCGCAGCGAATACCAGCGTGGCGGCGGCGTGCCCTGCCTCGTCGCAGTGCATCAGGACGCAACCGGCAATGCGCATGATGTAGCCCTCGCCTATGCGAGCGGCGTCGGCGGCGGCCGCAGCGGCATCATCGAAACCAATTTCCGCGAGGAATGCGAGACCGACCTGTTCGGCGAGCAGGCCGTGCTGTGCGGCGGCGCCACCGCGCTGGTGCAGGCCGGGTTCGAAACGCTGGTCGAAGCCGGCTATGCTCCGGAAATGGCCTATTTCGAGTGCCTGCACGAGCTGAAGCTGATCGTCGACCTGATGTATGAAGGCGGCATCGCCAACATGCGCTATTCGATCTCGAACACCGCCGAATACGGCGATATCAAGAGCGGCCCTCGCGTCATCACCGCCGAGACCAAGAAGGAAATGAAGCGCATTCTGGAAGACATCCAGTCGGGCCGCTTCGTCAAGGATTTCGTGCTCGACAACCGCGCCGGCCAGCCCGAACTGAAGGCCAGCCGCAAGGCCGCCCAGCGCCACCAGATTGAGGAAGTCGGCAGTAAGCTGCGCGCGATGATGCCCTGGATCGCCAAGAACGCGCTGGTCGACAAAGCGAAGAACTGAAGCCCTCGCCAGGCTCCGCTATCCTCCCCCCGTCGGGGGGAGGATACGCAGGCTTGAGAGCGAAGCGATCTAGCCGAAGTTGGAGAGGGAATGGCGCCCATGTCCGATGATCAACCTATCGAAGGCCGCGCAAGGGTCGGCCGGGTCGAGGCCTTTTCCGATGGCGTGCTCGCGATCATCGTCACTATCATGGTGCTGGAATTGCACGCACCCGAAGCGCCGGGCCTGCCCGAGCTGTTCCATCTCTGGCCAACAGTGATCGCCTATGTGCTGAGCTACAGCTATGTCGCGATTTACTGGGTCAATCACCACCGCCTGTTCGGCTATGCCCGCACTGTCACCGGCGGCCTGCTGTGGTCGAACATCGCCTTGTTGTTTTCGCTGTCATTTATTCCGTTCGCCGCATCCTATCTCGGCAAGCAGCATTTCGGCCTCCACGCCACTTTGCTCTATCTGGCCGTGCTTTTGGGATCGGCAATCGCTTACCGCTGGCTGCAGGGGGTGATCCGCCGCACCGGCTCGCAAGCACGTGCCGCGATCACCTATCACCGCGCAACTTCGCGCAAAGGCATCGCCGCCATGGCAGTTTATGCGCTGGGCACGGCGCTCAGCTTCGTGTCCCCCATCATCGGGGTCAGCTTTGCCGGGCTGGTCGCGCTGTTCTGGATGCTGCCGTGGAGCCCACTTGATGCCCTGTTCATCGGCAAGGAGGCCTGCGAGGAACTCTAGCTCACCGCATCAACGCAAAACACTTCCGCACTTCTTCGACGAAGATCTCCGGCTGTTCCCACGCGGCGAAGTGCCCGCCCTTCGCGCAATCGTTCCAGTAAACCAGATTGCGCAAGGTCCGCTCGGCCCACTTCCTCGGCGCCCGGGTGATCTCACGCGGAAACGTGCTGACGCCCGCCGGCAAGTCCACCTTGTAGCCGCCCTTGCCGATCGTCCCGAAGCTCTGCCAATACATCCGCGCCGCCGAAGCGCCGCTGGCAGTGAGCCAATAGAGCATGATGTTGTCGAGCATCTGGTCGCGGCTCAGCGCATCTTCGGGCGCGCCCGCATTGTCGGTCCATGCCCACATCTTCTCGTAGATCCACCCCGCCAGCGCCACCGGGCTATCCACCAGACCATAGCCGATGGTCTGCGGCCGGGTGGACTGGATCTTGGAATAGCCCGAATCCCACTGGTTGTAGTTCGCCCCTGCCGTGAGCGCGGCGACCACTGCCGGGTCCGTGTCAGTGCGGTCCTCGGGCAGGATGCGCGCGATCGGCATGTTGGTGTGGATGCCCGCCAGCCCGCCCGGCGCCTGCGCCCCCATCACCGTGGTGACAATCGCCCCCCAGTCGCCGCCTTGCGCCACCCAGCGCTCATAGCCGAGCCGCCGCATCAGCTCGGCCCAGGCCTGCCCGACGCGTGGCACGTCCCAGCCGGTGCGCTCCGGCTTGGCAGAGAAGCCATAGCCCGGCAGCGAAGGCACGATGATGTGGAAGGCATCTTCCGCCTTGCCGCCATGCGCAACCGGATCGGTGAGCGGCGCGATGCAGCCCAGAAATTCGACCACTGAGCCCGGCCAGCCGTGCGTGAGCACCAGCGGCATGGCTCCTTCATGCGGCGAGCGCACATGCAGGAAGTGAATGTCCAGCCCGTCGATCTCGGTGATGAATTGGCCAAGGCCGTTCAGCCGCGCTTCGCAACCCCGCCAGTCATAGCCATGGCGCCAGTATTCGGTAAGGCCCTGTAACGCGGCCAGCGGCACGCCTTGCGTCCAGTCGTCCACCGGCTCCTTCTCGGGCCAGCGCGCGGCATCGAGCCGGCGGTGGAGGTCATCGATCTGGTCCTGCGGGACGGCGATGGTGAAGGGTCTGATCTGGCTCATGGTGCGCAGAGGTAACGGAAATTCAGCGCGGCTCAATCCCCCCTTCGGGCAGGCAACGAAGAATTGCACTTACCCACCTGCATTTGCTAAGATGCCGACAAATATTTCGGGAGACTTCGCATCATGTCAGACATCACCATCAAACCACTCGCCCCGGGCCTCTCCTTCGGCAACCGCGTCGACGGGCTGACCTGGGCAAACATCCACGACGAAGACCTGCGCGCGCGCCTGCGTCAACTGTTCATCGAGCGCGGCGTGCTGGTGTTCGAGAACATGGAGCCGACGCCGAAGATGCAGCTCGAGCTCAGCCAGGTGTTCGGCCCGCTCAAGGATCATCCCACCAAAAATGTGCCGCGCGCCGATGGCGACATGCTCGGCGTGATCGACATGCACATCATGCCGCGCGAGGACCCGGGCCACGATCACGGGCTGACGGTGTTTCGCGGCAAGAAGGTTGCCTCGTTCCTGCCCTGGCATTTCGACCACACCTATAATGACGAGCTGAACTATGCTGGCGTGCTGCGCGCAGTGGTTGCCGCGCCCGAGGAAGGCCGCACCGGCTTTGCCGACGGGATCGAGATCTACAACAAGATGGACCCGGTCATCCGCGCGAAAATCGAGCAGCTCTGTGCGATTTACACGCTCGACGTCCGCCTGTCGCAAATGAAGTTTGGCCGCTATTTCGAAACCTTTGGCGATACCGAGCGCGACCGGGCGAACACCGACGAAAGCTCGGTGTTCCCCCGCGCGCTCCATCCGATGGTCTGGCAGCGCCCGACCGGCGAGAAGGTCGCCCACTTCTGCGGCTTTTCCGCCGTCGGCATAGAGGGCCACGAAGACCCCGAAGGCGAAGCGCTGTTCGAGCAGGCGCTGCAGGAAATGTACCGCGTGATCGAGCCATATTGGCACGAATGGAAGCCCACCGATTTGCTGATCTGGGACAACCACCGCGTGCTCCATTCGGTTGAAGGCTGCGATCCCAAGTATGAGCGCCGGATGCACCGCACGACAATTCGCGGCGACTATGGCCTTGGGCGGTTCGAGGGCGGCAAGAAAATCGGCGAAGTGAAGCGCGAGGTGGCGCCGCTGCTGCTGCCGGCCTGACGGGCGGTTCAAGGCTGAGGCCGGCAACCAGGAATCCGCCCCTCCCTTTACAAGCCCCCTGCCAGCCCCTTATAGACCTTGGCCATGCACCGCGAACTCGGCCTAACCCTGCGACTTATCCGCCCTTGGGCGTGAACCGGCGCGTTCCTGTGGGGCGTACAGGCGCGCTCAAGGGACGACTTTTCGCCACCCCAGTTCGCTACCGCAATTCCGAGATCACGCCATGACCATGCTCAAAAATCCCTCGGCGAAATATCGCCCTTTCCCGCAAATCAATCTGCCGAACCGCAAATGGCCCGGCGAAACCATCACCAAGGCGCCGCGCTGGCTTTCAACTGACTTGCGTGATGGCAACCAGTCGCTGATCGACCCGATGGGCGCGGAAAAGAAGAACCGCTTCTTCGACCTGCTGATCAGCGTCGGCCTCAAAGAAATCGAAGTCGGCTTTCCGGCTGCCGGCGCAACCGAGTTCGATTTCATCTCGGGCCTCGTCCGCTCGGACCGGGTGCCTGATGACGTGCTGATTCAGGTGCTGACGCAAAGCCGCGAGGATTTGATCAAAACCTCGTTTGAGAGCCTCGAAGGCTCACGCGCGGCCATCGTCCACTTGTACAACGCCGTCTCGCCGCTGTGGCGTCAGGTTGTTTTCGGCATGGAAATGCCAGAAATCAAGGCGATTGCTGTCGGCGGGGCAAAAGTGCTGCGCGATCAGGCCGCGCGCTTTCCCGCCACCGACTGGCATTTCGAATACAGCCCGGAGACCTTCTCCACCGCCGAACTCGATTTCAGCATCGAATGCTGCGAGGCAGTAATGCAGGTGCTGATGCCCACGCCCGATCATCCCATCATCCTCAATCTGCCCGCAACGGTCGAGGCGGCAACGCCCAACATCTATGCCGACCAGATCGAATACTTCTGCCGCAACCTGCCGAACCGCGAGAGCGCCGTTATCTCGCTCCACACCCACAACGACCGCGGCACCGGCGTGGCTGCCGCCGAGCTCGGGCTGATGGCCGGCGCGGACCGGGTCGAAGGGTGCCTGTTTGGCAACGGCGAGCGCACCGGCAATTGCTGCCTGGTCACCGTCGGCCTCAATCTCTACACCCAAGGCGTTGATCCAGAGCTTGATTTCTCACAGATCGACGAGGTGATCCAGACGGTCGAATACTGCAACCAGCTGCCCGTCCACCCGCGCCACCCCTATGGCGGCGAACTGGTCTTCACCGCATTTTCCGGCAGCCACCAGGACGCGATCAAAAAGGGTTTTGCTGCACAGCAAACGCGCAACGACGAGCTTTGGGCAGTGCCCTATCTGCCGATCGACCCGGCGGATCTTGGCCGCAGCTATGAAGCGGTGATCCGGGTCAATTCGCAAAGCGGCAAGGGCGGCTTTGCCTGGGTGATCGAGCAGGATCAGGGGCTAAAACTGCCCAAGCGCATGCAGGCGCATTTCTCGCGCCATGTTCAGGATCTCGCTGACGAGCTTGGCCGCGAGCTGCAAGCTGAAGACATCTGGCAGGTGTTCCGCAAGGCCTATCACCTTGAACCAGCGCAACATTTTCAACTCGAGGATTACGAAGAAAACCGCGCGGCGGACGGCTCGTTGATCTTCGCCGGAAAAATCGGCGTCGGCGGCAAGGTGCAGTCGGTCTCGGGACGGGGCAATGGCCTGATTTCTTCGGTCGTCGCCACGCTCGCCGAGACATTCGGCGTGCAGCTGGAAGTGCGCGATTTCTCTGAACATGCACTTGGCGCCGGCACCGACGCCCGCGCGGCAGCTTACGTGGAATGCAGCACCGAAGGCGGCAGCACGGTGTGGGGCGTCGGCATCGACGAGGATGTTGCCACCGCCAGCGTGCGCGCGGTGCTCAGCGCGGCGAATGCGGCGGCGCAGGCCTGAGCAGACCCGCGAGGGCTGAAAAACGAACCGCCTGCGCCCAGTCAGCCCGGCATGCCGGCTGTCTGGCGCAGCGCTTCGCCCAGCACGATTGCCGCTGAAGTGGCAAGGTTCATAGAGCGCACCTGTGGCCGCATCGGGATGCGTAGGCGCGCATCGCATGCAGCCGCAACCTCCGCCGGGACCCCAGCACTCTCCTTGCCAAAGAGCAGCACATCGTCTTCCGCAAAGCTGAAACTGTGGAGCGTCTGGTAGCTCTTCGTGGTGAACAACACCAGCCTGCGCGCGCTAATAGTGGCCCGAAACGCCTCAAACCCGGCATGCCTCACCACAGTGACATGATCGATATAGTCCATCGCCGTCCGCCGGACCCGGCGATCATCCCAGGTAAAACCCATCGGCTCGATCAGATCCACCACTGCGCCCAGGCAGGCACCAAGCCGCAGAACAGCGCCGACATTTCCGGCAATTTCAGGTTCGAACAGGGCAATGCGCATAGCCGCTGATTGGCCCCGGTGCGCCCGCCATGCAAGCCGGAGTTGCATTCCTGCGCTCTCCACCACCGAATTCGAGCGGTCACGAAATCAGTTCAACGCACAAGGCCTTCGCCGGGCGGGCATTCGCCCCAGCCACTATTTTCCTGCTTCATCACCGTGTGATGTGACCTTTGCCCGGCACAGACTGCCAGGCTGCGGAAATTGAACAAAAAAAGGGGCCGGATTTCTCCGGCCCCTCCTTTATCTTGACTGTAGTCTTGGATCAGTTGCCCGAGCCAGGTCCGAAGCCGATTTCGACGCGACGGTTCTGCAGTTCGCGCACACCGTCAGCGGTGGGAACGCGGTTGTTGCTTTCACCGAAGCCCTGGGTCGAGATCGCACCGTCAGAGACGCCGCGGCCGGTCATGTAACCCCGGACATTGGCGGCCCGGCGTTCCGAGAGACCCTGGTTGTAACCCGGGCTGCCCGAACGGTCGGCATAACCGGCGATCATGACCGGGACGCGGCTGCAGTTGCCATAGGCGCTGACCGCGGAGTCAAGGATCGTCGAGGCCTCTGCCGTGATGTCCGACTTATCCCAGTCGAAGAACACGATGTAGGGACCCTTGTTGCAGACCACTGCCGGGGGCGGCGGGGGCGGGGGAGGCGGGGGGGGCGGCGGCGGGGGCGGCGGCGGAGGCGGCGGAGCCACTTCGCGACGTCCACCACCGAAGCTGAAGTCCAGACCGGCCTTCAGTGCTCCGACGCTGTTGCGACCACCGAAGTCATACGAACCACCCAACCACATTCCGACGCGCTCGCCGATCGACATGTCGAGGCCGAGTTCTGCGGTGCCGTAACCCTTGGGATCAACACCCGTCAGGTTGAAGGCGTTGCCACCAGCAACGTAGTTGTAGAGGCGGTCCTGACCGATGTTGCCCTGGAAGGTGTAAGCCAGGCGACCGAAGGGACGCAGGGCGAAGCCTTCTGGATCACCGACGTTAGCCACGAACTTCACACCGACCGACGGGTTGAACACCGACTTCGAAGCATTGCCCGAAGTCAGGCCGATGCCGCCGCCACCAGTTTCGGTGAAGCCATCCAGTTTCCAGTTGCGCAGTGCCAGTTCGCCGTAAGGCGTGATGGTCGCGCTGCCGACGGGGATATCATACCCGATCTGCAGAGCGGCATCGAACTGCTTGCCCTTGTAGCTTGCCGAAGCAGTGCGGGCGAGCAGAGCGAGAGCGCGCGTGGTTTTGAACTTCGAGAAGCCATAGGCCAGCTTGAGGTTGGCATAGAGCGGACCGAAGCCTTGGGTGACGTATGCACCGACAGTCCAGGTTTGACCGTTGACCGACTCGTAGCTGGAAGCGGTATTGGTCCGTGAGTCGATGTCGTGTTCACCGTAGCCAACGCCGAAGCCGAAGGCGCCGGTATCGCTGTAGGCAATGTCCAGACCAGCCGAACCACCGTAAGTGTTCGCCTTGATCGCCGACTGGCCAGCAGCGCCGATCGGGTTCGTGCCGTAGCGTGCGAACACGCCAACCGGGTTGAACCAGAGGCGGGCACCGATGCCACTTGGATCACCACCCAGCAGAGCCGCGACCTGCGAGGCACCAGCCGAACGGCGAAGGGTCAGGATGTCGAGCGACTGACCGAACACGGCGTTCTGATCGAGGGCTGCCAGCGAGCTGTGGATTTCGCCCGAGGACAGTTCGTTGAACACCTGAGCGACCTGTGCGTCGGTGAGCCTCCAATCAAGCGCCGAAGCGATGTTGGCAACATCCTGTGCATTCGCGATCGCCGTGGCGGTCGGGAAGGCGGCAGTGCCGAGGGCGTCTGCCTTGATGTTGGTGATCACCGCAGCCAGTGTGCTGTCAAACCCGGTGGCAGCCGAGGCTGCGTTGGGGTTCGTAGCACCCGTGGCGTAGGACGCACGAGCAGCAACGAGCGAGATGGTCTTCGCCGTCGTGTCATTCTTCAGTGTGAAGGACACGAACTTCGAAGTCAGGTTGCTCGCAACAGTCGCCGTCGAGGTGCCCGTACCCGTGTAGGTGAACAGGACGTAACCGTCGTTGTTCGAGTAGAGGCTGTCCTTGGTGACGTCGATCGCGACCTTGCCGGCCAGAGTGACGTTACCCGTGACGTTGATCCGCGAAGGCGTGCTCTGCAGTGCGCCTGAGTTGCTCGGGATAGTGAAGTACGGCTGTGAAACCGAATTTGTCACCGGAGCAAGCAGTTCGACATTCGAGCTGCCAGTGGCCGAACCCGGGTTGGAGAAGCGCACCAGAGTGGGCGTGACGCCAACCGCAAGAGTACCACCAGCGCCCTGGGTGAAGTTACCCGTTTCGTTGATGGTGATGCCACGGATCGTTTCCGGACCTGTGCTGGTCAGGGTGTCACCCGAAGCAGCGATCGAGGTCGGGACGCGGCGACCAACAACCAGGGTAGCTGTTTGACCAGCAACCGCGGCGTTGTTGATGTCACCCTTGACACCGAACGAGCCGGAGCTGGGGGCAGTTGCCGAAGACGAACCAGAGTTGCCCGCAGCATTGGCACCAATCGTGAGCTGGGTTTCACCGGCGGTGTTGTTGAACGCCGTGATGTCCCAGGTCCAGGGGTTCACGCCAACCGAAGGTGTCGTGTTCAGCGGGTTGCCGACGATCACGAATGTGCCAGCGCCTGTCTTGTTGACCTGACCGACACCCAGAATGCGGGTGCCGAGGTTCACAGACAGGCTGCCCGGTGTGCCAGTGCTGCTGGCGAGTCCGAACAGACCGGCATTCGTGGAGCTGATCAGCGCCTCGGGGAAGCGCGCCGTTACCGACGGGCTCACCGGAGCACCCAGGGTCGAGTAGAAGTCGAGACCCAGGAAACCAGCGCCGTTGAGGTTCACAGTCGTGTTGGTGAGAGCCGCGAAGCTGCTCGACTGCTGTGCCGTGATGTTACCCAGCGTGACCGACCCGGAGTTCAGGTTGATCGTCGCCGTGATGGTGCTGGTTGCAGCCTTCGAGGCAGAGCTGGTTACGCCCGTGACATCAAAGCCACCCGACATTGCGCTCTGGTTGACCGTGTAAACCTGGGCAAACAGAGGCACATTGCCGGTGTAGACCGGGCCGGTGGTTCCGACCGAAGTCTTGGTGGTGACAGCCGTGTAATCAGCAACCGAAGCGCCGAGCTGGGTGACACCAACCAGCGAGCCGGTGTTGGTCACCGTGCCGGTTGCACCGGACACGTTGGCAATAACCGAACCAAGGCCACTCGAACCGTTGGTGATGATGCCGGCGTTTGTCAGCGTCGATGCACCGCCGACCGCAGTCGACTTGGTCGTGGTCACTTCAGTGTGGGTGAACGGATCGGTGTTGCCCGTGTCGTTATCGAACACAGTGCTGGTGGCGTTGGTCCGCAGCGAGTTGACCGTAACCGTGCCGTTGATGCGGCCCGTTGCATTGTTGGTCAGCGTAGCAGCGGTCGTGCCCTGGACATTGACGAAGTTGCCAAAGCCAGCAGTGCCGATGGTGCCGTCATTGGTGACAGCAGCGGCCTTGCCGACGTTGGTCGAGGTCGTGTCCGTGGTCTTGGTGCCCTTGGCGCCAAAGCCGAGCGTGGTCTTGACCACACCATTGGTTGCGGTGCTGGTTGCCGAGGCATTGTTGGCAACACTCGAACCCTTGGTGACAGTCACGGTAGCGCCAGAGTCGCCCGAAGCAGAAGCGCTTCCGGTGATGCTGTTGCTGCCATTGACCAGCGTCGGGCTGCCAACGCCGGCTGCCTGAAGCGAGGCAGCGGTGTCGATCAGGACGCTAGCCGAGCCGCCAACCGCAGTGGTGGTGACGGTGGTCACGTCCTTGTTCTGGCCCGAAAGAGCGCCCGAGGAAATGCGGGCATCGCCCGCAGCCTTTGCAGCCTGCGTGTAAGCCTTGTCGGTGGTGGTTTCGGTGCGCGTCCCGGTGGCCGTAGCGCCGACATCACCTGAAGTCGCCGTGAGGAACTTGCCGTTGTACGAATTGCCTCCAGTGACCGTGCCGGTGATGATGGCTTCAGCCGCGCCCCGCGAGGAGTTGACCGAAACCGGACCAGCGACAGTGCCAGCAACCGAAGCCGAGGCCTTGCCCGAAGCCGCAGCCGGCGAAGAAACCGTCGTCGTCTTCTGGGTCAGGGTCGCAACCTTGGTGGCGGGATCATAGGCGTAAGCATAATCCTGGCTGTAGCTGTCGTCCGAACCGCCAGTCGTGACCGTGAGGCCGCTGCCGATGGGGTTCGTTCCAGCACCCTTGGCGGAGCCAACCTTGCCAGCAGCGCCAACCGTTGCGGTTGCCGAAGCGACACCATTGACCGTGACCGAACCAGCCACGTTGCCGGTGACGCTAGCCGATGCATTGCCGAGAGTGTCCGTATCGCCCTGCGAGTAGACTTCGGTCACCTTGGTCGTGCTATTCACGCCGGCCGTCATGACCTGCGAATAAGCGGCGTCATACTTCTGCTTGTAGGTGTTGGCGCCCGTAGCCGATGAGCTGACGTTGCCATTGACTGCACCGCTGACAGCAACAGTGCTGGCTTCGGTTGCACTCGAAGTAACGTTAGCAGCTCCGTTCAGGTTGCTGACCAAGCCGGAAATTTCGACGTTGCTGACGCCTCCGGTGGTGGTGTTGGAGCTGTAGTCGTAGCCAAACTTATATTCGGTCGTACCGTTTGGCGGCAGAGCTCCGTCATTGACGGACTTGAAGGAAAGGGCATCCTTGTAAGCAATGTTGCTGTTGCCGCCGGTGCCACCGTTCGAAGTGACGCTGCCATAGACTGTGCCAGTGACAGTGGCCTTGCTTTCCTTCGAAGCGCTCTGGACGATCGTGCCCGCAGTAAACGGGGCGAAATTCACTTCGCCATTGGTGCCAGCATACGTGCCGATCACAGCACCGCCAGTGTCGGTGTAGGTGTATTCAGCGCTAGTGTCGGTTGTTGTCGACGTCGCGGTCAGGGTGCCGACAGCGCTATTCTTGTCAGTATAGGTCTGCTGGAACGACGAGCCGGTCGTGGTTCCGGCAACCTGGGCGCCCGAGGCATTGTTGATCGTTACGCCGGTGGGGCCAGTGACCGTGACATTGCCGCCGATGTAGCCACCGGTGTTGTTGGTAAAGCTGGCCGTGCCGCCGCTGTTGTACGTCTGGGCAGAGGCGTTGGCGTTGCTATAGTTACCAGCCGACGGGTTGGAATTGTTCACCGTTTGGGTAGTGATGAACCATCCGCCATTTGCCAGCGCATTGACGTTGACGTTGCCGAAACCGCCAGCCGCCAGGACAGTTCCCGCGTTGGTGAAAGTCGACTTGCTGTTGCTCAGCACCGAGATATCGCTGCTCGAGAGCTTGGCACCGGCGGCAATGGTCACCGCAGCAACCGAAGCATTGTAGCTGCGCTTGTCGCTCTGCGAGTAGGTGGTGGCCGTTGTCGTATTGGTCAGATCGGTGTTTGAACCGGTCTGGGCGTTGGCAGTGACATTGCCGACGACCGAGCCGCCGAGGATATCGACTTTGGCGTCCGTGTCGCTGGTGGCTGCGATGCCACCACCCTTGATTGACGAACCGACGTTGTTCGTAACCAGAGCAGCGCCGCCGCCACGGGAGTTTGATGAAGCCACCGTGGTCAGAATGACCAGCGCGCCAGCGTCAGTGTTGACTGTGGTCGAGGTCTTGGTGTTGTTGGTCGTGCTGGTGGCCGCGATGCCGCCAGTGCCAATCTTGCCCGAGTTGGTGACGGTTGTGCCGCCCGTTCCCGAATTTGCAACAACCCCCGTAACATCGCCGGTGGCGGTGATGGTGGCAGATGCCTTCGAGGTGCTGCCGTAGGCTTCACTTGCTGATGTGACGAGGCCAGTGGCGCTCGCGACCAGCGCGTTGGCCGTGCTGACGGTCTTGCTGTTACCCTGGATCGGAGCGACAGTGACGGTGCCAGCGATGCCTTCGACCGTGGCGCTCTGCGTGCCGCCAAACGTGGGGCTACCCCAATTCAAAATGAGATTGCCGCGCGTCGTAGCCGTGCCGATGTTGCCCTTCACCATGGCGGTGTTGTTGCCCATCGCAAAAACCGTCGTGGTGGTGCCGCCTACGGTTGTTGCCGTGGGGGTGCCAAACGAACCAAGGCTGACATTGCCTGTCTGGATGACTGCAGTGGCATCCTGGTTGAAGGTGCTGGAACCGTTGACCCAGGTGATGATGCCGCCATAGATCTTGCCGGTGCCAGTGTTGTTGATGATGGCATCGCCGCCGATGTACTTCGATGCCGCGACAGTCAGGCCGCCAGTGATCAGGCCGCTGTTGTTGACTGTGGCAGTGTTCGTCGGGATCGACTGCTGATAGCTCGCTGCACCCTGAATCTCAAGGCCGACCGCGTCTGTCACGTTGCCGAGAAGGTCAATCGCGCCGAGCGCGCCAGTGTTGGTCACGACAATCGCGCCATCACCCAGGCCTGCGCCCTTATAACCAGTGATCACCGTGCCGCCGCCGGTGACAACCGAGTTGATCGTCACTGTATCGTTCGGAGCAACCGTGTTGGCGTTGATGATCGGGTTGAGCAGAACCCGGGTGGTCGGCGCGTTCACCGTCGTATCCGCCTGAGCGATCGAAGGCAGGGCAACCGCCGCAGCAGCTGTTGTCAGGAGCAGCGCCGAGCGCAACCTGCGCGAACTCGCGGTCGGATTGTTGGCGGTGCCGGTATCACGTGTGGTCATCATAGTACTCCCTGAGAATTTGCAGTTGCGCCGCTCGGACGCGAAGGGTTGATCGGCCTTTTGCCGGGAAACGTTATCAGTGTGTGACGGTTTGTCACGTAAAAAAATCACGCACCACACCGGGTGGCGCATTGGAATGCGACGGCTTGCACCTCATCGAAAAACCCCCAATCTTAGGCCGGCGATGTCCCCGGCAGGCCAGTCGAACCCGCTGCCTTTTGTGGCTTCCGCATTGGCCTATGCGGTCGACACGCGTGAAAGCGGTATCCAATTCATTGCCGTAAATACCGATTCAAATCGGAAGCACAACTGAAAAAGTAGATATTCCCGAACCCTGTTGTGGAGAAAGTGAGCCCTCCCCCCTCAGCCTGGAGCCCGAAAACGCCCAACCAGGTGCCCCGGATGCGCCAGGGCGCAGCCTGCGCGCGGCGAGCCGTGCTGTTTGGGGATAGTTTGGTGATATTGGCCGATTCGCGCGGCCTGCGACAAAATGTCTCATTTTTTCGGCAGGATGAGTTCGGCCGTGCCGGTGACCATGGTCTTGCCCGCCTGATTCTGCATCAGGTGCTTGACATGAATCAGGTGGCGCCCCTGCTCGTCGACCGACTTGTCAGTGACTTCAGCGGTTTGCACGGTGCAATCGCCGGTCAGCGCGGGGCCGCGATAGTTGGCGACGGAATGCAGCACCCGGCCCCATTCGCCTGCCCAGCCGGCGAGATAATCGGTAACCCAGGCGCCCAGCGAGGCGCCATAGCCATAGCCACGCGGCATGCCGATCTTGCGGGCATACTTGGGGAACAGGTGGCCGCGTGACGGGCCGTAGTGGGCGCCATCGGTGATAAAGGGGTTGATTCGCTCCATCACCGGGTCGTTTTCGTGCCCGGCCATCTCTGCGGTGAAGCCCAGATCGGCAAGGTTGAGCATGCGGCGATCGAGCGTGCCCCAGGTGGTGAACAGGTAGGCGCGCCACTCGGTGGTGAAGCTGACGATGGAATGGGGGCCGAAGACGCGCTCGGGCAGCTTGTCGCCAACCTGCACATCATCCCACCAGCGCTGTTTGTGGCCAAGATCGTGCAGCATCTGCACCCAGGCGAAACGGCGCGCCTCGAATTCATCGAGCTGGGCATCGGTCCATTCGGGATCTTCGAAGTCTGCCGGGTTGACCGCATCGCCGCCCAGCGCTGCGCTGTAGCGCATCGCGGTGGAGCGGTGCTTGGCCAGCAGGTGGCCGTGCTGGTTGCGGTAGAAATTGTCGCCGCGCTGGAAACACGTCGGCCCGAGCGAGGTGTTCTTGACGACATAGTCGAACGGAATGCGCTCGTTGGAGATCCAGTCGCCGCCTTTGACCTGCACATCCTCGAACCACCATTCGTCGCCGGCAAACAGCAAGTGCGAATCGGTGATCTTGCCGACGCAGGCCCCGGCAGTGCCGTGGCCATCGTCCAGCGCGATGGGGAAGCTCTGCGGTGCGACCAACTGGCCGAAGCGGCTCTCCAGCGCATAATGGCGGTCAAAATGCAGCAGGTTGGCATAGTGCATTGCGTGCACCCAGCGGCGAATGTCGGTGTTGGAAATCGCCTCGCGGATCGGTGAGCTGTCAATCGGTTTGCCGAGATACTGATCGATATCCGAACAGTCGAGTGTGGGCTGGGTGGTGGTGTCGCTGGCCATGGCCTGAGGTTCCTTCTCCGGGTTGCACCGCGCCTAGCGCGATTCGCTGAAACCTCAATCGGCGATGGGCGCGCGCATGGCAATCCAAATGCTGTTCAGGCGTTCAGCTTTCGCTCGCCCCCCACAGCGCCTCTGCCATAGCGTCGAGATCGGCGAAATCAGCGCCGTGGCCCAGCCGATCGTGGCGGTTGAGGGCAAAGCGCCGCACCGGATCGAGCAGGCGGCGGCGCAGCGCCCGTTGCAGCAGGCCAAGCCGCATCTGCGCCTGATCGAGCGCAACCTCGGGCGCACGCAGCCGCAGCGACGACCAGCCATTTTCGACCTGGCCCACCCGTTCGATCACCATGGCGTTGTAATCGCGGTGAGGCCCGCGGTGCAGCGGCAGGGCAAGGCGCATGGCGGCGGCATCGCTGGCGGGCAGCAGCAGGCCATTGGTGCGGAAATCGTCGAAGCCCACCCGATCACGGCCGATTGCCTCGAACAACGGACCGAAACAGCGCCGGCCGAGCAGTTGGCGTGG
>JANOBA010000006.1:0-13774 GCA_031411415.1 Novosphingobium sp.
GCCGACAGCGCCATATAGGTCAGCGAGGGGTTCTGCGTCGCGCTCGATGCCATTGCCGCGCCGTCGCTGATGAACAGGTTGGGCACATCGTGCGACTGGCCATATTTGTTGAGCACCGAGGTTCGGGGGTCGGTGCCCATATGCGCGGTACCCATTTCGTGGATCGTCGCGCCGGGCACGCCCGGTGTGCCGCCGCGCGCCATGACCTTGACCCCGGCAGCAGCCATCATCGCATCCAGATCGGCCTGGGCTGCGCCAACCAGCTTGCGTTCGTTTTCGCCGTTGCTGCATTCGATATGCGGGATCGGCATACCCCAGTGATCGGTGCGGCTGGGGTGCAGGGTGACGCGGTTGTCGCGGTTGGGCAGCATTTCCGCACCGCCGCCGGCAAAGATCATCCACGGACCCGGCCCCCGCATCGCCGCCTTGGCGCCAGCTCCCACCCCGACCGGCGCCATCGAGGCAATTTTCCAGTTCGAGCGGAAGGCCATGGTCACCATGTGAAACCCGCGCAGGTAATCTTCCTGGCTGTCGACATTGCGATAGCGCGGAATGATGTTCGCCTGCGGGCGGCGGCCGCGATAATAGCGGTCTTCGAAACCCGTCGGATAGAGCCCCATGGCGAAGGCCCCGCCGACGTGATCCATCAGATTGCGCCCGACCATGTCCGAGCTGTTGGCGAGGCCATTCGGGAATGCCGCGCTCTTTGAGGCGAGCAGGATCTGCGCGGTGGGGATAGTCGAGGCGTTGAGGAACACCATCTTGCCCTGATAGGTGCGGTGCGTCCGCGTCTTGGCATCGAGCACGCGCACCCCGGTGACGCGGTTGGTCCTGGCATCGTGGATCACACTGTGGACGATGGCATCGGTGATCACCGTGAGATTTCCGGTTTGGCGAGCGGCGGGCAACGTGGCGCTGAGGCTGGAGAAATAGGCACCGTACGAGCAGCCGTTGTGGCACTGAGAACGATACTGGCACGGACCGCGCCCCAGATCGGTGTGCTGCTGGCGCACTTCGGACAGATTGGCCACGCGCGGCGGGATCACCGTTCGGCCCGGGAAATGCGCCTCGATCTTCTTTTTGAAGTCGGCCTCGACGTCGTTCAGCCCCATTGGTTTCAGGAAATCGCCATCGGGCAATTGAGAAAGCCCTTCAGCCGATCCTGAGACTCCGGCAAAAGCCTCGACATGATCATACCACGGGGCGAGATCGGCATAGCGGATCGGCCAGTCGCTGCCGTGGCCATCCTTCTTGTTTGCCGCGAAATCGAGATCGCTCAGGCGCAGCGACATTCGCCCCCACATCAGCGAACGCCCGCCCAAGTGAAAACCGCGAATCCAGCTGAACGGTTT
This sequence comes from Novosphingobium sp., assembly GCA_031411415.1. GTDB lineage: Bacteria > Pseudomonadota > Alphaproteobacteria > Sphingomonadales > Sphingomonadaceae > Novosphingobium. The sequence continues at coordinate 1,353 of JANOBA010000006.1, forward strand.
GTCCTCAGGAGTTGAATAGGGGCTCTCGCGATCATTCACCCAGAAGTTCTTGTTGGCGCTGCTGAAGGGATAGGTCGTGCTCTGGATCGCATAGTCGTGCGCGACTTCTTCCTCGCCCACCCGGCCCTCGTTTTCATGCTCCCACGGCATCAGCCCGTCTTTGTAGTCCTCGCCATGGACGATGTTGGGGCCGCGTTCGATTACCAGCACCTTCAGGCCCTTTTCGGTGAGTTCCTTGGCGACCCAGCCGCCGCTGATCCCTGAGCCGACCACGATTGCATCGAACATGTCTGTTATGCTCCAAAACTGACATCGACGGCATAGCCGCGGGTATCCGCAGTCACCGGGATCGAGGGTTCCCACGCGCCGGGCACATGTTCGTAGCGCAGTTCCTGCGTCGCGCCGGGCTCGGAGAGGTAATAGAGCGCGAGGATCAGGCCCTTGAACTTGGCGTAGGCCGGATTGCGCATATTGGCGGCGTCATAGGCGGCGACGACTTCCAGCTGCTTTGCCGGGGGCAGAGCTGCAATCCCTTTCGCTGCTGCATCAATCTCGCCAAGCACCCTGGTGAAATCGGCCTGGGTCTGCGGCGAGGCCCAGTTCTGCATCAGCAGATCAAAGCGCGCCGGCACGCCGGCATCGCGCGCACCGGGGGTGTCGGTGCGCGGCATGATGGTTTCGGCCACGGCATCGAGAACGGCGAGGCGGGCGGAATCGAAGAACGGCGCCTTGGCGCGCGCTGCTGCTTCCAGACTGCTCCAGCCCGGAAAGGCGGCTCCTGCCGCGCCGATGGCCAGCAAGGCGTTCAGTACGAAACTGCGCCGGTCGAGGCCAGGCAATTGTTCTGCTGCCAAGATCATGCGCATGATATCCTCTCGTTTGCCCACCCTGTCCGTCGGCAGAGCATTTGGCGCAGATTGACGGTACGCCGGGCTGTTCAGTAACGGTTGTTAGGCTACGAGGTCGCGGTACTGCAAGCGCCAAGTTCGCAGGTTTCAGCGCTGCTCGGCTGCTCGGGGCCTTGGCAGCACATCGCTTGGCGAAAGTGCTGTTTGCTAGCGGGCTTCCGTGTCGCCAATCCGTTTCGGAGATGCGCCTTCGCGCCGCCGGTCAAAGCTGATCCGCCCGAGTAGCAAATCTGCTTGATTGCAATACGGCGAAAATTGTATGACACGCATATGTCTGTTTCTTGACATTAATACTTTGTGACATTGCAATTCATCGCTCAGTCAAACCTATAATTTCGAAAGTGAACTTCTTTTAGGGTAAAAACTTGATAAGCCGGTTTCAATTGGGACCAGCTGGAGGGATTGGCGATAAAATGGCGACAAGCGGCAGCGCCTGCTCACTGGCGGCGGGCATGGTGCCGCTGGCGATCGCAGCGGATGGGCTTGGGTCAACCAGCCTGCCCGCCACCTTCTGCGGTCTGGTCGGCATCAACCCCACACGGGGGCGGGTCGCTTCGGCCAACTGGGCGGAGATGAATTCCAAGCTGCTGTCCAATGTCAGCCCACTGACCCGGGATGTGCGCGATTCGGCGACAGTCCTGTCAGTTCTCGCCGGGCCTGATGGCCGCGACCTGATGTGCCTCGCCGATCAGCCGCCCGACTATCTGGCCCATATCGAAGCCGGAATCGACGGCATGAAACTGAGCTGGACCGACGATTTCGGTTACGCGTCTGCCTATGCCGGGCACGAGGCGGGCGGGATCATCGCCGCTGTTCGCGAGGCGGCATTTGGCCTCAGCGCCGCCGATGCGCAGATCGCCGAAACGCAGGTGACAATCCATGACCTTGGCTGGGCCTGCAGTGTCATCATGCTCGCCGATCGCACCAATGCCATCCGCAGCGAGCCGCCGCGCGACGAGGTGATCCGCGCCCGCGAGATCCGCCAAAATATCTGGCAGTGTATGGGCCGGATTTTTGCGGAGCATGACTTCCTGCTGTCGCCCACCGTCCAGTTCCTCGCTCCGACGCGGCAGCAATGGGCCAAGGCCTGGGAATCGCCTGACTACATGCGGACCTATTCGGCGCACACCGCCGTCTCCAACCTGCTGGGCTGGCCTGCGATCAGCGTTCCGGCGGGGCTTATCGGTGGTATGCCCGTCGGCCTGCAAATCCTCGGTAGGCCAGACAGCGAACCGCGCATGTTTCAGCTGGCGCAGGCCTTCCTCTCACTCGATTGATCAGCTCAACGGCGGCAGCAGCCGAAGCTGTGCCATCCGCTCCAGCCAATGGAGCAGGCTGCCCGTGCTGTCGCGGCAAGCGCCGAATCCGGCTTGCCGGATTTTGATCGTGCTCAGCAGCAGCGGCGCCGACTTGGCGGCAAGCCGAGCGCCGAGCAGCAAATCAACATAGTGATGCGACTGGCCAAGCAGTTCGGGCAGCGTTTCGAGGCGCAGGCCATGGCGCCGCACCAGCCGCGCCCAGGCGGCTTGCACTTCTGCCTCGGCAAAGAAGGTGGCGAGACTTGAAGGTGGCTCGCCGCACACTTCGATCCCATATTTGTCTGCAATGTGCGGCCAGGCATGGGCGGGCATGAAGATATCGCCATTGGTGATGTTGAATGTTTCATGGGCAGCGGCTGGCGAAGCCGCAGCCCAGGCGAATGCTTCGGCCAGCAAGCCGGTATCCACCACTTCCCAGATCGCTCCCGCATTTCCCGGAAAGGCAAATGGCCGACCAAGCTCGCGGCACAGCGCCGCATAGGCACCAACCGGCGCAACCGGGTTCATCGCCGCACCTGGTGCCGCGCCCAGCAGCACCTGCGGCCGGAAAATGGTGAAGCTGAAACCGGCTTCGCCCGAGCGCAGGCGCAAATGATCCTCGTGCAACCAGTAGAAGTTCGCATGTTCGTCGCGCGGCTGGTCTTCCCGGCATGGCACCTCGACATCGTGATGATGCGCGCCATAGGCCTTGGCGCCCTGGAGCAGGCTGACATGACGCAGGCTGCCACCTTGAGCCAGCGGATCGAGCAGATTGGCGAACATCGCGCCGTTGATCGCCATCAGCGCGGGGTCCCGCCAGCCGCCGACCAGCCCCGGCGCTTCGGCCACAGCAGCATAGATCAGGTGCGTAACCGGATTCATGCTCGCAACCCCGCGGCAACAGGCATCAGCATCTGTCAGATCGACTACAGCATGGGAAAACGCGCAGTCGTCAGAAACGAGCGGCCGCCGCCGTGATAGCGCCGTAACCTCCCATCCCGCCAGCCGGGCAAAATGCTCGACGGAGCCTGCACCGATGACGCCGCTGCCACCAACAACGAGGACATGGCCGCTTTGCGGAGTTATCATCTCAAATGCTCCCGGTTCCAGAGCCCATGCCTACAGTGGCGTGGTGCATTCTGCCCGCTCGAACCAAATATCCCGTTTGGGATGCCTTTTGCCGCTGGGATAGCCAAGGGCTTTTTGCACAATAAGGCGGAGGAATGTGTGGCGGAGGAAGCTGTCAGCTGCGAACGGTCGATGCCCTCACCCAACTGCTGATCTGGGTGCAGGATCAGGATATGTACCGGGTGCCGATGAACGCCGGCCCGGAGCTCATGGAACTGGGCGGTAGCGACGGCGACTTCGGCAGTCTTGATGGCGATCCGTGGGGTGCGACATAAGGCGGTCGCCATCGATCTTGATCGTCACTTGTCTGATCAGTTGCTGTTGAGGCAGCAATCCCGGGAATGAATTATGGCATCGTGCCGCCGCTTGCAGAGCGATCATATGCCCATCCAGTCCAGGTCAACATCTGGCAAGGCAGGAACCGTGGGACGCAATGCAAAGCGGCAGGGTTCGGCGTAGCCATGGGGATCGAGCCAGGCATAATCCGCCGCCAGGGCCACTTGTTGTCGCGAAGGCCGGCCGGACAGCGGATTGGCTGACGCTGGAAACGCAGGCACAAATGCAAGGCTCGCCGCACCAGCCGCCAGAAAATTACGGCGCGAAAGGTTGGTCATGCCATGCTCCAGCGGAAGAACTTCTGCTGGCAGTCGATACTTAGACGACATGACCTGGCATGGCCTGCTCCATCCCACGATCGCGGCAACGATACAGCGGTCGGCCGGCCAGCACGCGCTCAACGATGCCACTGCCACAAAACTCCACATCTCCAAGCACGCGACCGGTCAGATTGACCGCCGGAATCACCAGAAATGGCGCTGGAACAACGCTCTCAGTCGCAACTGGGCGTCTCCCTCACACCTGTCCAGAATCACTCCAAAGCCCATTTACCCATAGACCACCTTGTGCTGCCCGCGGGTTCCTCCATGTTAGGATTTCGTACGCAAGCGCCGGAAATCCTTCGACGTAGCGGTCATTTACTGGCTCAGATTAGCCCGCCGAAACCTGCCATACATTCATGGCACGCGAATGTCGTGATCGGGCCGTCTTCCAACAGTCTGCTTTGGTTGCCTGACTGGGAAAATCTGCCCTTCATTCATTTTCAAATGCGATGCTGGCTGATGGCCCCATTTCGGTACCAATGCAGTTGTGATGCCAGAGCTCTAGCTGGGCAGCTGTTCACCAATCTCAAGCGGGAATCGATGCGATAAGATTGCGCGATGTTGCGCGCGGGATGCAGTTTCCAGAATGGAATTTTGCGCCAGTCACCGCTATCAATTTGATCGGAGTTGTGACCTTCTCGAACGCCATACCTTCAAGTATTGCTGCAAAGCCGAGATGGCCCAACGGGGTCGAATTCACTCTCGGCCGGAACCTCCGACCCCCATGACTTCGGCCTGTTCGCGCAAGCGGCGCTCCGCCCCGGGGTTCGCGCTGACCGCGGCCTCCAGCGCAGCGCGGGCCCGGTCCGGCTGGCCAAGCGTCATGCGGCTGCGGATCAGCATGGCCCACCCTTCGACGTTGGATGGATCGCCGCGAAGTCTGGCCTCCAGCCGCGCCACCATGTCTTCGGCCATCTTGCGCTGGTCCGTCGGCCGGATCGTAGTGGCCCGCTTGAGATCTTCAGCGCTGGGACCGGGGATTGCTGCGATGGTCGGCGCGGCCTTTGGGGCAGGCTGACGCAGCTTGGCCAATCGCTCGTTCACTTCAATCGCGTTTATTCTGCCCACCTGTTCGATGGTGCGACGCAAGTCGGCTTCCCACACCGCGCCGGGCGGTGTGTCAGCGAGCAGCGCCAGCCAACTCTTGATCGCGCCCTGGTGATCGCCGGCGAGGTCTTGCTTCACTGCCAGGAAATAGCGCGCGCGCGGGTCCTTCGGGTCAAGCCGGATCGCGGTTTCAAAATCGCTCAATGCGGCGGCAGGCATGGGTTCATGCCGTCCGGCCATGACCCGGGCCTCGCCCCGCGATGACCATAAGCTTGCATTGCCGGGCGCCAGTTCGAGCGCTTCGCCATAGGCCTGTGCGGCCTGTTCGAACTGCCCGATGTCAAAGTAACGAGCGGCGCGTTGCGCGCTGTCATCCAGCACAGCAGCCCGATCAGTCGGTTGATCGGCCGGATCGGGCCTGTCGCCCAGCATGCCCGTGCCACGCAGGATCGCCACACCAATGGCTATTGCCGCCGCTGCCATGACGAGCCGCGAGCCGATCTTGCCAAGTGACCCGCCCTGCAGCTCATCTTGCTTTTCGCCGACTTTCAACGCCATGCCTGCATTTCTGAGATGTGGATCAGTTGCCGCATTTATGCAACAAGCGATAGCCTTGCAGGGATCAGTGGAGGCCTCGAGTGACCAATCGCGTACGCATTGCCATAGTCGGTTCCGGACCCGCCGGTCTGAGCGCCGCAGCGCGTGCGGCTGAACTGGGTATCGCCCACGTCCTGCTGGAAAAGTCCGGCAACCTCTCCGACACGATCTTCAAATACCAGAAGGGCAAGCAGGTCATGGCGACGCCGAGCGCGCTGGTGCTGCGATCGGACGTGCCGTTTGAAGCCGGTAAGCGCGAGACTGTGCTTGATGCCTGGGGTGCCCAGGCCGCTGCGCTTGGGATAAATGTCCGCTTCGATGCCGACGTTACGGGAATCGAGGGCGAGCAAGGCGCCTTTATCCTGCAGCTTCGTGGTGGCGATACGGCTTCTGCCGAGAGAGTGATCCTGGCCGCCGGGACCCAGGGCAACCCCAACTTGCTGCGTTGCCCGGGCGGTGACTTGCCTCTGGTCCAATACCAGCTGGACGATCCTGCTGAATATATCGACGAACACATCGTGGTGATCGGGGCGGGCGATGCGGGGATCGAGAATGCACTGGGGCTTGCCGCCGATCCTGCGCAGGGCAATGTCGTGACCATCCTAAACCGCAGTGCCGACTTTGCGCGCAGCAAGCCGGCCAATGTTGCCCTGCTGAATGAGGCCGCCGAAGCGGGACGGCTGACGATCCGGCTTGAAACCAGCCCCGCACAGGTGCGCGAGAGTGAACTCGTGCTCGACACCCGCGATGGGCAGGAAACGATCCGCTGTGACCGGATCATCGCGCGCATGGGCACGGCCCCGCCGCGCGGCTTTGTCGAGGCTTGCGGGATTGCCTTCAGCTCTGCGGACCGCGAGGCCCTGCCCGTGCTCTCTGAGGCATTCGAGACCAGCCGTCCGGGGATCCACGTCATCGGCGCATTGGCCGGCTACCCGCTGATCAAGCATTGCCTCAATCAGGGCTATGATGTCGTCGAATTTATCAACGGCAATCGCAGCCTGAAACCTGCAGACGAGCCGATCCTCGCCGAGCGTTTTGCCGGTTTGCCGGGCCAGCGCTCGGTCAACCAGTGGCTAACGCTGTTCGGACAAAACATCGGCATTTTCAGCGAAGTCTCGCCGCTGCAGATGCGCGAACTGATGCTCGACAGCCAGGTGCATGCCTTTGCACCCGGCGAAGCCCTGTTCATCCGCAACGACACCGGATCGTCGCTGTTCGCACTCGCCGAGGGTTCGGTGGTTGTCGAGACCGGGGAGGACCCCGCCAAGACAGTGACAATCGGGCAGGGGCAGATTGTCGGCGAAGTCGGGTTGATCTCCGGCCGCCGCCGCGGGGCGACGGTGCGAGCGGACGGGCCGGTGGTCGCCATTGAACTGTCACGCACCGCCGCGCTCAAGCTGATGGCTACGGTCCCCGCAGCCGGGCGCGCGATTGCAAGGGTTTCGATCGAACGCCAACTGCTGCAGATGTTCGGTTCGGGCCTTAGCCGCGAAGACATCGCGGAGGCGGTCGACCTTGCCGAAGTCAGGACCGTGCGCGCCGGGGAAGTGGTGATCGCCGAGGGCGAGACCGGAACGGATATCTATGTCATCCGGCGCGGCTCGATGGTGGTAGAGAAGTCCATCGGAGGCAAGAACGTCTTCCTGAACTACCTTCCCGCAGGCAGCTATGTCGGGGAAATGGCGCTGCTGGATGGCCAGCCGCGCAGCGCCACAGTGCGTGCGGCGATCCGATCCGAAGTGATACGCCTGCCGGGTGATGCCTTCGCCCGCCTGCTGGATCGCAAGCCCGAGCTGCGCGCGAAAGCCAGCGCCGACATGGCTGCGCGGCGCGCCACCAATGCCTTTATCGAGGGCCGCAAGGAGCATTTCACCAGCTCGGTCGACATGTATTCCGAGACCGCGCAGTTTCTCGTCGATAATGGCCTGGGTGAAGCCACCGACGTGCTGCTGATCGACGAGACGCTGTGCATCGGCTGCGACAATTGCGAGAAAGCCTGCGCCGACAGCCACGACGGGCTAAGCCGCCTCGACCGCGAGGCCGGGCGGACTTACGCACACCTGCATGTCCCCACGTCATGTCGTCACTGTGAACACCCGCACTGCATGGCGGATTGCCCGCCCAATGCGATAACGCGCGGGCCGGACGGCGAAGTGGTGATCAATGATACCTGCATCGGCTGCGGCAATTGCCAGCGCAATTGTCCCTACGACGTGATCCGGATGGACGCGGTCCCGCCGAAGAAGCCGCCCTTACTCACCTGGCTGCTGTTTGGGGCCGGACCAGGGCCGGGCGAGCCGCCTTACGCATGGCGCAAGAAGCATGCAGCCGCCGTCGATGCGCCGAAAAAGGCGATCAAGTGTGACATGTGCTCCGGCATTGATGGCGGCCCGGCGTGCGTGCGCGCTTGCCCGACCGGCGCGGCGATACGGGTTGCGCCCGAGACGATGCTCTCGGTCGCGCAATTGGCGAAGGAGGCTTGATGTCCCTGGTCCAGCGCCAGACCAGCCGCCAGCTCGATATCGATCACGAGGGCTTCCTGCGGCATCGCCGCTTCCTCTGGCTCAAGCGTGCCGGGGCGTTGTGCCTCGTCGCCATAGTTGCCTATGCGCTCGCCGATGTTCAGCCGCGTCCCAGTGGCGGGACCTGGCTGGGTTATGCGCTTGGCACGATCGGCACCGGGCTGATCGTCTGGCTGGCGCTGCTCGGCGTGCGCAAGCGCAACATGAGCCGGGGCGGATGGTCGCTCAAGGCCTGGACGTCGGCGCATGTCTATCTCGGCCTCGCGCTGATTGTTATCGCCACGCTGCACACTGGGTTTCAGTTTGGCTGGAACGTCCACACCTTAGCCTATGCCTTGATGATGCTGGTGATCGCCTCGGGCGTGTTTGGCATCGTGGTTTACGCCACGCTCCCCGCCGCGATCAGCACCAACCGCGAGGAAATGACTCAATCGCAGATGATCGAAGCGATCGCCGCAGTCGATCGGCAGCTCGAAAGCGCGGCGCAACTGCTGGACCGGCGCTGGGCCGAGCCGGTCGCCGCAGCCCTGCACGAGGATGCCCTCGCGGTCGGGATCTGGCGTCGGCTTTCAGCCAGCCAGCCAGGCGGCGCGACACTCGACGCAATCACAGCAATCAATCGCGCCAGCGCCGAAGAAAGCGGCAATCCCGCGCTGGTCAGGCTCGAGGCATTGCTCCAGAGACGCCAAGCGCAACTGGCGCGAATGCGGCGACACATGCGTATGAAGGCACTGATCGAGGTGTGGCTATACGTCCATGTGCCCGCGACTTTTGCGCTTCTCGCTGCGTTGGTCGCTCACATCATCAGCGTATTCTACTATTGGTAGCAGGCAGGGCAGCGCATGACCTTCCGCGTCAGAACCGTCGAGACCTCAGCGCAGGGCCGCGAAATCGTGCGCAACCGGGATCTCGCAGGCAAGCAGGTGAGCGTCGGGCGCTCGGCTGACAATGCACTGCACCTGCCAGACCTTGCCCTCGATCCGTATCATGCGACGATCACCTTGAGTGAGGACGGACAGATCGCGGTTGAAGCGGTCGGTTCACTCGGCTTCGGACACGATGGCAGGCAACGGCGCCATGCGAGCATAGCCCCCCAAACCGGCGGCGAGTTGCGTTTTGGCTCCTACCGGGTCGCAGTGTCGCAAGACGGCGACGGCGCGGTGCTGCTCACTGTGATCAAGGTGGCCGATGCCGACGAACCGATCGACGAAGCGACTGGATTCGCGCTCGCCGGAAAGTTGCCGGGCAAGCGCGCGATGTCATGGCTGCTCGGGCTTGCGGTCTTGCTCTTTTTTCTCGGCGTGCCGATCACCAGTTCGCTCCTTCGCGCACCGCCAAACAGCGTCACGGGCGATGCCGCCTGGACCCCGGGCCCGCTCAGCCTTGCGCATCACCAGCTCGAGGCAAAGTGCGAAGCCTGCCACATCAAGCCTTTCGAGGCGGTGCGCGACGAAGCCTGCCTCTCGTGTCACAAGAGTTCCCACGATCATGCTGTGCCCGCGCGGCTCGCCAAGGCGCGCGGGTTCGGCAGCCTTGGTGACCGGCTGCAATGGCGCGTGGCGCACCAGTTCGGCAAGCCGGGGCCCGGCGCCTGCAGCGACTGCCACAACGAGCATGAGGGTGCTGGCCGGATGCCGCCGCCTGCTCAAGCGTTCTGTACCGATTGCCACGGATCACTGAAGGCAGGCCTGCCCGATACACGTCTCGGCAATGCCGCCGATTTTGGCCGACTGCATCCCCAGTTTCGCCCGGGGCTGCCACTTGCTGCGGGCAGCGGCGCCCTGACCCGGGTTTCTTTGGCTAAGCACCCACGCGAGGCGAGCGGTCTGACTTTCTCGCACAAGCTGCACCTCGATCCGCGCGGCGGTGCGGCGCGGATGACGCAGCGGCTGGGTCAGGGGTCGGGCCTTGCCTGCGCCTCCTGCCACCGTCCAACCGCGGACGGCGTGCGCTTCCTTCCTATCGACATGGAGCGTGACTGCGAGGGCTGCCACAGCCTTGCCTACGACAAGGTCGGCGGAACCTTCCGCAAGCTACGGCACGGCGATGTTGACCAGATGATTGCCGATCTTTCGGTCGCCCGGCCTGCCTCACAGCCGGTCATCAACGGGCGGCAGCGGCCGGGCGAATTTGCCGACAGTGGCGGCTACTTCGCCCGCTTTTCGCGCCCTGCCGGCAGCGTCGGATCCGCTGCGCAGGCGCTGTCGCGCGGCGGCATCTGTGGGGAATGTCATACCCCGGCTCAGGCTGGCGGGCGCTTTTCGGTGGTGCCGGTGACGCAGGTTTCCCGCTTCATGCAGCATGGCTGGTTCACCCACGCTGCGCATAAGCAGGAGACGTGCACCTCCTGCCACGCGGCTGATCGCTCGATCACATCGGCAGACGTGCTGCTGCCAGACCTCAATTCGTGCCGTAGTTGCCATTTCGGCGAAAATGCCCCGCGCGGCAAGATTTCCTCGGGCTGCGCGATGTGCCACGACTATCATGGCTCGGCCATGGCTCCGCAAGGGCTCGAACCCCGGCGAAAGCAATGAGGGATAACTGCCGTCAGCGCGCCGCGCGCCAGGCGCTCATTTCGGCCTCATCGCTGACCTTGTAGGGGAACCCCTTGCGGGTCAGGAACAACCGCTCCATCTCGCTGCGCGTGAACGGGCGCGAGCCCAATCGCCCGAATACCGCGATCTGCCCGCCGGTCTCGTCGACCGCGCGGTCACGATCAAGCCCCCGGGAAACTGCCAGCGCCGCCGACGGGGTTTTTGCCCAGGCAATCAATTCGGGGCTGGGTTCCGGCGAAAATCCATAGAAGCCGCGCTGGCTTTCCGGCGAGATCAGTTGCAGCACCTTGAGGCCACCCCGGCCATCGGCGACGTAGGCAAACATCGAGGCATTGGTCGAGGCCACGACCACGTCCTCGGCGTCGTTCAGTTTCCCGCCGAATGTGACCTTCTGGCGCACTTGCGGGCTGCGCGGCCGGGTGACGTCGACGATGACCAGCCCTTCCTGTTTCGCGGCGACGTAAGCATAGGTGCGCGCAACATAGACCCGGCGCGCGTCGGCAAGCGGCACGGTCGCCTCGGGCACGGCAAGCGGATTGCGTAAGTCGGTTATGTCGAACAGCTTCAACCCTTCGCGGTCAGTTACCCACAGATAGCGAAACTGGACCGCGCTCGCCCGCATGTCGGCAAGTTCGCGAATGGCGGCCAGTTTCGGTTTCAGCGGGTCGGAAAGGTCGACCACGATCAGGCCCTTGTCGGCCGCGATATAGGCGACCTCGCCCGCCAGAACGATATGCCGCGCGCCATCGAGCAGGCCATCCGGATTCCATGTCAGCGCACGGGTCAGGCGGTTGTTGCGGAAATCGCCGTCGGCGAATGTGTTGATGTTGGCCAGAATCAGGCCTTCGGTGCTGTCGGTGATCGCGGCGTAATTGTAGATCGGCAGGAATGGCTGTTCCTGATTGGCGGTGCGCATCAGCTGGGTATTACGCTCGGGCGCGATCGGTTGGTTGGTCGGCAGGGCCATGCAGGTGGCATTCGTGGTATCGAGCTGGGCATCGCCCGCGAAAGGCGCGGAGACGATCGGATCGGCAAAGCCCTTGTTGGCCACCGAGGCCACGTCATAGACATGGAAACCGCCCTTGCCCTGGGCGACAAACATGTATTCCCCGCGAAGCTGCAGACAGCCGACCCGGTCACTGGTTGACTGCACGACATTGCGGAATTCCTCGAGCTGCTTGGTCTCGCCTGAGGGCCCCGCATCGAAGGCCTTGCCGCGGACCCAGTTCTTCAACTCGCGGCCATTCTGCTCGACATGCATGCGGTAGTAATCTGGATAGGCATAGCGATGCAGGTAGGATCCGATCACCGCCTGCGGTTCGTCCCATTCCGTGACCCGCACGGCCTCGAAACCGCCTTCAAGGCCGGTCCATGCATTAAGGCCGAGAAAGTTGACCGAGCTGGTCCCGAGCAGGAGCGTCTGCGCCATGATTGCATTGTTGTCTTCGCCCACGCTGACGTGGCAATCGCTGCAGGTCTTGGTCTCGGCCGTGCGCACGGTATGCGGGAAATGGGGCGCGAAAGCCTGGCTTGAAAAGCCCGGCGAACTAATCGGTGCCTGCTGCACATAGATCCGCTCGCGGTTGGCATTGGTCGATGACAGCACCAATGCCGAGCTTGAGCGGACCGGCGCGACCTGATTGCCCTTGGTGGTCATGTGGCGGCCCAGCTGGAACATGTCGTCGCGGGCGACCTGCGGATTGTAGGT
>JANOBA010000007.1:0-2656 GCA_031411415.1 Novosphingobium sp.
CCCTGATCCTGGTTGAGCTGAACGACAGGGGCGATCTTGTCGATGTCGTTCATACCGCCAAAGCCCGATTGCCGCAGCGTCTCGGCATTCACCACGTCAATGGCGATCGGAACGTCGTTGAGGTTCTGCTCGCGGTTCTGCGCGGTAACGATGATCTCGGCATTGTTGGCGTTGTTCGTGGCGTCGTCCGCAGTCTGCGCAAAGGCAGGCGCGGAAACGGCGAGTGCGGACACACCGATCAGGAGCGTGCGAACTGAAGTAAGCTTGGCCATGGTTGTTTTCCTCCCTTGATCGTGCCCGCCCCGCGCAGCATCGATATGTCAAATTAGAACCCCAATATTATAAACAGCATTCCAATTGTCAATACCGACTCTGAACGAGGCAAACTGGTTGCCCGCAGCTGTGTTATGGTTGCAACAGTCACAACCATTTCGATTGCCTGGCTGGATCATCTGGCTTAGTCATAATAGGAATTGTTATTCTAATAAGGCTGCCGACATGTTCCTATCGCCCTGCATTGAATGGCACTTTGCCGATGAGCACCCCGACATGGCCGACCGCATTCGCGCCGCAAAGGCCGCCGGATTCGAGGCGGTTGAGTTTCACTTGTGGCGCGACAAGGACCTGAGCGGCATCGCAGGCGCCCTTGCCGAAACCGGAGTGCGCCTGACTGGCATATGCGTCGATCCGCGCCGCAGCCTGGTCGATCCGGCGCAGCATGGCGAATTTCTCGATGCCGTGCGCGAGAGCCTGGTGGCAGCAAAGCAGCTCGGCTCGCCGCCAATGATCGTCGCCTCCGGGTTCACCCGTGAAGGCGTTGACCACCAGGAGCATTTCGCGGCGGCGGTGTCGGTGCTCAAGCAGGCGTCAGCCCTGGCGCAGGAGGCCGGTGTAATGTTGCTGCTCGAACCGCTCAACGACCGGGTCGAGCATCCCGGCATGTATCTGGTCAGCACGCCATTGGGCCTAGACATCGTCGAAGCGGTCGGCAGCGCGAACCTGCGCCTGCTTTATGATGTCTATCATTCCGCGACGATGGGCGAGGACATGGAACAAGTGCTGACCGGCCGCATGCATCTGGTGCACCATGTGCAGGTTGCCGACATGCCCGGCCGGAACGAGCCGGGCAGCGCCACGCTGAACTGGGACAAGATCATCGCGCTGCTGGAGCGGCTCGGCTATTCCGGCGGCATCGGCCTGGAATACCGCCCGACCATGCCCGCGCTGCAATCGTTGGCCCAAACCCGGACCGCGCTCGGCCGGTGAGTATCCCTGCGCTGAGCCTCAAGGAGCGGCTGAGCTATGGCTTTGGCGATCTCGGCTTTTCGCTTCCCTACAACATGGCGAGCGGTTTCCTGCTCTATTACTATGTCACCGTGATCAAACTGCCGGCTGCCGCAGTGGGGATGATATTCCTGATCGCGCGGCTGATGGACGCCGTGATCGACGTGGCAGTCGGCATCGCGGTCGACCGGACGCGCAGCCCCTGGGGACGCACGCGCGGCTATTTCCTGTTTATGGCCTTGCCTTACGCGCTGTTGTTCATCGCCACTTTCAGCGTGCCTGACTGGGGGCAGACCGCACAGATCGTCTATGCCTTCCTCACGTTCAAGGCACTGGGCATCCTCATGTCGATTGGCTCGATCCCCTTTACCGCGCTGATGCCAATGATGACCGATGCGGGCACCGAGCGGCTGAAGCTGAGCGGCGCGCGATCAATCGGCACATCGGTCTCGGTGGTGCTGGGCACGGCGGCGACGACGCCATTGGTCGCCCTGCTTGGCAGCGGCGACGAGCGGCGCGGGTTCATCGGCGTGGCGGCCTTGTTCGCAGCGGTTTCGCTGATCGCCATTCTCGCGCTTTTCCGCAATTGCCACGAGCGAATCGAGGATGCCGCCCCGCCCAAATTCGCGATCCTGCCCGCGGTTGGCGAGATGCTGCGCAACCGCGCCTGGTGGGTCTCCTTTGGCTTCTGCCTGTTCTATTTTATCCGCTTCGGCGGGATGATGGCGACCACCCCCTATTTCGCCATCGAGGTGCTGGGCAGGCCGTGGATGATATCGGTGATGATGCCGTCGATTGCCGGGATGCTGCTGCTGTCTTCTTTCATCGCCCCGCCCTTTTTCGCGCGCATGGGGCTGCGCCGGGGTTGCATCGCGGTGTTGGGGCTGGCGGCCTCGCTGTTCGTGGTCCTGCCGCTGACCGAGGCGAACCCGCCGCTGTTCCTGGCTCTCTACATTGCAGCATCGCTCGCCACTTCGGCCACGATCACTGCCACCTTCACGATGATCGCCGCAACAGTCGATTATCACGAAGCGCAGTTCGGCACGCGCAAGGAAGGGCTGCTCTCGGCCGGAGTAAGTCTCGCGACCAAAGTCGGTATGGCGCTGGGCACGGCGGGAATCGCATTCATGCTCGGCGCGGTCGACTATGCGCCAGGTGCGGTCAGTGACGGCGCGCGCGAGGCGATCCGCTGGTCTTATTATGGCGGGACGGTGGCGTTGCTGGGGATGCAGATTCTGGTCGTTGTGTTTTGGCCGATGCAGGAACGAACGGACTCTGCACACCAGGTCTGAACGGACCGGGTATGCAACTGCATTTGCAAGGCCAGCGCGATCAATCTCCCTTCCGGGCTAAGCTTTTGGCTTGACCTTCC
>JANOBA010000008.1:0-5250 GCA_031411415.1 Novosphingobium sp.
GCGACCTGACCGGCACCATGCGCCGCGAAGTCCAGCTCGCCCTGCCCCATGCCTCGCGCGAAACGGTTGCCGCACTGTCCCGCTCGCTGCTTGCATCGGTCCACGGGCACTGCGTTTTCGCGCTCAACGGCACCTTCGCCCAATTAGGCGAGGCCGCCCCGCTCGACGCCGCGCTCGCGCGGGTTCGCGAAGCCATTGCGAGTGCAGAAGGGCAATCTTTACTTTAAACTGGCAAGAAACGACCGACAGACGGGCGAAGGGGGAAGTCATGGCCAAGGGTTTTTCAATCGATGCACTGGTCCGCGACCTCGAATCGCCGACCGCTGTTCGCGGATTCGGCAGCGGATGGTTCTCGGGCTTCTTTGCCTTGCTGCTCGGCATCGCGGGATTCGGCATGGTCGCGGCGCTCCGCTGGCCCGATCTGCTCGCGACCCCCGAACTCGGGGTTCTCTACAAGTCCGCCGGATTCCGCGTTGCGGTTCATACCATCCTGATCGCGGCATACGCGCTCTCGCTGGTCAGCCTGATGCTGCGGCCGCGCAAGATGCTGGGCTTTTCGGCGCTCTTCGTGGCGCTGGCCGCAACGCTCATGGGCGGCGCCGGAGTCCAGCCGCGCGAGATGCACACATGGGGCATCTTCTTCGGCCTCGACTTCTTCGTCGTGAATACGATTGCGACCGGCCTGATGTTCGCGCCGATCGAGCGGCTGTTCCCGCATCGTCCCGAGCAGCGGCTGTTCCGGCAGGAATGGCGCGAGGATTTGTTCTACTATCTCGTCAGCTCGATGGCGGTGCAGGTCATGACGTTCCTGACGCTCGCCCCCTCGACCTTCATCAACGCGCAAACCGGCAGCTTTGCCGACCTGCGCGCCGCCGTCGCGTCGATCCCGTGGATCGTCCAGCTCGCGCTGATCATGCTGCTCACCGATTTCGCGCAATACTGGTTCCACCGCGTCTTTCACAAAGTGCCGTTCCTGTGGGGATTCCATGCGGTGCACCATTCGGCCAAGTCGATGGACTGGCTGGCGGGCGCGCGGATGCACTTCGTCGAGATCGTCCTGATGCGCGCATTCACCTCGCTGCCGCTGCTGACCCTGGGGTTCAGCCCGTCGGCGATGCAGGCCTATGTCGCCATCGTCTATGTCCTGTCGGCGCTGGTCCACGCCAATTTGCGCGGCAATTTCGACCGGCTGGGCGCTTGGATCGTCACGCCGCGTTTCCACCACTGGCACCACGGGCTGGAGGAGGAAGCGGTGGACGTAAACTTTGCCATCCACCTGCCACTGCTCGACAAGCTGTTCGGCACTTTCCACTTGCCCGAAGGCCGCTGGCCGGAAAACTATGGCGTGCCCGAGGCGGTGCCGGGAGGCTATTGGGAGCAGCTCAAGTATCCGTTTGTGCGGAAGGGCTAGATGGCCTGACCGGCGGCCCAGCCGCTGGCCCATGCCCACTGGAAATTATAACCGCCGAGCCAGCCGGTGACGTCGACCGCTTCGCCGATGGCATAGAGCCCGGGCATACGGCGGGCCATCATCGTTTGCGAAGAGAGATCACTGGTGGCAATGCCGCCGGCAGTGACTTCGGCCTTGGCGAAGCCCTCGGTGCCGTTTGGAGTGAATTGCCAGTCTGCCAGCCGCGCCTCGGCGTTGCGCAGCGCCTTGTCGGTCAGTGCACTGAGTTCGCCCGCCAGCCCCATGCGCCCCAGCAGCGCGTCGGCCAGCCGCTCGGGCAAGCGCTCGCCGAGCACCCGGCGCAGCGCCGCGCGGGGGCGGGCGCGCTTTTCGGCGAGCAGCCAGTCCGGGGCCGCATCGGGCAGGAAGTTCACCCCGATCGCCGTGCGGTGCTGCCAATAGGAGCTGATTTGCAGCATCGCCGGGCCAGACAGTCCCCGGTGGGTGAACAGCGCCGCCTCGCGGAAGCGCACCTTGTTCCAGCGCACCGCGACATCGGCGGAGACCCCGGCCAGTTCGCTGAACAGCGCATCGTCAGCGCCAAGCGTGAACGGCACCAGCGCCGGGCGCGGCTGGACGACTGACAGCCCGAACTGGCGCGCCGCATCGTAGGCAAAGCCGGTCGCGCCCATTTTGGGAATGGAAGGCCCGCCGGTGGCGAGCACCAGCGCGGTGGCATGGTGCTCCGCGCCGCCCAGCGTTACGCGAAACAGGCCGTCCGCATGGGCGATTTCGCTTGCCGCATGACCGAGCGCCAAGGTGACGCCAGCCGCGCGGCATTCGCCCGTCAGCATGTCGACGATCTGGCGTGCGGAGCCATCGCAAAACAGTTGGCCAAGTGTCTTTTCGTGCCAGGCGATGCCGTGGTGCTCGACCAGCGCAATGAAATCCGCCGGGGTGTATCGCCCAAGCGCTGACTTGGCGAAATGCGGGTTTTCGGAGAGAAACCGGTCGGCGGCGGTGTTTAGGTTGGTGAAATTGCAGCGTCCGCCGCCGGAGATCAGGATCTTGCTGCCGGGGGCATCGCTATGATCGACCAGCAGCACGCGCCGCCCGCGCGCCGCCGCCGTCATCGCGCACATCATGCCGGCGGCGCCAGCTCCCAATACGATGGCGTCGTAAGTCACGCCGAAACGATGCTCTGGGCGACGGCCTCGGCGGCCTTGATCCCGTCGATGGCGGCGGAAAGAATGCCGCCGGCATAGCCCGCGCCTTCGCCGGCGGGGAACAGGCGCCGGGTATTGAGGCTCTGGAAATCAGGTCCGCGCGTGATCCGCACCGGCGAGGACGTGCGCGTTTCCACCCCGGTCATCACCACATCGGGATCGTCATAGCGCGCCAGCTTGCGACCGAATATCGGCAGCGCCTCGCGCATGGCTTCGATGGCATAATCGGGCAGGCATAGGGCAAGGTCGGTCATGGCCACGCCGGGCTTGTAGCTTGGCGTCACCGCGCCGAGTGCTGTCGAGGCGCGGCCTGCCAGGAAATCGCCGACCCTTTGGCCGGGCGCGGCATAGGTGCTGCCGCCCGCTTGATAGGCCAGCGCCTCCCAGTGTCGCTGGAACTGGATGCCGGCGAGCGGCCCGCCGGGATAATCGCGCGCGGGGTCAATGGCCACGACCAGCCCGGAATTGGCGTTGAATTCCGCGCGCGAATACTGGCTCATGCCGTTGGTGACGACATGGCCGGGCTCCGATGCGGCGGCGACGACGCGCCCGCCGGGGCACATGCAGAAGCTGTAAACCGTGCGGCCATTGGCGCAGTGGTGCGAGAGGCTGTAGGCCGCCGGGCCAAGATCCGTGTGCCCGGCACAATTGCCGAAACGCGCCTTGTCTATCCAGCTTTGCGGATGCTCGATGCGCACGCCGATGGAGAAGGCCTTGGCCTCGATATGCACGCCGCGCGCGTGCAGCATCTCGAACGTTGGCCGGGCGCTGTGGCCGACGGCGAGCACGACATGGTCCGCCTCAAGGAAGCTGCCGTCTGCCAGATGCAGGCCGCGCAATTGCTGGGCGCCTTCCGCCAGCCGGTCGAGCGCAATGTCATCGACTCGCGTCTGCCACCGGTATTCGCCGCCCAGTTCCTCGATCTGGCGGCGGAGGCTTTCGACCATGGTGACGAGGCGAAAGGTGCCGATGTGCGGATGCGCTTCCCACAGGATGTCATCCGGCGCACCGGCGGCGACGAATTCTTCCAGAACCTTGCGGCCGAGGAAGCGCGGGTCTTTCACCCGGCAATAGAGCTTGCCGTCCGAAAACGTCCCCGCGCCGCCTTCGCCGAACTGGACGTTGGATTCGGGGTTGAGCTGGCCCTTGCGCCACAGGCCCCAGGTGTCCTTGGTCCGCTCGCGCACCACTTTGCCGCGATCGAGGATGATCGGGCGGAAGCCCATTTGCGCCAGGATCAGCCCGGCGAACAGGCCGCATGGTCCCGCACCGATGACGACGGGCCTGAGGCCGGACCAGCCTTCCGGCGCGCGCACCGGGGGGCGATATGCCATGTCCGGCGTGGGGCGCAGATCCTTGTCGCTTGCCAGTCGTGCCAAGACTTCAGCCTCATCGGCCAGATCCAGATCGAGCGTATAGACCAGCACGATGGCCCCGCGCCGCCGCGCATCGTTGCCGCGTTTGAACACACTGAAGCCGCGCAGCGCTTCGGGCGCAATGCCGAGCCGCGCGCAGATAGCCGGGCCAAGCGCATCGGCCTCGTGATCGAGTGGCAATGTTAGTCCCGAAAGCCGCAGCATCAGCGCCTCAAACCAGTTCGATAGTGCCTTAGCCCATCCGCCCGAGCCGGACGAGGGCTTCGTCCAGCGCGGAGAGGTAGCGCGAGCGGTCGGTCTTGGAAAATGGCGCCGGGCCGCCGAGCTGTTCGCCGCCGGCGCGCAGGTCTGCCATGATCGCGCGGGTCGCAATGGCCCCGCCAATCGAGCCGGGGGTGAAGGCCTTGCCGGTGGGTGAGATGGCCAGCGCGCCCGCCTTCAGGCAGCGGTCAGCCAGCAGGATATCGGCGGTGATGCAGACGACGCGCGGGCCTGCGCGCTCGGCAATCCAGTCATCGGCGGCGTCGAAGCCATCGCTGACCACGACCCTGTCGACGAAATCCAGTGGCGGCGTGCGGATCGGGCTGTTGCTGACGATGGTCACGCCTGCGCCGTGGCGCTGGGCGACACGATA
Organism: Novosphingobium sp.; assembly: GCA_031411415.1. Taxonomy (GTDB): domain Bacteria; phylum Pseudomonadota; class Alphaproteobacteria; order Sphingomonadales; family Sphingomonadaceae; genus Novosphingobium. The sequence goes on from JANOBA010000008.1 coordinate 4,627, forward strand.
GGTCTCGTCTTTGACCGGGCAGGCGTCGGCATCAACCAGAATGCGGATCACCGACCGCGGTCCGGTTTGCCCCACTTGCCCTTGGCCCCGCCGGGCTTGGGGCCACCAGGCTTGAAGCCGCCGGGCTTGGCGCCGCCAGCCTTGTAACCGCCTGGCTTTGCACCGCCGGTTTTATAACCGCCGGGCTTCGCGCCGCCATACTTGGGTCCGCCGGGCTTGTGGCCAGCGGGACGGGCCTCATGCGGACGGGCGGTCAGCTCTTTGCGGGGCTGCGGCTGGTGATCGGCAGGGCGATCACTGGGGGGAGGGGCGTTTTCAGTTTGCGGGCGATCGCTCTGCGGCTTGGCGACGTAAGTCCGGGCGGCAGGCGCGGCATCGCGCTGGCGCGGCGCGGCGGAATGCTGGCGCGGCCCAGCATCATTACGGCGCGGTGGCGGGCCGTCATGGCTGCGCTCGCGGTGGTTTTCACGTGCGCCTTCGCGCGGCGGGCCGTCGGTCTGGGTGATCTCCACGCCGTCGTCCTCGTCGCCCGCGGTGCGGCCTATGCTTTCAAGGAAGCGCGCGGCAACGGCCTGGGGCACTTCGAACAGCGTCTCGTTCGCAGTGATGCGGATCGCGCCGATC
>JANOBA010000009.1:0-7769 GCA_031411415.1 Novosphingobium sp.
CGCATCCACCGCAGCAATCTTGTGGGCATGGGCGTGCTGCCTTTGCAATTCAAGGACGGCGAGAGCCGCGCCAGCCTGGGCCTCACCGGCGACGACACGTTCACCATCGTGGGTGTGGCAGGCCTAACCCCGCGCCAGGACGTGGCCGTGCTCGTGACCCGCGCCGACGGCACCCAGTTCACCTTCACCGCTCTGTGCCGCATCGATACCGCCAACGAAGTCGAATACTTCATGAACGGCGGGATCCTGCACTATGTGCTGAGGAAGCTGGCGGCGTAACACCCGCATGGAACTGTTGATCGAAGTCGCCGGCTGGATCGGCGCGCTGCTGATCCTCGGCTCCTACATTCTCGTTTCGGCTGGCAGGCTCACCGGTCAATCGGCGGCTTATCAGTGGATGAACATCGTCGGCGCGGCAGGGTTTGTCGTGAACAGCGGAGCGCATGGGGCAGTTCCGTCGACCGCGCTCAACGTGGTTTGGTGCGCGGTCGGGCTGTTCACTTTGTGGAACCTGAACCGGCGGCGCTGATTGCATTCAGCGCGGATAAAGCCCACCCGGCCAAGTTTCTTGGCTCTTGAAAAACGGGGAGCCAACCCATGCAGAAATCCGCTCACTGGCTGGTCATGCTCGCGCTGGTTGCTGCGGCGACGCCAGCCATGGCGCGCCCGCCGGTCAATCCGCAGATCGACTATCCCGGTTTCGCCCGGCTCACCGGCGACCTTGCCGGGGTGCGCGCTTCGCACCGGCTTGGCTGGACTGAATTTGCCAGCCGCGCGGCGGCCCAAGGTGCGCTGCTGCTCGATGCCCGGTCGGCGGATGCCTTCGCCCGGGGGCACCTGAAGGGAGCGGTCAACCTGCCTTTCACGGACTTTACCGATGAGGCCTTGCGTGCCGTGATCGGCGCCAATTCGAACCGGCCGATCTACATTTACTGCAACAACAACTTTTCCGACAACCGCGCCCCGGTGGTGACCAAGCGGGTCGAGCTGGCGCTCAACATCCCGACCTTCATCAACCTGCACGGCTATGGCTATCGCAACATCTGGGAACTGGCCGATGTGATCGGCACGAGGGATGCGGGCGTAGTCTGGGAAGGGACTGGCTAGAGCTTTTCTGCTTCGCCGCCGCTCAGCTGGTGGGTGCAGCCCAGCGCGCGGGCATCGTCGGCATCGGATAATGCCGCAATAGTGCGCCAGCCGATGGCGCGCAGCCGTTCGGCGGCCTCACCGTCATGGCACAGAGGCAGGAACAGCGAGTTGCGCGGGCTTTCGTTTGCCCCCAGCGCATCGATCAGCGCGTCAGGATAGAGCGAGAAGCCGAAAGCCGGCTCGCCCGGGCTGCCGTCAGTGCCGAGGATACGATAGGCCCCGCCGCGCCCCAGCGCGCCGCGCAGGCCATCGGCATAGAGCGTGAAGCCCAGCCAGGATTGGTATTCGAAGCCGTGGCGTTCTGAGGGGTCGAGCGTGAGGCGCGCCTTGCCGGCCACCCGCGCGGCGACTTCGCGCAAGGCGGCGATGCGCGATGTGAGTGCGCCGCCGGCATCAATTGCTGCGAGGCGCTCGATGGCCTCATCAAATGGCCCCATCGCGGTTAGCAGCGGCAGGTATGCCTCACCGCCGGCCGCGACCAACCCGCCGGCGTCCTTGGCATCAAGCTCGCGGCGCACGTCTTCGATTTTGTCAGCGTCCAGCGGCAGGGCCTTTTCGGCCAGCGTATCGACCAGATCGGGCAGGGTGAAATCGACTGAAATCCCCGTCGCGCCAGCAGCCTGCGCGGCCTCGACCGCCAGTGCCACCAGCTCACCCGCCGCCGCAACGCTGTCCGAGCCGATAAGTTCGGCTCCCAGCTGGAGCCGTTCACGCGTGGGATCGAGCCCGTCGCCCTTGATCGTCACGACCTGGCCCGCATAGCACAGCCGCAAGGGCCGCGCCGCAGCGGCGAGGCCCGTCGCAGCAATGCGGCCGACTTGCGGTGTGATGTCGCTGCGCAGCGCCATCATCCGCAGGCTCGCCGGATCGACGAAGCGGAACATGCGGCGCGGGCTGATCCCGGCCATGCGGCTGGCGAGCGATTTTTCGAATTCGATGCTCGGTGGCTGGACCCGGTCATAACCATGCGCGTCCATCACATCGAGCACGCTGCGCGTGGCCCGCGCTGCCACTGCCGCGCTGGCGGGCAGCCGGTCTTCAAGGCCTTCGGGCAACAGGTCGCGGTCGGTATCGGTCATCTGGGGGGCCTTAGCCGTTCCGTCGCCCCGGTGAAAGCCGGGACGACGGAGCTATCAAAACGCCAGCGCCATTGCGCGCTTGACGCCGGGCAAGGCGCGGGCCTTTTCCATGACGTCAGCGGGCAACGCGCTGTCAAGCGAGAGCAGCAGCACTGCCTCACCCCCTGCCGCAATGCGGCCGAGGTTGAACGTGCCGATGTTGATCCCGTTTTCGCCCAGCAGCGTGCCGATGCGGCCGATGAATCCGGGTGCGTCCTCATTGACGATATACATCATGTGGCCGGCGAGTTCGGCTTCCACCTTGATGCCGAACAGCTCGACCAGCCGCGGCTCGCGGTTGGAGAACAGCGTGCCCGCCACCGAGCGCTCGCCCGCATCAGTTTTCACCGAAACGCGGATCAGCGTGTGGTAATCGCCTGCCTTCTCGGTCTTGACTTCGCGCACTTCGATGCCGCGTTCCTTGGCGAGGAACGGCGCGTTGACCATGTTCACCGTGTCGCTCTGCTCGCGCAGGAAACCGCACAGCACGGCGGCGGCAATTGGCTTGATGTTTAGCTCGGATGCCGCGCCCTCAGCATGGATCGAGATGCGCGGGATCGCGCCGGTCGTCAGCTGGCCGACAAGGCTGCCGAGCTGCTCGGCGAGTGCCATATAGGGCTTCAGCTTCGGCGCTTCCTCGGCCGAGAGGCTGGGCATGTTGAGCGCGTTGGTGACGCCGCCATTGACCAGAAAATCGGCGATCTGTTCGGCAACTTGCAGCGCGACGTTGACTTGCGCCTCGTTGGTGCTGGCGCCCAGATGCGGGGTGCAGATGAAATTCGGCGTGCCGAACAGCGGGCTGTCCTTGGCCGGTTCGGTCTGGAACACGTCAAGCGCAGCCCCCCCGACATGGCCAGAATCGAGCGCCTCTTTCAGTGCCACTTCGTCGATCAGGCCGCCGCGCGCGCAATTGACGATGCGTACGCCCTTCTTGGTCTTGGCGAGGTTTTCCTTCGAGAGGATATTGCGCGTCTGGTCGGTCAAGGGCGTGTGCAGCGTGATGAAATCGGCGCGCGCCAGCAATTCGTCGAGTTCGGCTTTCTCGATGCCCAATTCCACCGCCCGTTCCGGCGACAGGAACGGATCGAAGGCGACGACTTTCATCCGCAGGCCGATGGCGCGGCTGGCGACGATCGAGCCGATATTGCCCGCGCCGATCAGGCCCAGCGTCTTGCCGGTAACCTCGACGCCCATGAAGTCGTTCTTCGGCCATTTCCCGGCTTGCGTCTGTGCATTGGCCTCGGGAATTTGCCGGGCGAGCGCGAAAATCATTGCGATGGCATGTTCGGCGGTGGTGATCGAATTGCCGAACGGCGTGTTCATCACCACGACGCCCTTGGCCGAAGCGACCGGGATATCGACGTTATCGACCCCGATCCCGGCGCGGCCAACGACCTTGAGCTTGGTGGCTGCGGCGAGCACTTCCTTGGTGACTTTGGTCGAGCTGCGGATCGCGAGGCCATCATAGTCGCCGATGCGGGCGATCAGCTGTTCAGGGGTCTCGCCAGTGATAACATCAACCTGGCAGCCGCGCTCTTCGAGAATCTTGGCGGCGTTGGGGTCCATCTTGTCGGAAACGAGTACGCGGGGCTTGGTCATGAAAGCCTCCTTCTTTGCAATGTTGGGACGGGCGTGAGCCCGAAGAATGGATCAGGCCTTGAGCGAGGCGTAAGCCCAGTCGAGCCAGGGGCCGAGCGCTTCAATGTCGGCAGTGTCGACCGTCGCGCCGCACCAGATGCGCAGCCCCGGAGGGGCATCACGGTATCCGGCGATGTCATAGGCCGCGCCTTCCTTGTCGAGCAGTGCGGCGAAAGCCTTGATGAAGGCTTCGTCCGCGCCCTCGACCGTCAGACAAACCGAGGTCTTCGAGCGGGTGCCGTGATCGATGGCCAGATGCCCCAGCCAGTCACGCTCCGCGACGATCTTGGCGAGTGCATCGGAATTGGCGGTGCAGCGTTTTTGCAGGCCTTCCAGCCCGCCCACGCCCTTCGCCCATTCAAGCGCAAAAATCGCGTCTTCCACGGCCAGCATCGAAGGCGTGTTGATCGTCTCGCCCTTGAACACGCCTTCGGTGAGCTTGCCCTTGGAGACGAGGCGGAAGACCTTGGGAAGCGGCCAGGCCGGAGTATATTCTTCCAGCCGCTCGACCGCGCGCGGACCCAAAATCAGCACCCCGTGCCCGCCCTCGCCGCCGAGCACTTTCTGCCACGAGAAGGTGCAGACGTCGATCTTGTCCCAGGGAATGTCGTAAGCGAAGACTGCGCTGGTGGCATCGGCGAACGAAAGCCCCTTGCGGTCAGCGGGGATCCATTCGCCGTCCGGCACACGCACGCCAGAGGTCGTGCCATTCCAGGTGAACAGCACGTCGTCGTCCCAATCGACTTTGTCGAGATCGGGCAGCTGGCCATAGTCGGCGCGCATCACGGTCGGTTCGAGACCCAGCTGCTTGACCGCGTCGGTCACCCAGCCTTCGCCGAAGCTTTCCCAGGCCAGCGCGGTGACGCCGCGTGCGCCCAGCATGGTCCACATCGCCATTTCGAAGGCGCCGGTGTCGCTGCCGGGGACGATGCCGATGCGGTGTGTATCGGGCAGGCCGAGCAGCTCACGCATCAAATCGATGCAATAAGCGAGACGCGTCTTGCCGATCTTGGCGCGGTGCGAGCGGCCGAGCGATTCAGTCGCGAGTTTTGCGGGGGAGTATCCGGGCGGCTTAGCGCAGGGACCAGAAGAGAAGAACGGACGCGCGGGTTTGCGAGCCGGAATTGTTACAGACATTTAAGTCTCTCCTTACAGAGAGCACGCGCGGCGTTGGGACCGCGTGGCCCGCCGCCGCCCTTAGTGGCGCGGGCCCCCAAGTCAAGCGAAAGGCGCGGCGAAGCGCTGCGCCATCAACGCTTTATTAACCAACCGCGCCCATGCTCGGCCCATGCGATGGTTTGCACTCCTTTTGCCATTGGGCTCGATGCTCGGCGCCTGCACGCAAGTGCCGCTGAGCAGTTCCAGCGCGACCCGCTGGGAGCCGATCAGCCCGGCAGCGCGGCAATGTCTGTCGCAGCTGGGCACCACCAAAGCCTCGTTCACGCCGCTGCCGAGCCGCTATTTTTCCGCCGGCTGCAATCAGGTCAATACCGTGCGGCTGGCCAGCCTGCGCAGCGATGACGGCAAGATGCAGCTCGAAAACCTCGGCCCGGTGACCTGCCCGATGGCAAACACTTTTGCCGCATGGGCGCGTTATGGCGTGGATCGCGCGGCGCGGCAGATGCTGGGCAGCGAACTGGTGCGCATAGAGACTATGGGCAGTTACAGCTGCCGCAGTGTCGCCGGCACCGACCGGCTTTCAGCCCATGCCACTGCCGGCGCGATCGACGTTTCCGCTTTCGTACTGGCCGACGGTCGGCGGATCAGCGTCCAGCAGGACTGGGCGCAAGGCACCTCGGCCGAGCAGCAATTCCTCCGCACGATTCACGCCAGCGCCTGCCGCCGCTTCGGCACGGTGCTTGGCCCGGCCTACAACGCCGAGCATGCCGATCACTTCCATGTCGAGCTGTCTGGCGGGGGCTCCTGCCGTTGAGCCATACTCAGTGCGGGCGCACGATTTGGGGCATTCTTGATCGCATTTACGGGACCGGCCATCAATCAGCGAGCGCATCAGATAGTATTATCTGAATATTATCATATATTTACCGCGAAACATTTTAAAATATTTTGAAGTTGTGAAGTTGCGGTTAACCTCCCCGCGGGTCACGGACCCTGATGGCGAAAACAGGAGGGAAGAAATGGTTAGTAAAGTTGCAAACCTGGCGCGTGCGCTGGGCATATTGTTGGCGGTAATCGCTGCCTTCATTCAGATACCAGGCGTCAATGTGGCGCTGGTGATTGTCGTTCTGGGCTTGATTGCCGGACTTGCTTACGCTGCAGATGAAGCGGTTCGCTTGTTTATCTCGGTCCTTGTTCTGCCGGCGATTGGCATGGCATTGGCCAATGTGCCGGCAATCGGCGCTCAGCTTGGCACAGCAGCGACCAATGTTGCCTTGTGTGCCGCTGGCGCAGCCGCGACGGTCCTTGCCATCCGGCTCTACAACCTGGTCAAGGACGGATTGCTCGGTCTGTCCAAGTCCTGATGTAAAACGCGAAATTGTTCGGGCTTCGCCGGTATCCTTCCGGCGAAGCCCGTTTCGCATCTGGATTCAAAACGGCAGATTGTAGAGCTTCGTCGCGTTGCTCTGCAGCACCTTCTGCTGCACCTCGCGGCTGTATCCGCCCAGTGTATCGACGAGATGCGCCTGCACGCCGGGATAGAGCGAAGTCGGGTGCGGGAAGTCGGTTTCGAACAATACGTTGTCGACGCCGATGGTCTCCAGCAACAGCTTGGGGCCGACCTTCTCGAACCAGAAGGTGCAGAAGAAGTGGTCGCGGAAATACTGCCAGGGGCGGCGCGAGTGATCCTTGGCCTTGCCCGCCAGCATTTCGTCGAACTGGTGCTCCAGCGCTTCGATAGCGAAAGGCACCCAGCCCATGCCGCTCTCGATCAGACCGATTTTCAGCTTGGGATGACGGTCCAGTCGGCCCGAGACGATCCAGTTGCCCAGCGTCGCCGCATTGCCGATCGAAAACATCGTGGCGACCACCGACAGCGTTTGCTCGAAGGCAAAGCCGTCCCAAGCCAGCCGGTTGGGATCGATTGCCGCGTTGAGGTGGAAATTGAGCGGCATGCCAGTGGCCTCACACATTTCGAGGAACGGCGTCCAATAGTCACTGAGGAAGCTGGGCACGCCGACGAATTCGGGCGTATCGGGCAGCACGAAGCCTTTCAGGCCGATGTCGTGACAGCGGCGGGCTTCGGTTTCGAGCGCTTTTTGGTCCCAGAACGGCAGATGGGCCATGTTGAAGATGCGCTGGCCGGAAGTTTCCTGGTATTCGGCGGAAGCATCGTTGTAGATCTGGATGATTTTCAGCGCGAGCTCGGGATCACCAAGGCTCATCAGCGATCCGGCCTGGGTCACGCCCGAGTTCTGGTAGCAGATCTGGGCATGCACGCCCATGTCGTCCATCGCCTGGAGCCGCTCAGGGATCTTGTGGCCGCCGGGATGGGCGTCATCGTGCTTGCGGAAGGCGAGGCGGCCGAGCAGCTTGTTGTTGTCCTTGCGGATGACATTGCCGCCCATCGAGCCGAAGTCGCGGTCGCCCACGAACCATTTATCAAGCCCGTCGATGCGCTCGACGCGGGGCATCTTGGCTTTCAGTGCAGCCGGTGCGCGGCTGGTGAACAGATCGGGCGCTTCGGTGATGTGCGTGTCGCAATCGACGATCTTGATCCCGGCGAACATCGGATCGATCCCGCCAGATTGGGTAGCATAGTCGACCTCGCGGATGATGCCGCCGTCGGAGTAGCCCTCGGCTGACCAGTATTTCTTAGCGGATTGGGCCATTTCGGCGGTGTCGGCTTCGGCCATGACGATTCTCCTGAAGGTTCCTTATTGCCCCCCTTTTCGCAAATCGCGG
>JANOBA010000010.1:0-12440 GCA_031411415.1 Novosphingobium sp.
GACAAGGATCAGGCGGCACTGCTGCGGCGTCAGGCGATAGAGCAGCGACAGCAGGATGCAGTTCAACCCCACCGACTTGCCCGATCCGGTCGTGCCCGCGACCAGCAAATGCGGCATCGCGGCCAGATCGGCGACCACCGGCCCGCCGGCGATATCCTTGCCCAGAATGATCGGCAGCATCGCCTTGCTCTCGGCGAAAGCCTCGCAGGCGACCAGTTCCTTCAGCACCACCATCTGCCGGTCGGCATTGGGCAGCTCGATGCCCATCACAGTGCGCCCGGGGATCGATGAGACGCGCGCCGAAATCGCGCTCATGTTGCGGGCGATATCGTCCGCCAGGCCGATCACCCGGCTGGCCTTGATGCCGGGGGCAGGCTCCAGCTCGTACATGGTGACGACCGGCCCGGTGCGCACGGCTTCGATCGTGCCCTTGACGTTGAAGTCTTCGAGCACGGTTTCCAGCAGGCGGGCGTTGCGCTCAAGGCCCAGCTTGTCGACCTTGGGTGCGGAATTGGGCGGCGGGTCGTCGAGCAAGTCGAGCGGGGGCAGTTTGTAGCTGTCGAACAGGTCGCTTTGGCGGCTCTGGCCGGTGAACGGCGCGGGCTTTGTCGTGCTGGCCGCATCGCTGATTTCAGGGGGCTTGCGCGGATTGTCGAGCGGGGTGAAGGCAGCCTTGCCGGGCCGCATGCGCTTTTCGCGCGGCGGCGAGAACGCCAGGCCTTCGCCCGCCGGTGCGCGGCGCAACAGGCTCGGCAGGGTCAGCAGCATGCCCCAGTCAATCGCAAACACCCGGCCCGCGAGCATCGCCCCGCCGCCAAGGCAGGCCAGCGCGGCGACGAGGATCACCCACATCTGCGCAGCCTCAGGGAGCAGCCCGGCCCCGCCGCGGATAGCTCCCGCGCCAAGCAGCCCGGCAATCCCGCCGAAAGAAGCCGGCAGCGAACCGCCCGGCCGGGTAAACGTCAGCGACAGCACCGTGCCCAGCAGCAGCATGGCAATCAACAGCATCGCCAGCGGCCGCCACCAGCGCTGGTCGACATGCGCCACCAGCCCGTCTTCCTCTTCGGCAAAGCGCCAAAGCTTGCGCGCGAATACATACAGCAGCGGCAGCAACAGTACGGAAACCAGCCCGAACAGCGTCAGCGCCGCGTCCGCCGCCCAGGCGCCGGGCGCGCCCATCCAGTTAAGCACCGCGCCGCCCGCCGCCGTCGACGAAGAGGCGTCGGTCTGGTGATAGCTGGCCAGCGCCACGCCCAGGAACAGCATACCCGCAAACAACAGCGCCGCCCCGCCCAGCTCGGCGCTGCGCCGCAGCGCGCGCTTGACCAGCGCGTTCCAGTTTGCCGTGCCCAGCCGCTGCTTCGATTGCCCAAGCGCGCGTGTCGCCATCATCGTTTCCCCGTTCTGGAGTGCATCATGCGCCTGACAGTGACTCCGCGTCAAGAATCCTTAGGGAATCTCGCCCCTTCGACAGGCTCAGGATGAGCGGAAAATGACTTCGCCCTGTCGCAAAAATCACTCGCTAAGGCCGTCCACTGCGGCCCAAATCGGGTGTTTCAGGCGAGCGGTGGTGCGCCGGTTCATGCCGCCCAGCGCAATCACCGGCACTTTTGCGTGGCCAGCGATCAGGCGAAAACGCAGCGGGCCAAGCGTTGACGCGCCCGGATGCGAGCGCGTCGGGAACACCGGCGAGAGCAGCACCGCATCGGCCCGCGCAGCCTTTGCGGCGCCCAACTCCCGCAGCGAATGCGCAGTGACCAGCCGGGGTATAGCAGGGCCACGAGCCAGCAGCCGCGCCGAGCCATAGGCCGCATCCGCGCCCCAGCGCCGGGCCGTGGCCGCATCGCCCGACAGCGCCACAAAGTGCCCCCACCGCCGCGCCAGCCGCGCTAGAACCTCAAACCGCTTGCGCCGTTTCACAAGCGCAAGGTGATAGTGCCGGAACACCAGCCCCGATCCGCGTGGCAGGCGCGCCAAGGCCCGCTCCAGCGCGGCATCGTTGCGCGCATCGCTGATCAGCCAGATTCGGGGCAGGGCAGGGTGGCGCTGGCGCATCACCGCGCTATAGCACCGCGCCATGGATCAGCCAGAAGTCAGTTATGCGCAGAATGGGCGCCTCGCCGAAATCGAAGACCGCATCGCCGCCGCCGCAAGGCTCGCCCGCCGCGAGCCCTCCGGCATCACCCTGATCGCCATCAGCAAAACCCACCCCGCCGCGCGCATCACCCCGCTGATCGCAGCCGGCCAGCGGGTGTTCGGCGAAAACCGGGTGCAGGAGGCGGCAGAGAAATGGCCCGCGCTGCGCGAGGCACACCCGGACATCGCCCTGCACCTCGTCGGCCAACTGCAATCGAACAAGGCGGATGAAGCCGTCGCGCTGTTCGACTGCATCCACTCGCTAGACCGCAGCTCACTGGTCGCCGCGCTGGCCCGCGCGATGGACAAGGCCGCGCGGCAAGTGCCCTGCTTCGTCCAGGTAAACATCGGCGCGGAGGAGCAGAAAGGCGGCTGCGGCATTGCCGACTTGCCCAAACTGCTGACCGAGGCCCGCGCAGCAGAAATCCCGCTGGCCGGCCTGATGTGCGTCCCCCCGCTGGGCGTCGAGCCCGCGCCATACTTTGCGCTGCTGGGCAAACTGGCGGATGAGAATGGGCTGGCCGGGCTCAGCATGGGCATGAGCGATGATTTCGAGACAGCCGTGATGTTGGGCGCGACGCATGTGCGGGTGGGCTCGGCGCTGTTCGGGGTGCGCGGCTGAGGCGCTGCCGTCCCTAATTGATGATCAGCGCAGCAGAGTTGATGTTGTAGCCCGCCAGCAGCAATTCCTCGCCCTCACGCACATAAGTGAAGCTCTCTTGCGCCGATCCCTTTTCGAATTTGGTGTCGCGGGCAACCATGACAAACGTGCCTTGCGGAGTGGTGTTCATCCGCCAATTGTTCTGCTTCGAGGATTGGACCTTTCCGAGTTTGCGATGCACGGCGGCCAGCAATTGCTGGAATTCCTTTTCCGACCCGGATTTGCGGAACATCGGCGAAGTTTCCTTCCAGATTTCGTCGAAACGCTCGTCATCGAGGTCGGCATGAAACACGCTGATCTTGGCATCTGAATCGCCGAACGCTTGTTTGATGCCGCAGGCGCTCGCCAGACTGATCGCGAGAATGGCCAGAATGCACCGCCACTTTAACATGTTAATCCTCCCAGAAGTTCGGCACCCTGGATGACAATGAAGCAGATATCATCGGGTTAGCCCACCCCAATCTGATCATTCTGGGGCAGCAGGAGACACTCACCCCGCTCGCCTAACAAACCGCAACGGCAAGCTCGCAATCGTCTGCGTCGCCAGCGTCGGCAGATACGCCAGCTCCTCTTGCGGCACCGCCAGCCTGATCCCGTCCAGCCGGCGAATGATTTCCTGCGCTGCCAGCTTTATCTCCATGCGGGCCAGCGCCATGCCGACGCATTTGTGGATGCCGGCGCCGAAGGTCAGGTGCGTGCCGAGGTTTGGGCGCTCGATGTTGAGTTCGCGCGGGGCGGGGAACTTTGCCTCGTCGTCGTTGGCCGAGGCATAGAGCACGCAGAGTTGCGCCATTGCGGGGATGCTTGCGCCGCCTAACTCCACGTCCTTCATCGCCGTGCGGAACAGCCCGTGGACGGGAGGTTGCAGCCGCAACACTTCCTCGACGAAGCGGTTCATCACGCGGTCGTTGTCGACTTCGCCATACAGGTGATCGGCGAGATCGGGATTGGTGGCGAGGATCAGCAGGACGTTGCCGATGGCCGCCGCCGTGGTGTCGTTGCCGGCGATCAGGAAGCCGCGGATGGTGGAGACCTGTTCGGTGAACGACAGGCGCGGATTGGCGTCGTCGGCCAATTCGGCCTGGACGAGATCGGAGATCATGTCTTCGCGCGGGGCGGCCTCGCGCATGCGGATGTAGCGGATGATGTAGTTTTGCAGCTCGCACATCACCTTGGCGTTTTCGAGCATCGCCGCGCGGTCCTGCATGCGGCCGATCTGGTCGAGCACGGCCTTGGTCCACGCAGCGACCTTTTCCGCGCCGACTTCGTCCCAGTCAAAGCCCAGCTGTTCGCAGATGACGTGTGCGGTCAGCGGCGCGCCGATGTCTAGCATGCCGTCGGCCTCGCCCCGGTCCGCAACGCCCTCGATCAGATCGACAATAATCTGACGCATGCGCGGCTCTAGGTCTTTGACCCGGTGCGCGGTGAAGGCCTTTTCGGTGAGGCGGCGGAGGCGCGTGTGCGCGGGCGGATCGATGGCGAGGTCGCGGATGAAGCCGCCGCCATCGCGCTCAAGGATCGCGGCGAATTCGGTGAGGTTTTCGCCGCCGTAGCGGTCCTGATAGCCGTGTTCGAGCGAGTAGGTGGCATCGTCCTGCAGCACCGCGACGCAATCGGCGTAGCGCGTCACCAGCCACAGATCGAGGCCGGGATCGTAATAGACCGGCTGTTCGGAGCGCAGCGCGCGATAGAACGGGAAGGGATCGTTGCGGATCGCCTCGTCCAGCCGGGTTTCGCCGCCTTTGAGGGAGAGAACTGCATAGTCAGTCACGCGAGGTCCCTTCATAGGCGCGGACTTTCCAGCCGCTGGTGTCATGACCGGCGAGGCCGATCAGGCCGTCCGGCGCGCCCGCCATGATCTCGTCCCAGCGCGCCGCCAAGGTCTCGATGGTGTGCTCTCGGTTGGTGATGCCGATGGAGCGCGCCATGTAATGCCGGAAGACCTCGCCGCCGACGGATTCAATACATTCGCCGGTCACCGGGCAGCTTTCGTGGGCGAGGAACGCGACGGCGGGTGAGGATAATTCGGGCGGCAGGTTGTCGCGCGAGAATTCGAGCAGCGGGGAGTCCGCCTGCAAGGTCGCGGCGACCATGCGGGTGAAGGCACCGGGGTTGACTGCATTGGCCTTGATGCCCAGCGGCACGCCTTCGGTGGCGAGGGTGCGGGTGAGCGACCACAGCCCCCCCTTGGAGGAGGCATAGGCGGCCTGATTGGCATAGCCCGCCATCGATCCCGAGGTGATGTTGACGATGCGGCCATAGCCCGCCGCCTTCATGTGGGGCCAGGCGGCGCGGGAGAGATAATAGGGCCCGAGCAGATTGACTTCGATGTGCAAGCGGAAGTCGGCCGGGGTCATTTCGTCGACCGCAGCGGCGATGGAGACGCCGGCGTTGTTGACCACGATGTCCACGCTGCCGAAGGCGTCGAGTGCGGTTTGGACTATGGCGGCGGCCTGATCTTCGTCGGCCACGGAATGCGTGTCGGCGACAGCCTTGCCGCCGCCTGCGCGGATTTCGGCGGCGACTGCCTCGGCGCTGGCCTGTCCTTCATAGTTGGGGGCTTTGCTGGTGCCGATGTCGTTGACTACCACATTGGCGCCCCGGCTGGCCAGCAGCATGGCATGGGCGCGGCCAAGGCTGGGGTTGCCGCCGCTGCCGGTGACGATGGCGGTGCGCCCGTCGAAGCGGAGCGGGCTCATCGTGTCGTAATCGCGCCATCGACCGCGATGGCCTGGCCGTGGACGAAGCTGGCATCTTCGCCCGAGAGCCATAGCACCGCCGCGCCGATTTCCTGCGGTTCGCCCAGTCGCCCCAAGGGCGTGGTGACGACGAGCTGGTCGATCAGCTCTTTCATCGGGCCGTTCTGCGTCATCGGCGTGCGGATCATGCCGGGGCAGACGGCGTTGATGCGAATGCCTTGTCCGGCATATTCGAGCGCGGCGGCCTTGGTCAGGCCAACGACGCCGTGCTTGGAGGCAGAGTAGGCCCCGCAGGTCGCCGCGCCGCGAATGCCGGCGGTGGAGGCGCAGTTGACGATGGTGCCGCCGCCACCCTGCGCCAACATCTGCGGGATCAGGTGGCGGATGACGTGGAAGGTGCCCGTCAGGTTGACGGCGATGAGGCGGTGCCAGTTGTCCATGGTGCAATCGGCGGTGAACTTGCCGGTTTCGCCATCGATGCCCGCCGCGTTGAACGATGCGTCAATCCGGCCGAACTTCGCTGCTGCGCCTGCGACGGCGGCCTTGACTGAGGTATCGTCGGCCACGTTGCAGGTGAACGCCGCGCTGGCCCCGCCAGCCTCGGCAATCATCGCGGCGGTCTCGGCAAGGCCGGCCTCGGATATGTCGGCCAGTGCCACGGCATAGCCGCGCGCGGCGAACAGCACTGCAGTTGCCCGCCCAATCCCCGAACCCGCGCCGGTCACAAACGCCACCTTGCCTGCCATTGCACTCTCCCTCATGCCTGTTTTGCGGCAGACTTGCACAGCGCAGGGCGAGTCGCCAGCGACAAGAGAGCGAGTGGATGACTGGAACCGAGCCGCCCCTGACCATTCCGGCGACAATCCCGGCGCAGTTTGCTGCGACCGTGGCGGCGCGGGGGGGCTGCGATGCTGTCGCGACCATCGCCGGGACGATTACCTATGCCGAACTGGAACACCAGAGCGGCGCTCTGGCGCGCGCTTTGCTGGCGGCAGGCGCGGGCAAGGGCACGCGTGTCGCGTTGTTGGCGCCAGATGGCATTTTCTGGGTAACGGCCTTCATGGCAAGCTTGCGCATCGGCGCGCTGATCACGTGTTGCTCGACCCTGTGCACGCCAAAGGAACTGGCGCATATGCTACGGCACAGCGATGTGCAGTTCATGCTGTCGGCGCGGCGGTTCCTCTCTCACGACTATGCGGAAAAGTTGCTGGCGGCCTTTCCGGACCTGGCCAGCTGCATGCCCGGCGCGCTGCGGGCAGGCGCTGCGCCGCACTTGCGCGCGGTGTGGTTTGATGATGCTGCGGGCCTTGGCTGGGCAGGCAGGCATGAAGACCTGCTGTCGCGGGCGGGCGAGGTTTCGCCTGCGCAGCTCGGCCTAGTCGAAGCGCAGGTCGCGCCCTCTGACGATGCAGTGATCGTCTATACCTCGGGCAGCACCGCGCTGCCCAAAGCGGTGATCCATTCGCAGTGGAACGTGACGCGGCACCCGCCCGAGCTGGCCAAGCTGTTCCTGATCCAGCCCGATGACCGGATGCTGCCGATGCTACCCGCATTCTGGCTGGGCGGCATGGCCATGGCGATGCAGGTGCTGAGCCAGGGTGCCTGTCTGGTCTATCCGGCCACGCCCGATCCTGAGGTGATCGTGGAAACGATCAAGGCCTTGCGGGTCAACCGGCTGAACGGCTGGGGCGATGGCCTGGCGCGGCTGCGAGGGCTGGCGCCGGAGCGCGGGATTGATATCGATTCCATCATCGGCCTCGGCCCATTTCGCGATGCTGCGGGCGCGCTGATCCCGCCTGAATTCCAGTCCGGCATGCTCGGCATGAGCGAGACTTTCGCGCCGCACAGCGCCGAGTCGCTGAACTTCCGCATGCCACCGGACAAGCCCAATTGCTGCGGCCGTCCGGTGAACGGCTATGAGCGCCGCATTGTCGATCCAGAGACTGGCGCGGAAATGCCGGTGGGCGAAGTCGGCGAGCTGCAGTTGCGCGGTGGGGCGCTGATCACCGGCATGTACAAACGGCGGCGCAGCGAAGTGTTCACCGCCGATGGCTTTTATCCCACCGGCGATCTGTGCCGCATCGATGCCGACGATTTCCTTTATTTCGTTGCGCGCCGGAACGACATGATCAAGACCCGCAGCGCCAATGTCTCACGGCTGGAAGTGGAGGCGGCGCTGAACGCCTTGCCGGATGTCGCCTTGGCCGTGGTGACGGGTCTGGACGACGCCGAATTCGGTCAGGTGGTCGCCGCCGCCGTGGTCGCAGCGCCCGGCGCGGCGCCGACCGCGGAGAGCCTGCGTGCGGCACTGCGCGCGGAAATTTCAAGCTACAAAGTGCCACGCCGCATCGTGTTTCTGGCTCACGAAGATGAAGTGCCGCGCACCGCCACAGGCAAGATCAAACTGCACGAGCTTGGCGAATTGATCGAACGAAACAGCAGTAAGGATGACAATGCATGACCGATAAGGCCCCCCCGCCGCCACCCGAAGAGATCGTCCTCTACGAGAAAGACCCGGCGACCAAGATCGCGATCATCACGCTCAACCGCCCGGCCTTTCTCAATGCGCCCACCATCGCCGCGCGCCAGCGTTATGCCGATCTGGTGCTGCGCGCCAATGTCGATGATGATGTGAAAGTGCTGATCATTCGCGGGGTGGGCGAACATTTCGGGTCGGGCGCGGACCTGCCGGAGATGGCGGGCATGTTTAACGGCGACCCCGACTATTCGGTGCTGCCCGAATTCCGCATCGGCGAGGATGAGGGCGTGGTCTATCCGCCGAAGGATTCCTATCGCCATATCGCGCAAGTCACCAACCTCTATGCCGACGCCCGCTTTGGCCTGCGCAGTCTGCAGGACTTCAAGAAGATCAGTATCGTCGAGGCCAAGGGCTATTGCTATGGCTGGCATTTCTATCAGGCAGCGGATGCCGACATGGTGATCAGTTCCGACGAGGCGCTGTTTGGCCACAGCGCCTTCCGCTATGTCGGCTGGGCGGCGCGCCAGTGGCAGTGGGCGACGATGATGGGCCTGCGCAAATTCATGGAAATGGTTTTCACTGGCCGGCCGTTCACCGCGCAGGAGATGAAGGAATGTGCTTTCGTCAATTCGGTGGTGCCCAAGGACCAGCTTGAGGCCGAGACGATGAAATACGCGCTCGCCTGCGCTCGCAACCGGCCGACGGATACCATCGTCATGCAGAAGACCTTCTTCGAGGTGTTCAAGCAGAATCAGGGCGAATATATGGGCTCGGTGCTGTCAGGCTGGCTGGAAGGCATGCTGCCGCTGGTTAAGGACGACATGGTCGGCGGCATCAAAGTCGATGGCGAGACTTTCGAGAAAGGCCTCGCCTCGGCAGTGAAAGATAACGACACGCAGTTCCCACCCGAGTGGCGGCTGAGCTATAAGGGACGCCGCGCGCCTGAATGAGGCCTTGGGAAAGATTTTGGGGGAATGAGCGAATACCAGTTCGCCACTGACGAAGACCTCGACCTGGAGGCGCCGCCGCGGACAAAGCGGCTGGTTGCGGTGCTGGTGGTTGGCTTTCACCTGGTGGTGGTGCTGGGGCTGATCCAGGCCTTTGCACCGGGCTTCAGCGCGCAAGTGACAGAGCAGGTGCTTTCGACTTTCAGCGTTACGGTCACCACCCCGACGCCAAGCCCCAAGCCGTCGCCGCCCAAGGTGCCGGACACCCCGGGCGCGGCGGCGCCGGCCGGCAAGAAGGCCGTGCCGAGAGCGGTGGCCGCGCCAAAGCCGAAAGTCGTGATCGCCCGGCGCGATGCTCCGCCGGTGGCCGGCAGGGGCAATGCCAACAGTGCAGGCGCCGCCAATGCGGGGCAGGGCACCGGCGCGGGCGGGCAGGGCAATGGCGCGGGATCGGGCGCGGGCGGAGATGGCCAGGGCGGCGGAGGTCAGGGCGGCATGGCAACGCGGCCTTCGGTGCGTTCGGGCGAACTCAACAACGCCTCAGACTTTCCCGCCCCGCCCGGCGGACGCGAGGCCCGCTTCGGCAAATCGGTCACCGTGGTTTTCACCGTCACCGCCGATGGCCGCGCCCGCAATTGTGCGGTGGCACGCTCGAACGTGGACGCTGATGCGACCGCGCTGGTCTGCCCGCTGGTAATCCGCAAAATCCGGTTCAACCCGGCAAAGCGCAGCGACGGCACACCAATCGAAGCGCGCTATGGCTACAAGGTCGATTTCAAGGCGCGGTGAGCGCGCAAGATAATAGGTTTTTATGCATAGTCTGTTGGAAAATATTAGGCGAAACTTTAGGCTTACATGGCTAACGGCGAGGCCATGACGACAATCATCCCCGTAATCCTGTGTGGCGGCAGCGGCACCCGCCTGTGGCCCCGCAGCCGCGCCACCATGCCCAAACCTTTCCTGCCGCTGGTTGGCGAACAAACCCTGTTCGAGGCGACTTGCGCGCGCAATGCCGCCTTCAGCGCTCCCGTGGTGGTGACCGGCAAGGCGCATCTCGCGCATGTCGAGGCCCAGCTGGGCAATAATCCCGAGGCGCGGATCATCGTTGAGCCCTCCGCGCGCAACACCGCCGCCGCGATTGCGCTGGCCGCGCTGCGCCTGCCGGATGAAGCGGTGATGCTGGTCTGCCCGAGCGACCACCACATCGGCGATCCCGCAGCATTCGAGGCCGCCGCGCGCGCCGCCGCTGCGCTTGCCGAACAAGGTTGGCTGGTCTCCTTTGGGATCGAGGCGAAAACGCCCGAAACCGGGTTCGGCTATGTCAAGTGCGGCGAGGCGATTGATGGAACCGGCTACCGAGTCGCTGAATTCGTCGAGAAGCCCGATCTGGCCCGCGCGCAAGGCTTTCTGGCAGACGGCGGCTATGCCTGGAACGGCGGCATCTTCGCCTTCCGGGTCAAGGATTTCCTCGACGAGCTGGAGCATTATCGCCCGGCGATTTCCGTGGCGGTGTGCACCGCGATCCGGGATGGGCGCGAGCAGGGGCGGCGCTTTTTCCCTGAGGCCAAGGCCTTCGCCGCCGTGGTGAGTGAATCAGTCGACTATGCAGTGATGGAAAACACCGAGCGTGCCGCCATGGTGCCCGCCGATATGGCATGGTCGGATATCGGCAACTGGGAAGCGCTGCACGCCGCGCGCGAAAAGGATGTGGACGGCAATTCAGTCACCGGCCTGGCCGAGTTGGTTGATTGCCGGGGTGTGCTGGTCGAAAGCGACGGACCGCGCGTTTCGGTTATCGGGCTGGAAGGCGTGATCGTCGTGGTCGATGGCGGCGAAGTGCTGGTGACCAGCGCGGCGGGGGCGCAGAAAGTCGGCAAGCTTACGGGAGCCGAGAACCAGTGATGATTGGCAAATGAGCCCACTGCTGCCCACCCGCATGGTCGAAAAGCCGTGGGGGCGGGACGCTTTGCCTGCGCCGTTCGCCGCGCCGCCGGGCCAACGCATCGGCGAGATCTGGTTCGAGCCGCCGCCAGAGCTGCCGCAGCTGTTGGTCAAATATATCTTCACCTCGGAAAAACTCTCGGTGCAGGTGCACCCTTCGGACGCGCAGGCACCCGGCCACGGCAAAGAGGAATGCTGGCTGGTGCTGGATG
The DNA here is from genome assembly GCA_031411415.1 of Novosphingobium sp. Lineage (GTDB taxonomy): Bacteria > Pseudomonadota > Alphaproteobacteria > Sphingomonadales > Sphingomonadaceae > Novosphingobium. Next base: position 11,076 of record JANOBA010000010.1, read on the forward strand.
CAGAGCCCGGCGCAGCGCTTGGCGTGGGCTTCCGCGAGGCGCTGCCGGCTGAGGCAATGCGCAAGGCTGCGCTGGATGGCAGCATTGAGCATTTGCTCGAATGGCACCCGGTCAAGGCTGGCGATTTCTTTTATATTCCGGCGGGCACGGTCCACGCCATCGGTGCGGGCGTCAGCCTGATCGAAGTGCAACAGACCAGCGACGTGACTTACCGCCTTTATGACTATGGCCGCCCGCGCGAATTGCATCTGGACCAAGGGCTGGCGGTGGCGATCGGCGCTCCGCACGCGGCAGGGCATCGCCGGCATCTGGCAGCTGACGAAGGCGCGGTGTTGGCCGATGGGCCGCTGTTCCGTCTGGAGCGGATTGCCGGCCAGCCCGGGCCGGAAGCGCTCGCGCGTTTTGGCGACGGGTCCGTGCTGGTGATCCCGACTCGCGCACCGGTGACAATCGCTGGTGAATCGATTTCGCCCGGTTCCTGCGGCCTTGCGCCTTCATTGGCTGCCATAGGCTTCGCAAGCGACGGGATTTGCCTTATTGCCCAGCCTTGCATGTGAATCGCGAGGGGGAAATAGCCCCGCGCCGTCTGCGGGAGCCTGAGCCTTGTCCACCAACCACCCCGTCCCCGCCGAATGGGCTGAACGCGCCTACGTAAATGCCGAGCGATACGCCGAACTCTATGCCCGCTCGCTGGCCGAGCCTGAGGCGTTCTGGCGCGCGGAATCGGATCGGCTGGACTGGATCAAGCCCTGGACCAAACTTGGGCATAGTTCGTTCCATGAGGCGGATTTCGGCATCGAATGGTTCAGCGACGGCACGCTCAATGTCTCGGCCAATTGCCTTGACCGGCATCTGGCGACACGCGGCGAGACGACCGCGATCATCTGGGAGGGCGATGACCCCGCGCAGCAGCGCCGGATCACTTACCGCGAGCTGCATGAAGACGTCTGCCGCATGGCCAATGCGCTGAAGGAATTGGGCGCAAAGCGCGGCGAGCGGATCACGATCTACATGCCGATGATCCCCGAGGCGGCGGTCGCCATGCTCGCTTGCACCCGCATCGGCGCGATCCATTCGGTGGTGTTCGGCGGCTTTTCGCCCGAGGCGCTGGCGGGGCGCATCCAGGACTGCGACAGCAGGGTGGTGATCACGGCCGATGGCGGCAAACGCGGCGGCAAGCTGGTGCCCTTGAAAGCCAATGTCGATGCCGCAATGGCGCAGTGTCCCTCGGTCGATGCAGTTCTGGTGGTGCGCCATGCAGACTGCGATGTGACGATGTCGGCCAAGGATCACTGGTGGCACGATGCGCGCGAGGCCGCATCGGCGGACTGCGTGCCAGAGGAAATGGGCGCCGAAGACCCGCTG
>JANOBA010000011.1:0-3477 GCA_031411415.1 Novosphingobium sp.
CGCTGTTCAAGCAGCGCGGCGAGGCGCTTTTGCAGCGTCTCCAGTTCGCATTGCAGCAGTTCGAGCTTCTGCGTCGCCGGATCGAACTTGTCCGAGCACGGCGTGCCATAAGGCATGAAATCCCGCTGCCAGGTCTCCGCCGCGACCAGCGTCGAGCGGGCCTTCACGCCGACCATCGTCGCGCCTTCGGGCACGTCTTCGGTGACCACCGCGTTGGCACCAATCCTCGCGCGGGCGCCGACCGTGATCGGGCCGATGACCTGGGCCCCCGAACCGATGATCACGTTGTCCTCCAGCGTCGGGTGGCGCTTGCCGCCGACGCCGTTGAACGGCTTGGTGCCGCCCAGCGTCACGCATTGGTAGATCGTCACATTATCGCCGATCTCGGCCGTCTCACCGATCACGGTGAAGCCATGATCGATAAACAGGTGCCGGCCAATCTGTGCGCCGGGATGGATGTCGATCGCGGTGAAGAAGCGCGCCAGATGATTGACCACCCGCGCGAGGAAATAGAGGCGCGCGTTGAACAGCCAGTGCGCCACCCGGTGCCAGGTGACTGCCCACAGGCCGGGATAAAGCAGCACTTCCCAACGCGAACGCGGCGCGGGATCGCGCGCGACGATGGAATCAAGATAGTCGGTCAGTTGCCCCATGAGACTGATTTTCCCACTAATTGCCCGCTAAAGCAAGCGGGGCTGATGTGCCCCACCCAAAGCCTCAAGCGCATCGCGCCAGATCGCCATGGTCGCAGGCGCCTTGCGTTCAAGGCTTAGCCTGTCAATCTCAGCCACCAGTCGTTCAACCCCCAAATGGCTACGCTGGCAGCGCGGCACAAGGTATGCGGCTGCATTTTCATCGAGCACCAGCCCGCGCATCTCGGCGTGGAGTGCAATCAGTTCGGCCAGCATGGCATCGTCGGGCGGGGCAATTTCAAGGTGTAAAGCCGCGCCGATTCGCGAGGCAAGATCGGGCAGCGCGATTGCCCAGGCGCCTTCCGCCGCGTTGCTCACCAGCAGCAATGCTTTGCCGCTTTCCTGCGCGCGGTTCCAGCGGTGGAACAGTTCGGTTTCGTCCAAGCTGTCGGCATTGTCGATCACCTCGCCCTTTTCCCCATCGGCAAACCAGCGCGCGATCAACGATTTTCCCGAACGCGGCGGGCCGGACAGAACGGCAGTGCGAAACGGCCAGTTGGCGGGATCGGCCATCGCCTCAATCACGGCCGCATTGGCATTGCCCACCACAATGCGCGTTGGCCCGGCGTTCCCCGCCAGTGGCAGTGCGATCTGGGACATGGATCAGCGCCGGATGCTGAGCGCGTTGCTGCCCACGGTGACCTGCCAGCCGCGCGCGCGCAGGGCTGCGGCAAGGCCATCGAGCCCGCCCGAATAGGTCACCCGCATCACCGAAGTGCCGCCGATGGCAATGCTCGATGTGGCAGCCCCGCGCACCCCGGCGGAACCCCGCACCGCACCCAGCGCGGCGTCGACTGCGCCGGCATCGGGCGAGGCGAATTGCACCGTATAGGTCGCTACGGTTTCCACCGTGGCGACATCGCTCGCCTCGACCTTGGGGGCGTCGCTGCCGGCCTGCGTTGGCGCGGTTGCCTCGGGCTTGGGCTGCGCGGCAGCAGCGAGCGCAGCCAGCGCGGCGTTCATCGATTGCTGTTCGGAATAGAGCGTGGGATCGGGCTTCAGCAGGCCCTGCGCCAGGGCATCGGCATAGATCCGGTCAAAGCGCTGCAAGGCGGTTGCCAGCATGGTATCGAGCCCGGCCTCGTCGTTTGCGGTCAGCTCGAAGCTGCCCAGCCAGGTGTTGTCCGGGCCATAGCGTGCGGTGAAAAATCCGCGCACCGGGCCACCCGGCCATTGCCGCTCAAGCCGGGCGACTGGCATGATGACATCGGATGCGCCGAACTGGCTGAGCACCGTGCGCCACCACAGCCGGCTGCGGCGCGATGGCTGGCCTGCGGTCAAAATCAGCGATTCGCCGCCTGCGCCCGAGGGGCGGACATAGTCCATCGACGTTGCCCCGGGGCGGAACTGCGCCCAGGCCTTCTGCCATGGCCCGCGCACTTCAAAAGTCTGCGCCGCGCCGCCCGAAAAAAGCACCGGCAGCACCAGCATGGGCGCTGAATGGGCGCGGGCACTGCCGCCGTCGTCGGTCACCAGAAACTGCCCGGCGCGCTCGCGGTCGAACACCACGCCCAGCTTGGCGACATAGCGCTTTGGCCCGATCTGCTCGTGCTCGATCACCACAGCAGAGACCATGCCCTCGATCTGGCCGTCGGCCATCCCCGGCCCCTTGAGCTTGGCCCAAGCCATGCGCTGGGCCAGTTTCCAGCCGTTCATCCGGGCCTCATTGGCATCCTTGCCGGTGGTCTCGACCTCGATCCCGCCGACCTGGATGTCGCTCGAGGTCGCCACCGGCTGGATGCCGCGCTCGCCTTCCAACTGGGCCAGCAAGCGTGCCGGGCCGGCAAGCAAAAGCGCCAGGCCAAGCGCCAGCGCCAGCGCAGCAAACAGGCTGGCAGCAGCGGGGGGGCGGTCAATGCGCGGAAGGCGGGGAAGGGAAATGGGTGTCATCGGGGAAAACCGATGGCCTTTTGCCCAATGCCGCATGGAAATCCAAGCACGAAAAGGCTAGGCGGCTTCACATGCCCGAAAACTCGCCCCCAAACAGTTATACTTACGCCCAGGCCGGCGTCTCGATTGCCGCCGGAAACGCTCTGGTCAAAGCCATTGGCCCGCTGGCAAAAGCCACCGCAAGGCCGGGCGCGGATGCGGAGCTGGGCGGCTTCGGCGGCTTCTTCGATCCGCGCGCGGCGGGCTATAAAGACCCGCTGCTGGTCGCCGCGAATGACGGCGTGGGCACCAAGGTCAAGCTCGCCATCGATGCCGACCGGCACGACCGGATCGGCGAGGATCTGGTTGCGATGTGCGTCAACGATCTGATCGTTCAGGGCGCCGAGCCGCTGTTCTTCCTCGACTATTTTGCCACCGGCAAGCTCGAAAACGGCGTGGCGGAGCGAGTCGTCGCCAGCATTGCCGAGGGCTGCAAGCTGGCCGGCTGCGCGCTGATCGGCGGCGAAACGGCGGAAATGCCGGGCATGTATGCGGAGGGCGACTATGACCTTGCCGGATTTTGCGTCGGCGCAGTGGAGCGCGGCGAGCAACTGACCGGCGAGAAAGTGGCGGCGGGCGACGTGCTGCTGGGCCTCACTTCGTCGGGCGTGCATTCCAATGGTTATTCGCTGGTGCGGCGGCTGGCGGCGGACAAAGGCTGGAAGCTTGACCGCCCGGCGCTGTTTGATCAGGACGTGCTGCTGATCGATGCGCTGATGGCCCCGACGCGTATTTATGTGAAGTCGCTGCTGCCCCTCGTCCGCGCGGGACAGGTCACGGCAATGGCGCACATTACGGGCGGCGGCCTGCTCGAAAATATTCCGCGTGTCCTGCCTGCCGGCCTGCACGCGCATAT
>JANOBA010000012.1:0-5906 GCA_031411415.1 Novosphingobium sp.
GGGCGGCGAGGAACGCCATAAAGCCCCTCCTCTTCCGGGGTGGGGTGGGGGTGGGGTTGGTCGTCTTACGAGAGGCCGTGCCGGTGGCACAGACCCCACCCCCCGCCCCACCCCTGAAGGGGAGGGGAGAAGGCGTCCTCTTCACCACGGGGTCAGGAAAGTAACCGTAAGCTCGGTCTTGCCATTGGCCGGGACCGGCACTTCCCAGCGGCGCTCATCGGCGCTGTCCTGGGTGCCTTTGATGCTCTCTTCGGGAATGCGCAGATCGCGCCACCACCACCACTGGCTGAGCCCGCCCTGCACGACATCGACCGTGACCGGCTGCGACCGCGCATTGGTGACGATGTAGCGCATTTGCGTGCGGTAATAGGTCTTTGGGCGCTCGGCCACGGCCTCAACTACGCGGCCATCGGAATAGGTCACTTTCCAGCGGGCAAACTGTTCCCACTCTCCTGCGGTGATCGTGTCGCGCTTTTCGACCACCGGCTGGACTTTCACGTCGAACGCCTCGCCGGTGCGCAGCGCCAGCGCCGATCCGCCGGGCGTGTGTGGAATGTCGCTCTCGCCGATGAACTGCGCCTGGCCGCGAACATCGCGCATATAGACGCGCACCGTGCCCGCCGGCAGCGCATCGCCGATGCCTTCGGCGCGGGCGTTGGAGAATTTGAGCACGGTTGCGGCGCTGCTTGCCTCGTCCGCGCTGGTCATCCAGCCGTTGCGGAATTCATAGCCCTTGCGCGCGGGCACGCCGGAGACATTGAGGAAGCCGACTTGCTTGGTCTGGGCGTTGGCGATCGTCGTGCGCCCGTCGATGGGATAGACATAGAAATCGCCCAGTTGCTCGCGGCTTCCGGTCTCGGTGCCGGGGCGGTTGCCGATGGGGCGACTGGTGCGCCCGCGATACTGGCCGCCGTTCTGGTTTACTTGGCCGACGCTGCCCGCAACCAGCAGTGCGCGGGCATTAGTGAAGGTCGTGCCGGTGCTGTTGTTCAGCGTGATCCAGCCTTGCACGTCGATCTTGCCGGCCTTCTCGTCGAACAGCGTCACATAGTCCGCCTTCCAGCCCATTCCGGGCGTCAGGTAAGACAGGGTGAGCGGCCGCGTGCCGCCGCGTGTGCCGTCCACAGTAACGCTCAGTGTGGGCCGTGCGCGCAGGTTCGGAGGCAGCGAATCAAACACTACGCGCACCGGCAGGCCGTCATCGCGCAGCACTTCGATCCGGTCGCCGATGCGCAGCACGACGCCGCCATTGGCCGCGAGAACCGTGGCGCGCTCGCGGGTTTCGGCGCCGGTCGCCGGGTTGGTGCGGATCAGCGTCACGGTCTGGCCCACCGCCTTCTGCATAAGCGCAGCGGGAGAGAGCAGGTCATAATCGAAGTTCTGCTCGACCACGCCGAAGTCTTCGCCCGAAAGCGTTACCGTCTCGGGGCGGATCTGCGCGGAGACATCGGGGAATTCCTGCCGCGAGCGTCCTGTGGGCAGATTGACCTGCCGCACGTCCTGCACCAGCGCGAGGTTGTTGTTATAGATGGTGACCGAAACGTCGCCCTGTGCGTTCTGGGAAGACCCGGTCTGGGCCACCGCGGTTGCCGTCACCATGGTCAGCCCCAAACCAAACATCACTCGCCGCATATCCCGCTCCCGCCTGTGAATTCACAGATGTGGGCAGCTTCGGGTTAATCGCGATTGAACGGAAGGGGAAACTTCTCAGACCTGACGTTTGCGCACCGACCAGACGAAGCCATCGAGCCAGAAGTGGAGCAACGAGCAGGCAATGAACGGCGCGAGCAGCCACTGGAGGCCTGCTTGCGTCGCCGCCTGATAGCCAAGCGCGGCAATCGCGCAGAACACCAGGAAGGCATCGAGCGCACGGCGCGCGGTCAGGCCGGTGAGGCCCTGCATAGTCCGGCCTTCCTTGAGCCAGACCAGCGCGAAATATTGCAGCGCGTGATAAATGTTGATCGCCGCCAGCGCGAAGGCCGGCGAGCAAAAGCCCCAGGCGATCAGCGACACCAGCCCGCTCGACAGCATCATCGCCAGCTTGTGCGCCGGCAGGCGATAGCCGCTGCGGATCGCCCGCGTGTAGTCAAACAGGCTCCAGCCCATTGCCGCGATCCAGCCGGCAATCGCAAGGCCAGCAATCAGGCCCAGCTTGCCCTCCAGCACGCCGGGGAGCCTCGCGATCTCGCTCCAGCCGATATCGCCGAACTGGCCGAGCGCGCTCAGATGAAACGGCAGCGCAGCGCCCGCCGCCAGTGGCCCGACATACAGCATCCAGTTGAGCCGCATGTCGCTGATGCGCAATTGTGTCGGCGAATTGCCCGCGCGCAGGTCATAGATCCGCGCGAGCCCGAAATTCTGCATCGCGCTGTGGTGCACATCCCAGAACACCGTCAGCACCGCGCCGATAACGAAGCATATCGGCGAGAGCAGCAGCGCGGCGAGCAAGAGGACTGGCACGACAGTCAGCTTGATCCGGTGCGCAGCGAAGACATCGGCATTGCCATAAGCGCGCGGGACCACGGCAACGAGGTGCGCATAAGTCAGCACCGCGCTGAAGAAACCGAGATAGCCGGTGACGCTCAGCTCCTGCGCTGGCGGCAGCAGGCTGGCGAGGCCAAGCCAGGCGGCGACGAACAGCATGGCGAGCAAGGGGCAACCCCAGAACAGCAGCGTATCGAACATCGGCGTTCCGATGCAGCGCGCCGGATCGCGCAAGTCATCCCAGAATCGGCCACCATGCCAGTCGCTGCGCTCAATCTGCGCTGGTTGCGTCGCCATTTTCGAAAATGCCCCCCGGTCGATATACACAGAACTACCGAGTAATGGTTAACGGAGCGTCGATGATGGCCTTCCGGTCAAGCGGCTTGGGGATGGCGGCTGGCCATGCCTTGCAAAGCCGCGTGCTGCCTGCATAGGAGAGATACTTGTCCGGCAGGGGGGACGCCAGTTGCTCGAACAATCACAAGCGGACAGCCAGCGGTCCTTGCAGCAAGTCATGCAGGATTGCCTGCTGCTGCTGATCCCGGTGCTGGTGATCTACTCCTATTGCCTGATCCGCCTCAAGAGTCTGGAGGATGGCGACACCGGCTGGCACATCGCGGCGGGGCGCTGGATCATGGCGCATCGCGCGGTGCCGACGAGCGACATTTTCTCTTACACCGCTGTCGGCAAGGCGTGGACCGCGCACGAATGGCTGGCCGATGTGCTGATGGCGCTCGGCTTTGGCGCGGGCGGCTGGTCAGGCGTGTTGCTGCTCTATGCGTTGGCGATGGCGGCCTTGGTGCTGGCGATGGCGCTCTATCTGCGCCGCTGGCTGGAGCCCAAGGTTGCCGCGCTACTGCTGGCGGCAATGGTGGCCGGATTGCTGACGTTTCTGCTGGCCCGCCCGCATGTTCTGGCCTGGCCATTGCTCGCCATATGGACCACGGCGCTGCTGCGCGCCCGCGACGAGGACCGCGCGCCGCCCTTGTGGCTGGCGCTGGTGATGACGCTCTGGGCTAATGCGCATGGCAGTTTCATTTTCGGCCTGCTGCTGGTGGGGCCGTTTGCCGCCGAGGCGCTGTTTGCCGCAAGCCCTGCGCGCCGCATCGCGGTGGTGCGGCAATGGGCGCTGTTCGGCATCGCTGGCGCGGCGGCGGCGGCGATCTCGCCCTATGGGCTGCACACGCTGCTGTTCCCTTTCCAGCTGACCTCGATGGACGTGCTGGGCGCGATCAACGAATGGTTGCCGAGCGATTTCAAGGCGCTGGGCGTGTTTGAGGTGCTGCTGCTCACGGGCTTGTCCGGCTGTCTGTGGCTGGGGGTCAAAGTGCCGCTGTGGCGGCTCGCGGTGGTGATCGGCCTGCTTCATATGGCGCTCGCCCATTCGCGCCATCAGGCGATATTCCTGATTGTCACCGTGCTGATCCTCGCCGCACCGCTGGCCTCTGCGCTGGGCCAGCAGGGCCAACGCTTCGATTTCAGCGCCGCATTTGCCGCGCGCCGCCGCGAGGTCATGCCGCTCATTGCCATTATGACCGCATTTGCGCTCGGCATGACAGTCTGGCGCTTCGTCGCCCCCGCCGTGCGGCCCGACAGCCTCAACGTGCCAGAGACCGCCATGGCCAAGCTGCCAGCGGGGCTCAAGACGGCGCGCGTGTTCAACGAATACAGTTTCGGCGGATCGCTGGCCCTGCGCGGCGTGCCCGTCTATATCGACGGCCGCGCCGACATGTATGGCGAAGAGGCGATGCAGGCCTACTTGAACGTCGCCGACCGGCCCGATGCGGCGCTGTGGCAGGCCGCCGAGAAGCGCTGGGGTTTCGCGTGGACCATCCTGCCGCCCGGCAAGCCGCTGGTCGCGCTGCTAGACCGGCAACCGGGCTGGCACCGGATTTATGCCGATCCATGGGCAGTGATCCATGTCAAAGACGCGCAGCCGCAGGTGCGGCAAGCGGACAAGTGAGCCGAAAAATTTAGCTGCCGGCACCACTTGTGTTGCCATTTCGCAACACTATCTCCATGGCTACAGGAGGGCATTGTTGCCATGAATCTCGATAAGTTCACTGACCGCGCCAAGGGTTTCCTCCAGAGCGCACAGACCGTGGCGATCCGCCTGAATCATCAGCGGATCGCGCCCGAGCATGTGCTCAAAGCGCTGCTCGAAGACAAGGAAGGCATGGCCTCCGGGCTAATTCAGCGAGCCGGCGGCAATCCGGGCATTGCCGTCGCCGAAACCGACAAGGCGCTGGCGAAAATGCCCGCCGTCTCGGGCAGCGGCGCGCAGGCCACCCCGGGGCTGGAAAATGATGCCGTGCGGGTGCTGGATAGCGCCGAGCAGCTTTCGGCCAAGGCAGGTGACAGCTTCGTTTCGGTGCAGCGTGTGTTGCAGGCGCTTGCGCTTTCGAGCGGCGCGGCGGGGCAGGCGCTGAAAGCTGCCAATGTCGATGCCAAGGCGCTCGAGGCGGCAATCCAGGAGGTAACCGGCGGGCGCACGGCTGACAGCGCCTCGGCCGAGGAAAGCTATGAGGCGATGAAGAAATATGCCCGCGACCTGACGCAGGCCGCGCGTGACGGCAAGCTCGATCCGGTGATCGGCCGCGACGAGGAAATCCGCCGTACCATCCAGATCCTCGCCCGGCGCACCAAGAACAACCCGGTGCTGATCGGCGAACCCGGTGTCGGCAAGACCGCAATCGCAGAAGGGCTCGCGCTGCGCATTGCCAATGGCGACGTGCCGGACAGCCTCAAGGACCGCCGCCTGATGTCGCTCGACATGGGCAGCCTGATCGCGGGCGCCAAGTATCGCGGCGAGTTCGAGGAGCGGCTGAAAGCCGTGCTCGACGAAGTGAAGGGCGCGGAAGGCGAGATCATCCTGTTCATCGACGAGATGCACACGCTGATCGGCGCGGGCGCGTCCGAAGGCTCGATGGATGCCTCAAACCTGCTCAAGCCCGCATTGGCGCGCGGCGAGCTGCACTGCATCGGCGCGACCACGCTCGATGAATATCAGAAGCATGTCGAGAAAGACGCGGCGCTCCAGCGGCGGTTCCAGCCGGTGTTTGTGGGGGAACCCACGGTGGAAGACACCATCTCGATCCTGCGCGGCCTCAAGGACCGCTATGAGCTGCACCACGGCGTGCGGATCACCGACGGCGCGATTGTGGCTGCCGCGACGCTCAGCAATCGCTACATCGCCGACCGCTTCCTGCCCGACAAGGCGATAGACCTGATGGACGAGGCCGCCAGCCGCATCCGCATGGAAGTGGAAAGCAAGCCCGAGGAAATCGAGGTGCTCGACCGGCGCATCGTCCAGCTCAAGATCGAGGAGATGGCGCTCGCCAAGGAGAGCGACCAGCCAAGCAAGGATCGCCTGACCACGCTGCGCGGTGAACTTGCCGGGCTGGAGGAGCAATCGGCCGCGC
>JANOBA010000013.1:0-2648 GCA_031411415.1 Novosphingobium sp.
GATGGGCATGGCGTGTCCTAGGCGGTAAGCGCGGCCAGCCGCGCGCGGGCATCGGTCTCGATCCGGTTGAGCAGGTCAGCGCAGCTGGGCAGGTCGGTCAAACGGCCGGCGACAACACCGGTGGCCATCAGGCCATGTTCGGCATCGCCGGCAACGACCGCGCGCTGGATCATCATCGGGGCGGCGGCGGCCATCATCGCCTGGGCCAGCGGCATTTCGCCATGGCTGGTCATGCCCCGCGCAGCTTTCAGCATGTCAAGCCAGCTCGCGCCGCTCTGGCGCTTCATATCGACTCCGGCCTCCAGCGCCCGCTTCCACATGCCCAGCTTGCCGGAGGCTTCGATGCGCCGGAGCAGCGGGTTGAGGATCATCCTTTGGGGAATGCCATCGACCTTGGTGGAAACCGCAATGTCGCCGGTGCCCGCCTTGACATAGGCTGCCTTGGGAACAGCGGGAACCGGGCTTTCGGCGGTCATCAGGAAGCGGGTGCCCATGGCGATCCCCACCGCACCGAAGGCCAGGGCAGCAGCAAGGCCGCGCCCGACGCCGAAGCCGCCGGCAGCGACAACCGGGACGTTCACGGCGTCAAGCACTTGCGGCAGCAATACGGTCGTCGGCACAGCACCGGTATGGCCGCCGCCTTCGCCGCCCTGAACCGTGACCATCTCGCAGCCAAGCTGGACCATCTTTTCAGCATGTTTCACCGCGCCCACCGTGGGGATGCAGAGGATGCCCTTGTCGCGGAACGCGGCGATCATTTTCGCATCCGGCCCGCGCCCGAAGCTGACTGCGCGCACCCGGTCGGCGTTGGCGAGGACAATCTCGACGATTTCCGCCGCGCCCGGCAGGAAGCTGTGAAAATTCACCCCGAAGCCGTGCGGCGTCATGTCCTTCAGCCGTGCGATTGCCTCGCCCAGTTCGCCCGGTTGCATCACCGCGCCCGCCAGAAAACCGAACGCACCGGCATTGCTCGTCGCAGCAACGAGTTCCGGCGTCGCGATCCAGCCCATGGCGGTCTGGATCACCGGCAGACGGCAGCCAAGGCGCACAGTCAGCGGGGTGGTGAGCGGATCGGCCATGATTAGCCCTCTCCCGCTTGCTGCTTGTTGGCCCTGGCCATGGCGCCGCCATCGAGTCCGCCCAGCGCGTTGCCGCTGACCAGATCGTTCTGGGCATGGGCAAAATGATGCATGTGAAACACGGCATCCATCGCGGTGCGCTTGCCGCGCAGATCCTCGACATGGTTGAGCGCCTGCTTGGACAGCCAGTTGCCCAGCCGCGGGCGCGCAGCAATCTCGTGCGCCATAGTGGATACCTTGTCCCTCAGTTCGTCGCGCGGAACAATCTCGTTGACCATGCCCAGCTGCCAGGCCCGCGCTGCCGGCATGCGTTCGCCCAGGAGCAGGAAGCCTTTGGCTATGCGCGGCGGCAGCTCAAAGCCGTGGGCGAAATATTCCACACCGGGAATGCCCATGCGGTTCACCGGGTCCTGAAAGAAGGCATCCTCGCTGGCGACGATCAGATCGCATACCCATGCCAGCATCAGCCCGCCGGCGATGCAGGCGCCCTGCACCATGGCGATGGTCGGTTTGGGAATATCGCGCCAGCGGCGGCACATGCCGAGATAGACTTCATGCTCGCGCGTGTAGAGCAACTCCGCCCCCGGACGGGTGGTATGATCGCCGAACATCAGCTTGCGCTCGAATGGCACCAGATGATCGCGCCCCGGCGTGCCGATGTCATGCCCGGCGCTGAAATGCTTGCCTTCGCCGGCGAGTACAATGACCTTGATCGCATCGTCATCGGTCGCCCGCGCAAAGGCGGCGTCAAGCGCATAGGTCATCTGACTGTTCTGGGCGTTGTTGAACTGCGGCCGGTCCATGGTGATCCATGCAACGGGGCCGTCGGTTTCATAGCGGACCGGGATCTCGGTCTCATAAACCGGCTCTTGCAGTTGGCGCGAGACGAGTTCGTCGCTCATGCGCCATTCCTCAGGGCTGGCGGGTTGTCCTTGATGACGCTGGCGCGCAAATTGTGCGGATCGAGCCGTGCCATGATCGCCAGTTCTTCGGACCCCGGCAGCGGGGTTTCGGTCAGTGCCCCCTGTTCGAGCGGAAAGCCGGTGGCGGCCTGGACCTCGCCGAAAGTCACGCCCGGATGGAGCGAGACGACACGCACGGCATTATCCCTGCCGCCGAAGTCCATCACGCACAGGTTGGTGACGATCTGGCGCAAGTCGATCCCCGAATAGTTCCCTCCCGGAATGCGTTTGGCCGGATTGTAGCCGGCGCTCGACACCATATCGACTTCGCCTGCGACAAAGGTCCGGGACGAATGGAAAGGAATGAACATCGAATTGGCGTGGTAGATCGAATTGCCGGGAAAACCGCGCACGCCCAGCATCTGCGTTTTGGGCTGGCGGTGCGTGCCGCCCAGTTGCGACAGGTTAGTCTGGCCGAAGCGGTCGACCTGTGTCGGCGTTACCATGGCATGACGGCGGCCCGTCCACACGGCGGCATCGAAGAAGCGCGAGAAGGGCAGATGGCCGGCAAATTTCGGCACATAATCCCCGCGGGGACCGATCGGCACCGGTTCTTCCACCAGATAGGCTTCGCCATCGGTCAGCATCAGCCCTGGCGAGTGGGTCA
>JANOBA010000014.1:0-17052 GCA_031411415.1 Novosphingobium sp.
ATACGAAGTCTGGAAAGCGAAAATCCTCGAAAGTTCGCCGCTACGTGCGATCTCGCAGCCGATCGACATTGCCTATCTGGCGCTGTTCCTCGCCAGCGATGAAAGCCGCACGATCACCGGCCAGTCGATCAATTGCGACGCCGGCGGATACATGGTCGGCTAAGGGAGACACGATCATGGCAACAGTTGAAGAGCGTCTCCAGGCACTGGAAGACCAGCAGGCGATTTATCAGGTGGTCTGCGGCTATGGCTATTCGGTCGACGGCTGCAACGCCGCGTCGGTCGGCGAGCGCTATGTCGAGGACGGCGTTTATGCGGTCGGTGATATGCCCAGCTGGGTGGGGCGCGAAGCGGTCGCGGGGATCACCGCCAGCGCCGGCCATCTCAAGCTCGTCGGCGCCGGCTGCGCCCACATGTCGTCGTTGCCCTTCATCGTGATCGATGGCCACCGCGCGGTTGCCACCTGCCACACCATGGTGCCGATGCATGGCGAGAACGGCTTTTTCATCGGCCGGCTCAGCGCCTCGCGGATCGAGCTGGTGCGCGAGGGCGATGGCAAGTGGCGGATCACCCTTCGGCAGAACTATATGCTCGACGGCAAGCCCGAAGGCCCTGCGCTGCTCGGGCAGCTGAATGAAGGACCAAGAGCGGTATGAAATTCACCATGGCCATCCCGCTCGGCGACACCACGCCCGGGGAATACCAGACGCCAGAGGCAGTGCGTGCAATGTCGCAGGCGCTTGAGAACGCCGGGCTCGACGCTTGCTATGTCACCGATCATCCAGCGCCCGATGCCCAGTGGCTGCAGCAAGGCATGGGCCATGACGCGCTCGATCCGTTTTCCGCTTTCGCCTTTGTCGCGGCGGCAACCACCCGGCTGCGGCTGCACACCAACATCGTCGTGATGGCCTATCGCAATCCGTTCCTCACGGCAAAATCGGCGGCGACGTTGCAGGTGCTGTCGGGCGGACGGCTGATCCTTGGCGTTGGCGCGGGCTATCAGAAGGCCGAGTTCAACGCGCTTGGGGTCGATTTTCACAAGCGCGGCAAGCTGTTCGACGAGGCGCTCGAAGTCATCCGGATGGCCTGGGCCGGCGGACCGGTGGTCTATCAGGGCACGCATTTCAATGCCGCCGGCAACGAACCGCGCCCGGTGCCAGATCCCGCCCCGCCGATCTGGATCGGTGGCGGCAGTGACAAGGCAGTGGAGCGCGCGGCGCGCTGGGGCGATGGCTGGTCACCGTTCTTTGCTGCCCCCTCCATGTCCGAAATAAACCGTGAAACCGGCATCCACACCGTTGAGCAATTGGCCGGCAAGATCGCCATGCTGCACGAACTGCGCGCCAAGGCAGGCAGGGGCGGTTCGTTTGACATTGCCATCGGCGCCAAAGCGAAGGTGCGCTATCTTCAGGCTGGCGGCGCGGACGCATATCTCGAAGCGGTGCACGAACTCGCCGAGGTCGGCGTGACCTGGTGCATGATCGAACCGCCGCACCCCAGCCGCCAGGCCTATATTGAGCACGTCCAATGGTTCGGCGAGGAAGTCATTGCAAAGCTGCGCAGCTGATATTTTGAGGAAAATCCGATGAATTGCCTCCCAAGTCTGCGCGCGGCCTTCGTTGCTTTAACGGCATTTTGCATCGGATCGTCGCTACCAGCTCAGGCGAAGCCGAACGGAACATGGCGCGAGGCCTACCAATCCAGCCCTGCGGCTTATGATCCGCTCGATCCGGCGTTTGAGAGGATGGTGATCGAGAAGTTTCACGTTCCGGCCTCGGTTATGGAAAACATGCGGATAAGGCCGCCGGTATCTGGAACATTGCGAACTCGGTTTGCCGTATCGGTGGCGGGTTCGCAGCTGCGTATCCGGATATCCAACGAGTCAGGGACCAAGCCACTATTGATCGGCGGAGCGAGCCTTGGCCTGGCGGGCGAGGGTTTCGGGGCTATGCCTGGCTCGCTCAAACAGCTCACCTTTGGCGGGGCGAGCAGCGTGGTCATTCCCGCTGGCGCACCGGTGTTGAGCGATCCGGTTGACCTTGTAGTTTCAGCGCAAAGCGAACTGATAGTCAGCACCAGTGTTCCAGAAGGTTTCCAGCTGGATCCGCGCGGCGGCGGACTGTTTTCGCTTGCGGATGGCGATCAGACGATGCGAGACGCTCCCGACGGTGCCAAGACGGTTTCGGGCCGTCCGATTGTCACTGGCGCAGAAGTGTTGACCCGAAATGCCCCGCGCGTGATCGTCGCGTTTGGCGACTCCATCACTGACGGAAATCGCGGCAGTCTAGGCGTTCTGCGCGGTTGGCCCGAAGAACTGGCGGTGCGGTTCGCCGCTTGCAGGCGTTGCAAGCCGTCGGCAGTGGTGAACGCCGGAATTGGCGGCAACCGGGTGCTGTCGTCAGGTTGGGGGCCATCGGCGCTGGCCCGGTTTGATCGCGATGTGCTGCGGATCGACGGGGTGTCTCATGTCGTGGTGCTCGAAGGCGTCAACGACATCGGCATGTCCGGCAAGAATCCGATTTTCGGCGATGGCCCGGCGCTGCGCGCTGACGATCTGATTGCCGGATACCGCCAGCTTATCGCCCGCGCGCATTCGCGGCATATCAAGCTGGTGATGGCGACAATCCTGCCGATGGGCGGCTCGGTGTCGCACTTCAACCCGGAGAAGGAAGCCATCCGGCAAACAGTGAACAGCTGGATTCGCACCTCGAAAGAACCAGATGCCGTGATCGACTTCGATTTGGCTGCGCGCGATCCTGCCGATCCGGAGAAAATGCAAAAGTCGTATGCTTCACCAGACAATCTGCATCCCGGCGACGCGGGATACAAGGCAATGGGCGATGCTATCGATCTGTCGATCTTCGACTAGAGAATTTGTGATGGACGCGCTTTCCGGCATCGAGAAACTCATGGCGCTTGATGCGATCGAGCGCCTCAAGGCGCAGCGTGACCGGGCGGCGGATACCAAGGACTGGGCGCTGTATGAATCGCTCCACGCGCCGGACCACGTCTCGGAAAACGGCGACTATGGCCGCTGGACTAGCGCGGCGGAAATGATCGCCAATGTGAAACGGAGCATGGAAAGCCTTGTCACGCTCCACCATTCGCACACCCCCATCATCGAATTCGAGACGTCAACGCGCGCGCGGTGCATCTGGGCGATGGAAGGCATGTCGTTCTGGCAGCACAGCGGACAGGAGCGCTGGTTCCACGCCTTCGGTCACTATTTCGAGACCTGCGAAAAGCGCGATGGCCGCTGGGTCTATACCAGCCGCAGCCTCAAATATTACCACACACGCCGATCGCCGGGGGCCGAATGGCCGCCGAAGATCGACCAATAATGGAGCGGATCAATGACTGGCATGAGCGATATCGAATATCTCCTCGCCCTCGAGGAAATCAAGCTGCTGAAGGCCCGGCGAGATCAGGCCATCGATACCAAGAATTGGGCGCTCTATCGCTCGCTGCATGCGGACGATCATATCTCGCACAACGACGGTCACCCGCGCTGGGAAACCGCAGATGTGATGATCGAAAGCGTCAAGGCCCTGCTCGACAAAGGGCGCACCACTGTCCACCACTCGCACACCCCGGACATCACTTTTGAATCCGCAACCAAGGCCAAGGGCATCTGGGGAATGGAGGACTATATTTTCGATTCCGAGACCGAAGAGCTGCTGATCCACGGCTTCGGATTCTATCATGAAAACTATGAGAAGCGCGACGGCAAGTGGTTGTTCACCTGGCGTCAGCTTAAGCGCACCCATGTGCGCAACTATCCCGAAGCAGCATCCCAGAGGCAGGGCTGACATGAGCACATTCGACGAGACTTTCGACTGGGTCGTTATCGGCAGCGGCGGGGGCTCCATGTGCTCGGCGCTGGTGGCGCGGGCTGCGGGCAAATCAGTCGTGATCCTCGAGAAAACCCCATTGATCGGCGGCACCACCGCGCGCTCGGGCGGGGTGATGTGGATCCCCGACAACCGCTTCATGAAGCGCGACGGGGTGCCTGACAGCCAGGAGCAAGCCAACACATATATGGACGCGGTGATCGGCGACCATAACGACACTCCCGGCGCCAGCCGCGTCCGCCGCGAAACCTATGTTGCCGAAGGCACGAGGATGGTCGATTTTCTGGTCGATCAGGGGATCAAGCTCAATCGCGTTTCCTATTGGCCGGATTACAACGACGAGCTGCCTGGCGGTTCCGAGAAAGGCCGCACCGTCGTTGCCGAACTGTTCAATGTCAACGAACTGGGCGACTGGAAAAGCAAGCTGCGCCCTAACTTCATCCCGATGATGAGCACGCTTGATGAAATGCTCAAGCTGCGCTTCCTGATGAAATCATGGGAAGCCAAAAAAATCGCAGTGCGCTTCGGCCTGCGCACGATTTTCGCCAAGCTCACCGGCAAGCACTTTGTCACCGCCGGCGCTGCCCTGCAGGGCCGCATGTTTCAGGCCGCGCTGAAGGCTGGTGTCGAATTCCGCACCGAAGCCGCAGTCAAGGAACTGATCGTTGAGAATGGCGCGGTGACCGGCGTTGTGGCTGTGATCGATGGTGCTCCGCGCCGTTTCGGCACCCGCCTCGGCGTGCTGGTGAATGCTGGCGGCTTTGCCCACAACCAGGCGATGCGCGACCAGTATCAGCCCGGCACCAGCGCCAAATGGACGAATACCACAGAGGGCGACACCGGGGAAATGATCCTCGAAATGATGCGCCACGGCGCCGCCATCGCCCAGATGGAAGAAATGGTCGGCAACCAGATGGCGATCCCGCCGGGAATGGAAGATGAGCCGGTCAAGCCGGTGGTGCAGGGCGTCACCGCCGCGCCGCACGCGATCCTCGTCGATCAGTCGGGCGAGCGTTATATGAACGAAAGCGGCTCCTATATGACGTATTGCCAGGGCATGCTGGCGCGCAACAAGACTGTGCCTGCCGTGCCCAGCTATGGCATCATGGATAGTCAGTACATGGAGCAATATGGCCTGATCACCAGCCCCTTTCCCAGCGCCAAGAAGCCGCAGGAATGGTATGATGCTGGCTTTCTCAAGAAGGCCGACACCATCGAGGAGCTGGCTGCACTGCTCAAGATCGAGCCCGCGACCCTGCGCGCCACGGTGGACCGCTTCAATGGCTTCGTCGCGAAGAACCACGACGATGATTTTAACCGAGGCGACCGGGCGTACGACAAGTGGCTGGGCGACATCTACCACCCGAAAAACGCCTCGCTGGGCTCGATCAGCGAAGGACCATTCTATGCCATGCCGGTCGTGCCCGGCGATGTCGGCACTTATGGCGGCGTGGTGACCGATGAAACGGCCCGCGTGCTGCGCGATGACGGCACGGTTATCAACGGCCTTTACGCTACGGGGGTTTCGACAGCCTCTGTGATGGGCCGCGCTTATGCGGGTGCGGGGTCCAGCGTCGGGCCATCGTTCGTCTGGGGCTATGTCGCCGCCGGGCATGCGGTTGGAATTGACCAAAACACCTGATGCGTCCACCCACATCTTGCGAAGGCCTGACAACAGCGACAATCGGGGAGGAATTATGAGCCGCCATCTGGTCGATCCCTGCTGCTGCCCACCTGGTGTGGCGGCATGAGCAGGACAGTGCGCATCGGCGCGGCAACTGCGTTTTTCAACGACAGCCGGATGGGGATTGCCCAACTGCTCGAGAAAGGCGGCGATCTTGATTACATCATCTTTGATTTCCTCGCTGAATCGGTGATGGGCGGCCTTGGCCGGGGCATGGCAAATGGCACTGGCCAAGGCTTCGCCGCGGATTTCGCGCCGGGCTATATCCTGCCGCATCTCCAGACCCTGCTGGACCGGCGCATCCGCATCGTCGCCAATGCAGGGGGCCTCAATCCGGCAGCTTGCGCCGAGGCGCTGCGGCGCGGCGCTGAAGAGATTGGCTTGCACCCGCGCATCGGCGTGGTCGAAGGCGACAACCTGACGGCACGGACGGATGCAATCGTCGGGCCGAAAACGCGCGACATGTTTGATGGCGCGGCCGTGGCCGAAGCGATTGCCGGGGCTGACCGGGTCAACAGTCTGGTCGCCTACACTGGCGCGTTCCCGATAGCTGCGGCGATTGCCGCCGGGGCGGATATCGTCATCACCGGCCGCGCAGTCGACAGCGCCATGGCGCTTGGGCCGCTGATCCATGAATTCGGCTGGGGTCCGGACCAGTTCGATCTGCTGGCGGCGGGAACGCTGGCGGGCCATTTGCTCGAATGCTCCGCGCAGATCACCGGCGGCACATTCACCGATTGGCGCGATGTGCCCGACTGGGCCGGGATCGGCATGCCGATCGGCGAGTGCACTGCCGATGGCGGCCTGGTGATCACCAAGCCCGAAGGCACCGGCGGGCTGGTCTCGGTGGGCACGGTGGCCGAGCAATTGCTTTACGAAGTCAGTGACCCGCAGCGCTATTATGTCGCCGATGTGGTCTGCGATTTCACCGAGGTGCGCGCGGTGCAAATCGGGCCGGACCGAGTTTCCGTCAGCGGCGCGCGCGGGCTGGGGCGTACGGGCACCTATAAGGCCAGCCTGACCTATGAGCAGGGCTGGCGCGCCTCGGCGCTGATCCCGGTGATTGGGCTTGAAGCCCGGGCCAAGGCAGAGCGGCTGGGCGGGGAGCTGTTCTCCCGCACTAACATGCTGCTGCGCCAGAGCCAACTGCCGCCGCTCACGCGCTCTTATTGTGAGGTTATCGGGGGAGAGGGCACCGGTGCCGCCACGGTGCTGTGCCGCATCGCTGCCGACCATCCCGACGAGGCTGGCGCGCAAGTGCTGATCCGCGAGCAGAACTCGGCAATCAGCCACATGTCAGTGGGGATCAGTTTGAGCCTTGCCGCGACCGTGCGGCCAATCCAGCGCATCACAGGCTTCCTGCTGCCGAAATCAATCGTCACGCAGTCGGTGTCGCTGGATGGGCAGCCGGTGCCTTTCACGGTGGCGAACGATGCGAGCGGCGATGAAGCCACGGTCCCGGCACCGGCATTTCCCGCGCTGCCCCGCGATGCCGATCCGGGCGAGACCGTGCCGCTGATCCGTCTGGCCTGGGCGCGCAGCGGCGACAAGGGCAACCTGTTTAACGTCGCAGTGATTGCCCGCCAGCCGGAATTTCTGCCCTATATCGCCGCTGCGCTCAGCCCGGAGGTGGTCGCCGCGCACTATCGCGGTGTGCTTGGCCTTCATGCCTTGCCGGATGTTACGCGGTATAGCGTGCCGGGTCTTTCCGCGCTCAATTTCGTCGTCGGAAATTCGATGGACGGCGGAATCCTCGCCGCTTTAACCATCGATTGCGTCGCCAAAGGCAGGGCGCAGTTGCTGCTCGATTTTCCGATCCCGGTCAGTCCGGCATTGCTGCGCGAGTTGCCGGAACCAAAGCCGGTTTAGCCGGCAAATCCTGGAGCGCGGAAGATTTCGCGGCCTCTGCGGAACACGACCAGTTTCTGCAAAGTGGCGGGATGGAAAAAGGCCTCGATTGCCTGCCCGTTTTCGGTCCGGGCATAGACTTCATAGCAGTCGCCCTCGATCTCGGCCTTCTGAACGGTCCAGCCTTCCAGCCATGCCTTTTTGCGCAAGTCGCCCATCGGTTTCCATGCCTCGCGCGGGCCGCCGTTGCAGCGCACGTTGCCATCGGCCTGGGCGCTGGGCGCGGCCATGATGGCGAATGCGGGCAGCATCGCGAGGAAGACGAGGCGAGATTTGTTCATGCAGTTTGGCTCCTTGCCGGACGAATGTTCCTGAGGCGCTTGGCGGCCAGCGCTGCCCATGCAACCACTAGCGGTGCAAGATGAACTGCCGCTGGCTTCCATTCCCAGTCAAGCAGCAGCCAGTGGGCCAGCGACAGCAGCAGCGCGAGATAGACGAGCCGCTGGATCGCCTTCCACTTGCGCCGCCCCAGCGCGCGCATGGCGGCATCGAAGCTGATCACAGCGGGCGGGACCAGCAGCGCCAAAGCAAGCCAGCCGGTCCAGATCGGCGGCAAGGTCAGCTCGTCGATGATGGCAGAGAACGCGCCCATGTCGATCAGGTAGAAAATCAGGTGCAATGCGGCATAGCCGAAGGCGGCAACCCCCAGGCTGCGGCGCAAAGCGAGCCAGCCCCGGAAGAACCGGTTTGATCCGAATATTCCAGCCAGCGGCCCGGCCAGCATGGCGGCGATCATCAGCCGCACTGACATCTCACCGCTGGGATGCAGCAGGTCCATCGGCAACACCGTGCCGCGTAGGCAATCAGCGAGCATCAGCAGTGCGGGCAGAGCCAGCACCAGCCAGAACAGCGGCCTGATGATACCGGCCTTCAAGGCTGGGCCCAGCGCCGGAGCAGGTTGTGATAGACGTGGATGAGGCGGTCGATATCCGCATCATCCTTTTCCCGCCCGGCCGACAGCGCCTGAATCGACTGGTCCAGATCAAACAGCATGGTGCGCGCGGCGGTGTCAGCCACGGCAGACTGCATCCATAGAACCGCGCAGACTCGCTCTCCGCGCGTCACCGGGTTGACTTGATGCAGGCTGGACGAGGGATAGAGCACCATATCACCGGCAGCCAGCTTCACCGCCTGTCCGCCGAATTGCTCCTCGATCACCAGTTCGCCGCCATCGTATTCGTCAGGATCGGACAGGAACACGGTTGCCGAAAGGTCGCTGCGGATGGATTGCCCCGCTTCGGGCAGGCGCATCAGCGCGGAATCGGTATGGATGCCGTAATGCCCGCCTTGCCTGTAGAGGTTGAACATCGGCGGAAATATCTTCTCCGCCAGCGCCGCCGACAGGAACAGGGGATCGTGGCCCAGTTTGCGCAGGATGATATTGCCCAACTCAGCACCCAACGGGTCCGTGCGGCTGAGCTGGAGGTTCTGCTTTGCCGCAACCGACCGCGACCCTGCTGATTGCGCGCCATCAATCCAGCTGGCCCCGGCGAGCCTGGCCCGTAGCAGGCTGACTTCGTCAGCGCTGAGCAGATTCTCGATGATAGTCAGCATGGGGCTGCGACACCTTTTTTATTTCGCCTAGGGCTGGGAAGGATGGCCTGAACGGAGGCCATCCTTCCCTTGCGGACTGTCCCTAGAACTTCACGCTGACGGTGCCAACAACCGTGCGAGCGTCGCCCTGATAGAGGAAGAAGCCAGCGCGATAGACGGCGGTGTAGTAGCTCGTGTTGGCGATGTTGTTGACATTCAGACGGAAGTCGATGGTGTTGTTGAACTTGTATTCAACGAACATGTCGCCAACTGTGTAGGCAGGCACCGGCTGGCCATAAGTGAAGCCGGTTGCAGTCTGCGTGAAGGGAGAGGCCGTATCCGGCTGCCCGCCATAGCGGCGGCTCTTGTGCTTGATCGCCGCGCCAATCGCAAACTGCTCCGTCACCTGATACCGGGTCTGGAATTCAGCCTGGAAATTGGCGAAATTGGCCAGTGCCTTGCCGACATTGGTCGCACCTAGCGCCAGCTGAGCCGCGCTGATGCCAGCATTTGCGGACTTCAGAACTTCGCTCTTCATCACTGTTACACCGCCCTGAACGGACCACTTGTCGGTGATGTTGCCGGCAACGCCCAGTTCAAAGCCGCGAACGCGGTTTTGGCCTGAGTTGAAGGTGCCGATGGCATCATAGTTGGCCCCTTCCATGACATCGGACTTGGTCGTCTGGAACAGTGCAGCAGTGAGCAGCAAGCGATTGTCGAGGATATTCAGCTTGGCTCCGACTTCAAAGTTGACCGAGCGTTCCGGCTTCGCCCCGGCGGCGGCGCCGTTATACAGCACGAGGCCGCCATAGCCCGAACTTGTGCCGGTATCGGATTCGCCGCCGTTGATGTCTGCCGCGGTTGCTGCGCTGACATAGAACATGGCGTCGCCAACTTTATACGTCAGCCCGGCATGTCCGTTCCACAGCGTATCGGAATAGCGATAGTCACCTGAAATAACGCCAGTAGTGCCGCTGTATGTTCCCAGAGTGTATTTGAAATGATCCACCCGGGCGCCAACAAACAGCGTCATCGCAGGCGTCAGGTCGACCGTATCAAGGAAGCTGCCCGAGATCGTTTCAACTTGCCATTTCCGGGTTGCGTAAGGAGTGGCAACGGCCTGGCGCTGGGCCAGATTGTTGATGTTGGAGACCGCAGCGCCGCTCGCATCGGTGATGCAGAACTGGTCCAGTGCGCCTGCTCCTGCGGCAATCCGGCAGTTGCGGGTGCCAAGGGTGGTCAGGGTATAGCTGCCGCTATCGACATTTTGCTTGGTGTATTCGGCCCCAAGAATGAACTCGTTCTTGCCGCCCAGCATCTCACTGTTGATGTGCAGGTTCGTCTGATTGGCAAGGTAGCGGACTTCCTGCCAGCCGGTGTGCCCATTATCGAGCGTGCTGGTTGCATAGACGCCGGCCGGGTTGCCGATTGACGTGGTGCGTCCAGCGATGCCGGTGGTGACGTATGCGTTGTCCGACATGCCATAGCGGGTAATGTTGGTCAGCCAGACATTGGGCGAGAATTCATACCTGATGCGCCCGGTGAACGTATCAACCTTGGATGTCAGGAAATCTTCGTTCTGCACATAAGATGGCAGGTTCTGCGCAGGGAGGCGAATGCCAGTGGTCGCATCGGTGATGAGGTATCCGCCCAGGTCCGGGGCATCCTTGGCCCGCACACCATAGTAATCGATAATCACACTGAGGCTCGTAGACGGCTTGAACGTCGCCGAAACCGCAGCGCCCTTGCGCTCGCGATCAGCAGGCCCGCGATCAGGGACTTCCTGATACGCGTAAAGCACATTGCCGCGGATCGCGAAGGAATCGCTGACAACGACGTTCAGGTCACCCGTTGCGCGCACAAAGCGGTCGGTGCCAAGGCCGACAGATGCCTTGCCGAAATCATAGTCGGTGGTCGCCTGCTTGGTGATCGCGTTGATGGCGCCGCCCGAAGTGCCGCGACCGGCGAAAGTCGAATTTGGCCCCTTGGAGATTTCGATCTGTTCGACCGCAAAGCTTTCACGGATTGTCATGCCGGGATCGCGCAGGCCGTCGACAAAGACGTCGCTCTTGGCTTCCTGTCCGCGGATGACATAGCGGTCGCCGAATGCGTTGCCATTCTCGCCGGTGCCAACGGTTATGCCGGGCTGCGCGTCGAGGATGCGGGCAAGATCGGTGTAACCGGAATCCAGAATCTGCGTCTGGGTCAGTACCGAGATCGTCTGCGGCGTCTCTGCGATAGGGCGGGTGTGGCGTTCATCGCCCGAAATTCGAGCTTTGTATGGCGCTCCCTTCTCTGAATAGGGGCTCACGTCAGCCGTGCGATCTTCAATTTTCAGCGTATCGAGCACGACCTCTTCAGGCTCGGCAGATTGTGCCGCAGCATTTTGGGCCAAGGCCGGACTGGCCAGCAGCGCGGCCGAAACGCCAAGCGCCAGCGTCGCCGCTCCGCCCCTGCCGATTTGGCGCAAACTTACTGGCCTCAGAATCGCTGAGTCATGCTTCTTCATAATAAAGTGTCCCTATTTCAATTGGTTCTGAGTGAGTAATCTATGGGTAGTGACAAGGTTACGCTGTCACGTTGCATGGAGGCGGGCATGCGCGGCAGCGGGGCGACCCGCTGAACCAGCGCCAGTGTTGCAGAATCGAGAATATCGTGGCCGCTGCTGCGCTTGATCGAGATGCCCGAAACGCCGCCGCTGCGATCAACCGTGAAGCGCACCGTCACCACGCCTTGCTGGCGTGCCTGGCGGGCTTCGGGCGGATAGGATTTGCGGCGGTTGAGGTGTGCGCTGACCAGCGAGAAATAGTCGGCCTCCTGCTGCCGCGCGCGCGGATCGCTGCCTTGCGCCGTGCTGGTGCCGGGGGCGGCGACTGCCGGAGCAGGGTTGGCTGGCGCAGCAGCGGGTGCCGGGGCAGACTGGCGCGCTGGCGAGGGCGGGGCGGCAATTGGCACGGTCACCGGATTGCTCGGCAAAGGCGCGCGCACGGGCGGTATCTCGATCGGCGGAGTCTGCGTCTGCGGCGGGACATAATCCGGCTGCAGCTGGGCTACCGGCTGACTGGTGGCCACGGACGGTGCCGGAGCGGCAGCCAGCGGCGGCAGCTCGATCAGCACGACCGGTTCGGGCACGGGCGGCTCGGACGGGCGGGCCCAGGCCAGCACCAGCGCCGCAATCCCGATGTGCACGGCAAGCGCCGCTGCGCCGGCAACCGACCAGTGCTGGCGATCGGCAGGACCCAGGGCGAGCGCGCTCATTGCCCGGTGCCTTCCGCGCCGACCAGCGCGACATGCAGATAGCCCGCGCCGCGCAGGCCGTTCATTGCCTGCATGATCGTATCATAGGTGATGGCCTTGTCGGCGCGCAGGAACACCCGTTGTTCGCGGTTGCTGGCGGTTGCTGCCTCGACCGCCTGGCCGAGTGTTGCCGCGGTCACTTCGCGCTCATTCACCAGCATCCGGCCGTCGGCCTGGATCGAGAGGAAAACCGGCTTGTCGGGCTTGGGCGCAGGCTGGGCGGTTGAAACCGGCAGGTCCACCTTGACGTCCACGGTCGCCAGCGGCGCGGCGACCATGAAGATGATCAGCAGCACCAGCATCACATCAATGAACGGCGTGACGTTGATCTCGTGGTTGAGCGGCAGGTCGTCGCTGTGATCGGAAAGGTGGATCGCCATGGTTTCAGTCTTTCCCGAGCGTCACGGTGCCGCGACTGAGATCGCGGGAGACCAGCCGCAGGATGGCAGCAGCGGTATCGGAAACCAGCGAGCGGTGCGCGGCGATCTGGCGGCTGAAATGGTTGTAGATGACCACAGAAGGGATTGCCGCGACGAGGCCCAGCGCGGTTGCCAGCAGCGCTTCGGCAATGCCGGGGGCGACAACCGCGAGGTTTGTGGTCTGCTTTTCGGCAATGCCGATGAAGCTATTCATGATCCCCCAGACCGTGCCGAACAGGCCGACGAAGGGTGCGGTTGCGCCGATGGTGGCGAGGATGTTGATCCCGCGCGTCATGCGGCGTGCCTCGGCAGCTTCGTGGCGTTCGAACCGCGAGACGACGCGTTCCTTGACCCCGTCGGTATCGTGGAGGGCATCGGCGGACAGGTTGAGTTCGGTAAAAGCCTCGCGCACCAGCGGCGATCCGGCAAGCGCGGCGCTCGCCTTGGCATCACCCAGCGAGCGCAAGGCGATGACACTGTCATGCACGGCGCGTTCGGCGAGCGTTGACTTGCGCAGTTCCAGTGCTTTGGCGATGAACACCGTCCAGGTGACCAGCGAGGCGAACAACAGCCCGATCATCACCAGTTTGACGATCCAGTCCGCAGCCAGGAACATGCCGCCGACCGAGAGGTTGGCCGGTATTGAACCGGAAACCGGGCTGGCCAACGCGGCCGCCGGTAGCCCTGCCATGATTAGGGCCAAGCCTGCTTTCCCAGCCTTTACTGCGTCAACTGTCACCTGTTTACCCCCAGTGGCGAATGTTTTTGCGAATCATTCGCACTTACTAATGCGAGTCATTCGCAGAACCGGGGTCTTAATGCAATCAATTCGCGATAAACTCTTTGGCCGAGATCAAATTTTCCCGCCAAACCGGCCGCACTGTCAGGTTAGCTCGTGAGAATTTGCACCTCGCCAGCCAGCCAGGGCTCGGCGCTGCCAACCAGATCCTGCCAGCCGGGCTGCATCCTGCGCAGTTCACCATTGCGCCGCGCGGCGCCGATCCGGTCGAAGAATTCGAGCAGGCGGATGACGTGGTTGCGGCCGATGCCGGTCGCATCACGAAACTGGGCGGCGGAGAAACCCTCTGTTTGGCGCGCTGCCAGCAGGCCTGCGCTCGCGGCCAGCATGGCGACATGCGCGGGGAGCATGAAGCGCGTATTATCAATGGCCCACAGCTCGCCCGCGATGCGCCGCCGCAACAACATGGTGCGCGCGGTGCTCTCGCTGGTGTGAAGCTGCGCTGCGGTTTCGGCAGGGGAGAAGGTGCGGGGCGCGGCTTCCTCCAGCCATTCGCACAGCGCGGCCCACAAGGCTGTTTCGGCGGCACCAAAGCTGGGCCGATGACCGGGAAGCCGCACCAGCGGACCGGCGAATTCAATCTCCCGGTCGTCCGCGAGTGCCCGCAGGATCGCAGCGAGCGTAATGGCGGAGAGGCGCCGCTCCAGCCCTTTGCCGATCTCGCGCGGCGTCATCCCGCCGGCTTCGGGCCGCTCGCCATGCCAACGCTCAAGCAATCGCAGCACCGCTTGCCGCATCCGGTCTACCGCTGTGTGCGCAAGCAATGCAGGCTGTGTCTGACCAAGCAGTTGGGCACCCGCAGTATCATAAAGCGCGCGGGCTTCATCGGCGAGGAGACCGAAGCTGCGCTCGAACCAGACGGGGTCGATTTCTCCCTGGTCGGCGGCCAGCATGGCATCGAGGCAGGCGCGCGGTTCGTGCAGGGCGAGCGCAGCCGTCAGGGCCTCGCGCCCGTCGCCCTGGCGCAGGCGAGGCGGGGCAAAGGGATCGAGCACCCGCCCACCGCCCACCAGCGCGCGGCCCGAGCCATCGCGCAGAACGAAGCGCGCGCCATTGATGGTGTTCACCGGCCGCTCCAGCGCCAGCGTGACGACACTGCCAGTTCCGGGCGCCACGGACACCTGCCGGCGCGACAGCATCCGGGCGAGCACTTCCGCTGCGCCGAGATAAAGCCGCACGGCAGCGCTGTGGCGCAAGGGTGCCCCGCGATCCGCCTCGACGTTCAACTGAACTTCGATGCGTGTTGTCGGCGCGTGAAGGGCAGAGCTGACCAGCCAGTCGCCGCGATGGATCTGGCTGACTTCGGCCCCGACAAGGTTGACTGCGCAGCGCTCACCCGCGCAGGCGTTGGGCTCGGCAACGCCAGCCCGCTGGAGGCTGCGCAGACGCACTGGCAGGCCAGTGGGGGACAGCATCAGCTGATCGCCCGGGCTGAGCGATCCGGCGAGTAGGGTGCCGGTGACGACTGTGCCCGCACCGCTTACGCTGAAGCAGCGGTCGATGGCGAAACGCGCCGCCCCGGCGGTGGCAAGCGGGGGCACTAAAGAGACCTGGTGCAGTGCTTCCTTGAGTGCTGCCATGCCAAGGCCTGTCAGGCTTGAGACCGGCAGGATCGGCGATCCTGCCAGCCCGGTCGGCCCAAGCAGTTCAGCTATGGCCTGCGTTATCGCGCACTGACGGACGGCATCGACTTTGTCGCATTTGGTGAGTGCCACCAGTCCGCGCGTCAGGCCCATCAGGTCAAGCATCGCCAAATGTTCGCGGGTCTGGGGCATCACCCCGTCGTCGGCTGCGACCACAAGTAGGGCGAAATCCACGCCCGCAAGGCCTGCCAGCATGTTGCGCACATAGCGTTCGTGGCCGGGAACATCGACGAAGCCGATCAGCGCGGCGTCGTCACCCGGATCAGGGCGCCAATAGGCGAAACCGAGGTCGATCGAAATGCCGCGGCCTTTTTCCTCTGGCAGGCGGTCGGTATCGCTGCCGGTCAGCGCGCGCACGAGGGCAGTCTTGCCATGGTCGATATGGCCGGCGGTGGCGATCAGCATCTCTGCTCCCTAGCCTGCATGGCCTGCGCTTGGGAAGCGCGCGGCCTTGCGCAATGCGGCGCTGGTGGCGATAGGGTGCCGAGATGACTTCGCCCCGCTCCGCCTTGCCGTCAGTCGATCGCATGCTGCGCCATGATGCATTGGCCGAGGCGCGGGCATATTACGGCCACACGGCATTGGTCGAGGCGCTGCGCCATGTCATCGCGGAATGCCGTGCGAATGGTGGCGCGGAGGACGAGGGGCAGCTGGCCCGGGCGGCGCTGGCCCGCGTCGCGGCGCGTCATGCGCCAGCGCTGCGCACCGTGTTCAACCTGACGGGCACTGTGCTCCATACCAATCTTGGCCGCGCGCAGCTTTCCGAGGCGGCCATCGCCCGCGCCACTGCCGCCATGCGTGAGCCTTGCGCGCTCGAATTTGACCTGGAAACCGGCGGCCGCGGGGATCGCGACAGCCTGATCGAGCCGCTGCTGTGCGAGCTGACCGGAGCCGAGGCGGCGACCGTGGTCAACAACAACGCCGCCGCCGTGCTGCTGGCGCTGGCGGCGCTCGCCGCGCGGCGCGAAGTGCTGGTATCGCGTGGGCAGCTGGTTGAGATCGGCGGTGCATTCCGCATTCCCGACGTGATGCGCAGCGCGGGCGTGCGCCTCGTAGAGGTCGGCACCACCAACCGCACCCATGCGCGCGATTTTGCCGATGCCATAGGTGCGAAGACCGCCGCCCTGATGTCCGTCCATGCCAGCAATTACCGCATCGAAGGCTTTACCGCCGAAGTTCCGCGCGGCGAACTGGCGGCGATTGCCCACGCCCACGGCCAGCCGCTGATTGAGGATCTGGGGGCGGGCAGTCTGATCGATCTGGAGCAATATGGCCTGCCAAAGGAGCCCGTAGTGGCGGATTGCCTTGCCGATGGCGCCGATCTGGTGACGTTCAGTGGCGACAAGCTGCTGGGAGGGCCGCAGGCGGGGTTAATCGTCGGACGCAAGGATCTGATCGCGAAACTGCGAAAACATCCGCTCAAACGGGCATTACGAGTCTCGAAAATGACGCTCGCCGCGCTTGAGGCAACCCTGCTTGCCTATCGGCGCCCGGAGCACTTGCCGCGCGATTTGCCCACCTTGCGGATGCTGACCCGACCGCTTGGCGAACTCGAAGCCATGGCCGCGCGGCTGATCCCCCGCATCGCCGCCGTGCTGGGCGGGGGCTGGCAGGTGTCTGCATTGCCGGTGATGGCGCAGGCGGGGAGCGGCTCGCTGCCCGGATCGGGGATTGCCAGCATTGCAATCGCGCTTGCGCCTCTTGCTGGATCGCCTGGCAGGGCGCTCGGCGAACTCGCCGCACGGCTGCGTGCCTTGCCGCGCCCGGTGATCGGCCGCATTTCGGATGGAGCATTGCTGCTTGATCTGCGCTGCCTTGAAGTAGAAGCGGAATTTCTAGTGCAGCTGGAACAGCTTGCTTTGCGCTGACCCGATAACCGGGCTATCCGGGGCGAGGAAGAGAAACACTCCCGGTGGGG
>JANOBA010000015.1:0-5383 GCA_031411415.1 Novosphingobium sp.
AAGCGCATCGCGCCGGAAAACACCAAAACCCTGCGTGCCGGGGCGCTGGCCAGCCGCTTGCTGGGCGATACGATTTTCACCAACATGATGATGGTCGGCTATGCCGCGCAACAAGGCCTATTGCCGGTTGGGTTGGAGGCCATCAAGGAAGCCATCCGGCTGAACGGGGTGGCGGTCAAAGCCAACCTCAATGCCCTCACGCTTGGCCGGCTGGCGTCGACCAGCGCCGATGACCTGTTCGCTCTGGCCGATGCGCCGGCCCACGAAACGGCATTCCCGCGCACTCTGGCCGAAGTGACGGACAGCCGCGCGCGCCGACTTACCGCGTTCCAGAACGAGGCCTATGCGGCGGACTATCGCGCGTTTCTGACCGAGATTGCCGGCGTGCTGGCCACGCGTGGTCTGGGCAATTGCGAGGCCCTGCTCACCGAAGTCGCGCAGGGTCTGGGCAAGCTGATGGCCTATAAGGACGAATACGAGGTCGCCCGGCTCTATAGCGATCCCGCCTTCATGGCCGGGCTGCGCGAACAATTCAGCGGCAAGCCCCGGCTGACAATCAACCTCGGCGCGCCCTATCTCTCGCTGTTCCGCAAGGATGCCAAGACCGGCCGGCCCAAAAAAGTCGCGCTGCCCGGCTGGCTGGTGCTGCCGCTGTTCCGGCTGATGGCAAAGGGCAAAATGCTGCGCGGCACACCGCTGGACCTGTTCGGCCTTGCCGCCGAGCGCCGCATGGAGCGCGCGCTGCCGCAGGAATACCGCGCGATCATCCGCGAGGTGGCCGGAAAGGTGAGTGCTGTGACTTTGCCCGCCGCCATCGAAATCGCCGCCGCGCCCGATCTGATCGCGGGTTATGGCCCGGTCAAGGATGAAGGCGTGGCCAAGTTCCGCGCTCGGGTGTCTGAACTGATGGTGGAGTTTGGCAGGTCCAAACCGGCATTGCCCGCAGTGGCCGAACCCGCCTGATCGTGCTTGTCGATCACAGACTGGATAGCATCGCACATATCCTGATAAAACTGCACCATGCTTTCCAGCCGGTGATTGACCTCTGCGGTCCGCCCGATGTCGCGGTTTACATCCAGCAGCCGCATGATCAGTCCAAACAATTCAGCCTTTGACGCGAAGGGACCGGCCAGGCTTTCCGGCGCGGTATAGTAGATGCGCTTGGAGCCGGGTTCGCTGTGGCGCCGGGCGTTGCCGAATTTTTCCAGCGTGCGCGCCGCAACCGACGCATTGCTTTTGGCAATACCAAGGTCGGCGGCAATCTTGTCAAGCGTGACCGGGCCGTCGCACAGTAGCAGATAGCCATAGATCCGCCCGACATGGCGCGACCAACCCCACGGCACCAGCAGCGCCGCGAGCTGATCCATGAAGGCGCATTCGCCGTGGTCGTCGGTAAGTCTGGTCATATTCTGAATTTCTAGAATATAGATTGACGGCGGCGAATCAAGCCGCTTTGATGCAAGCCAACAAGATATGGGAGATGGCGGATTATGACAGGTACCAATCTGGCGGAGCGTTACGGCCCGTGGGCGTTGATCGCCGGCGCTTCGGACGGAGTGGGCCTTGCCTTCGCCAAGCGCCTTGCCCGCGAAGGGCTCAATCTCATCCTCGTCGCGCGCAATCAAGCCAAGCTCGATGGCGCCGCTACGGAACTGCGCGCTCTGGGCGCAGAATGCATCACGGTTTCGGCCGATCTTTCGCTACCCGGCGGCGCGGACAAAGCCATCGCCGCAGCGGGGGACCGCGAGGTTGGCCTTGTCGTCTCCAATGCCGGTGCCGATTCGATCAACTCCACGTTCCTCGACGCCGACATCGCCGCCTGGGAAGGGCTGGCGACGATGAACATCACCACCAAGATGCGCCTTTCCCACCACTTCGGAAAGGCGATGCGCGCGCGCGGGCGCGGCGGCATCATCCTGATCAATTCGGGCGCCTGCTACAGCGGCATGTTTGGCCTTGCGACCTATTGCGGATCGAAAGGCTTCGTGCTCAATTTTTCCGAAGGGCTGTGGGCCGAACTGCGCCATCACGGCGTCGATGTGCTGACTATGGTGCTGGGGCAGACCGACACCCCGAGCTATCGGGCCACGCTGGCCAGGAGTGGCCAACCGCTGCCCGACAATTGGGCCAAGCCCGAAGATATTGCCGACACCGCGCTCACCCAGTTGCCGCAGGGGCCAATCTACAACTGGGGCCAGTCCAACGATGTCGCCGGAATTGCACCGAACTCGCCCGATGATCGCCGCAAGCGAATCGTGATGATCGAGCAGATGACCGGCGATCTAACCAAGCGCGTTTGAGGAGCCCAGCATGAACGGCATTCCCGATCCCGCCACTCTGGCAGACAAGATGGCTATCCAGGAGCAGATCCGCAGCTATTGCCGCGCGGTTGACCGGCTCGATATTCCGCTGGGGCACGCCGCGTTCCACGAAGACAGCCATGCCGATTATGGCGCGGCCTATTATCAGGGGCCGGGGCGCGGGGTGGTCGATCTGATTTGCCAGCACCACCTCGGCCTCCTCAGCCACTCGCATCAGGTTACCAATGTGCTGATCGAAGTGATGGACGATACGGCGGGCAGCGAAAGCTATGTCTATGGCACAATGCGGCGTGATGTCGGTGACGGCAAACAGATGCAAATCGGCGTCTGGGCGCGTTATCTCGATCAATGGGAGAAGCGCGAGGGACGCTGGGCAATCCTGCGGCGCATGGTGGTCTATGATCACGAGGAACTGCGCGACGCGGTCCCGATGGGCCAGGAAATCCGCTCCACCCGCGATGCCGCCGATCCAAGCTATGGCTTCCTCAATACCCGCAAGTGGGGCGATGCAACATGAGCCCCGATGAAGTCGCCGACCGGTTGGCGATAACCGACAAGCTCTACAAATACTGCCGCTCCGTTGATCGCCTCGACGTTCCGCTAGGCCACACGGTGTTCCATGCAGACTCGGCCGTCGACTTCCCGACCTTCAAGGGCAGCGGGCGAGGCTGGATCGACCACATCTGCATCGAACACCTGAACTTCCTCCACCATTCGCACCAGGTGACCAACGTGATCATCGACCTGCACGATGCGACACATGCTGGCAGCGAAGCCTATGTCACCGCAAAGCTGCGCCAGATGGACGGCGAGCGGCTGATGGAACGCGAATTCTGCGCACGTTATATCGACTTGTGGTCAAAGCGCCCAAGCCCAACGGGAGCCGAATGGGCGATTGACCAGCGCGACTGTCTGGTTGATTTCAGCGCCATCCGCGAAGTTGCTTCGCTGGGGCAGGCGGACAATGCAGCCCGCAATGCCAGCGATCCATCCTACCAAGTCCTGAAAGGCCTCTGATGCGCCATATCCACACCACCGTTTCCTTCGACATGCGCGCGCCCGAATGGGGCACACCGCCTGCCGAGCTCTATCCCGCAGCCATCGAAATGGCAGCTTTCGCTGACAAGATCGGCGTCACCAGCATCAACCTGATGGAGCATCATGGCTCCGAAGACGGCTATCTGCCCCAGCCCTTCTCGCTCTGCGCGGCAATGGCTTCGGTGACCAAGAACATCCAGTTCAGCCTCGGCGCGGTGATCCTGCCCCTGCATGATCCGGTGATGGTCGCCGAACAGCTGGCGGTTGCCGATCTGCTGACCAAAGGCCGCGTCCGCATCATCCTGGGCGCGGGCTATGTGCCGTTCGAATTCGCCATGTTCGAGAAGTCGCTGAAAGACCGCGCGAAGCTGATGGACAAGGGGCTGGAGATCATCCTGCGCGCGCTGAAGGGCGAGCGTTTCGAGATCGACGGGCGCCCGGTGTTCATCCGCCCGCTGCCCAACACTGCCCCCGAAGACATGATCATGGTCGGCGGCGCGGTGCCCGCCTCGGCCCGCCGCGCGGCGAAGTTTGATGTTGGCTTCGGGCCGATGAAGGACGAAGTCGTCGATATATATCTGGCCGAATGCGAAAAGCACGGCCGCCCGCCCCGCAATTATTTCCGGCCCAAGCCCGGCATGCCGATGGCGATCCATCTGTGCGAAGACCCCGATGCCGGCTGGGCGGCAATCGAGCCCCACGCGGTCCACGTGATCACTGAATATGCCAAATGGGCCGCGCTGGAAGGCGATGGTTCGAACTCGCCCTTCAAAGGCCTCACCGATCCCGCAGTGCTGCGCCACGCCGGGCTGTTTGCGGCCTGGACGCCGGAGCAACTGCTGGCCCGCGTGCCGAGCATCGAAGACCGCCAGTCGATCGGCTTCCAGCCACTGCTCGGCGGGCTCGCACCTGAGGAAGGCTGGAAGAGCCTCAAGCTGCTGGAGCAGACCATGCCCGCGCTGAACACAGCGATTGCCGCGCTGGAGTAATGCAGATGAACGACATTCAGCGCCTGCTCGCCATCGAAGAGATCAAGCAGGTCAAGGCCAAGTATTTCTGGGGCCTTGACCACAAGGACTGGGACTTGTGGCAGCGCGAAGTCTGGGCCTCAGACGGCGAGCTG
Organism: Novosphingobium sp.; assembly: GCA_031411415.1. Lineage (GTDB taxonomy): Bacteria > Pseudomonadota > Alphaproteobacteria > Sphingomonadales > Sphingomonadaceae > Novosphingobium. The sequence goes on from JANOBA010000015.1 coordinate 4,483, forward strand.
CATGTGCCGGAATTCCGCGATCAGCCGTTCGTAGGCTGGAACGAAGTAATCGCCTATGTCAGCGATGCGACCGGCGATCAGGTCTCGGTTCACCACGGCCACATGCCGATCATCGACTTCACGTCTGACACCGCCGCCAAGGTCATCTGGGCGATGGAGGACCGGCTCTATCGCACCAAGGAATTCCCACTGTTCGACGGCAGCACCTATCTGCATGGCTGGGGCCACTATCTCGAAACATACGAAAAGGGCGCGCAAGGCTGGCGGATCAAGACCTCGCAATTGACTCGGCTGCGGGTGGAGATGACAAGGCCCGTATAAGGGGAAACCGCTATGGCCTTGCGCAAATGCCTGTTGCTTGCTGCATCGATGCTCTGCGCCAGTCCGCTCGCCGCCCAAAGCTCACAAGCGCCCGCTCCAGACCCGATATCAGAACCGGCCCCAGCACCCACGCCGCAACGCGAACAGCGCCCCAATGTGCTGATCTGGATGCTCGACGATGTCGGCTTTGCCCAGCTTTCAAGCTATGGCGGGCTGATCGACACGCCAAATATCGACCGGGTTGCGCAGATGGGCCTGCGCTATTCGAACTACCACAGCGCACCAGTCTGCTCCGCCGCGCGCGCTGCCTTCCTCTCCGGCCGCATGCCGCACTCCATCGGCATGGGCAACCATGCGGCCACCGCGCGGCCCTTCCCCGGCTATAACGCCCACATCCCCGCATCCGCTGGCAGTCTCGCCGACAACCTCAAGGCTGCGGGCTATGCCACGGTTGCTTTGGGCAAGTGGGACCACTTGCCAAACGAGGAGGCAACACCTGCCGGGCCCTTCACCCAGTGGCCGGTGGGTCAAGGCTTCGAGCATTTCTATGGCTTCCTTGCCGCCGATACCGACAACTGGC
>JANOBA010000016.1:0-3708 GCA_031411415.1 Novosphingobium sp.
CTGATCCGCGCCAACTGGAAGGTGGTGATGGAGGCCTTCATGGAGGCCTACCATGTCATCGCCACGCATCCGCACCAGATGCTGATGAGCGGCGACTGCGGCAACACCAACTACGACGTGTTCGGCAACTGGGGCCGCGCTTCGCAGTTCCCGTCGCCCGGCAGCCCACAGCGCGGGATCATGATTACGCCAGAGGAGGCGCTGGCGCAGTACCGCGCCAATGCCGACGGACAGCGAGGGCTGATTCAGGCGCTGACCGGGGAAGACCTCTCAGACTTTTCCGATCTTGAACTGCAAGGCGGCTCGTTCAACGATCTCTTCCCCAACCTGCACCCCTGGGGCGGCTGGATGCGCATCGTCTTCCGCTTCCGCCCGCATGGCAGCAATCCGGAGGAGAGCGTGATGGACATCTACCTGCTCGCCCCCTGGCCAAAGGACAAGCCGCGCCCCACCCCTGCCAAACCCCGCAAACTCGGCTTTGATGATGCATGGACCGCCGCGCCCGAACTGCTTTCGCTGAGCAAGATCACCGATCAGGACGTGTTCAACGCGCCCTCTGTCCAGAAAGGCCTGCGCGCCAAGAACCCGCCATACGTGTGGTATTCGGCCTATCAGGAAGGCAAGATCAAGAACTTCCACGAAAACTACGAACGCGCGCTGGGGATTGCAGACGAAACTCCGGGGTAAGGCTAACGGCTGGCAGGCACCACTGGCTTGCCCGGCATCCCCGGGCTGCCCTGCCAGCCATATCCTGCCAGCGCGAGCAGCAGCGCCGCCGCGACGATCTGCAATGCTGGGCGCGGGACACGGCCGCTGCGCCACAGAATGACCCAGCCGATCGCGGCAAAGCCCAAGGCAAACAGCCAGCCCATCAGCGTTTCCTTATCCTAAGCCGGCGCATGACCAGCCAAAGCCCGCCCAGCAGCGCCGCCAGCGGCAGCAGCCACAAGGGCAGCGTTGCCGGCTTCACCACCGGCTTGAAGCTGACCCAGTCGCCATAGCGGCTGACCAGCCAGGCGCGCACGGTGTCGGGATCATCGCCCGCGCCGATGCGCTCGCGAATGATCCGGCGCATATCGCCGGCCATGTCAGCATTGCTGCCAGAAATCGGCTGGCCCTGGCAGACGACGCAGCGGATGGTGTCCATCAGCTCCAGCGCGCGCGCTTCCTTGGCGGGATCAGCCAGCGAGACTTCGGCATAGTCCTGCGCCAGCACTGGCGCGGCCAGCAGCAGTGCTAGCGGGAATGCCAGCGCGCGCTTCATGGCGCCTTGCCCATCATGGCCAGCAATTCTGGCACGTCGCTCTCGCTGATCACGCCGATATGCTGGTGCACAATCATGCCCTTGCCGTCGATCACGAAAGTCTCCGGCACGCCGGCCGAGCCCAGCGACATCTGGATGCGGCTCTGGCTGTCGGCGCCGATGCGGCCATAGGGATTGCCGTTTTCCCCGAGAAACTTCTCCAGCGCGGGCGCGGTATCATGGACGGCGATGCCGGCAATATCGACACCCATGGCCTTCATCCGCATCAGCACTGGCACTTCGGCAACGCAAGGCACACACCAGCTGGCAAACACATTGAGCAAACGCGGTTTGCCGTCGCGGAAATCAGCCGCGCTGAGCCCCGGCTGGCCCGGCATTGCGGCGGGCAGGACAAAAGCCGGCAGCGGCTTGCCGACCATCTGCGAGGCGATGATATGATCATCGGGCACCATCAGCCCGCGCCAGAAAACGATGAACAGCGCGATGACCAGCGCCAGTGGCAGCCACAGGATCATGCCCCGTTTCATGTTGGGCCTCATGTCACCGCGGCCCGCGCAAACAAATCGCGCTTGACCCGGCCCAGCATGGCGAGCCCGCCGCCCAGCGCCATCATGAAACCGCCCAGCCAGATGAACGTGACAAACGGCTTCCACCACATCCGCAGCAGCCAGCGGCCCTGCATCTCCTTCTCGCCAATCGTCAGGTAAAGCTGGCCGTTCCAGAACGTGCGGATTGCGGCCTGATTGGTCAGCATCGGCGGATCGGAGAACTGGTGCAGCTGTGGCAGCATGATGAATGGCTGGCCCGCTCCTTTGCGCACCAGCAGCACGCCTTCGAGCGCCGCATAATTCGGCCCCGGCACTTCGCGCAGGCCGGCGAAAGTGACTTCAAACGGGCCGACATTGCGCGCCTCGCCGGGCAGCACCGCAACGAGGCTCTCTTTGGTGAAAGCTGCATCGCTGGCCATGCCCGCCATGCTCACTGCGCAGCCAAGGTGCGCGATCACCATCCCAAAAGTGAACAGCGGGGTGCGCGCCAGATTGCGCTTCCACAAGGGCGCGATGCTGGCGGCGGCAACGAGCGCAGCGACCACCAGACCCATCATCGGCAGAATACCAATCGGACCGGCGAACAGGACCAGCAACAGCAGCGCCAGCGCCATGACCAGCACCGCCGGGGCCATGCGCCGCAGCAGGGCCGCAGGCCGGTCGCTGCGCCAGCGCAACAATGGCCCGGCGGCGAGCAGCGTCATCAGGATCAGCGCCAGCGGCCCGGCCGCGCTGTTGAAATAGGGTGCGCCGACCGAAATCTTGCCGCCGCCCAGCCCTTCGAGCGCGAGCGGCCACAACGTGCCGGCCAGCACCACGACAAGGATCACGGTTAGCAGCAGGTTGTTGGCCACCAAGGCCGCCTCGCGGCTGACCACGTCAAACCGCGTGCCTTCGGTCACCGTGCCGACGCGCAAGGCAAACAGCGTCAGCGCGCCGCCGATATAGATCGCCAGCAGGGCAAGGATGAAGATGCCGCGCTGCGGATCGACCGCAAAGGAGTGCACACTGGTCAACACGCCCGAGCGCACCAGGAAAGTGCCGACCATCGACATTGAGAACGCCAGCACCGCCAGCATGATCGTCCAGGCGCGCAGGCCGTCGCGGGTGGCCAGCACGGTCACCGAATGGATCAGCGCGGTGGCCGCCAGCCAGGGCATCAGGCTGGCATTTTCCACCGGATCCCAGAACCACCAGCCGCCCCAGCCCAGCGTATAATAGGCCCAGTATGACCCGGCGACGATGCCAATCGTCAGCAGCACCCAGGCCCCCAGAATCCACGGCCGCATCGCACGGGCAAATTCCGCCCCGACATTGCGCGTAAGCAGCGCGCCGACTGCGAATGAAAACGCTGCGGACATGCCAACATAACCCGCATAAAGCGTCGGTGGATGGAAGGCGAGGCCGGGGTCCTGCAACAAGGGGTTGAGCCCCTGCCCTTCAGTGACGCCGGTGATCCGGGCGAAAGGATTGGAGGCGAACAGCAGGAAAGCATAAAAGCCCAGCGCAATCGCGCCTTGCGCCGCCAATGTCGCCATCTTGGTATCGGCGCGCAATTTGCGCTCGAACAAGGCAATCGTTGCGCCGGCCAGCGCCAGGATCGTCACCCACAGCAACATAGAGCCTTCGTGGTTCCCCCAGGCGCCCGAGATCTTGTAGATCATCGGCTTGGCCGAATGGCTGTTGCTGGCAACCAGCAGCACCGACATGTCCGAGCGGGCAAAAACCGCGATCAGGCAGGTGAAAGCAATCCCGACAAACAGTGCCTGCACCACTGCCACCGGCGCGACTGCTCGGCCCAGCGCAACTTGCGCCGGTCGCATCGCCAGCCAGCCCAGCACGACCTGCGCCAGCGCCAGCGCAGCACCCAGCCACAGCGCGGCAAGCCCGGCCTCG
>JANOBA010000017.1:0-1626 GCA_031411415.1 Novosphingobium sp.
CATCGAGAACCGCGACTTTCCCAAGCTGACCCAGTGGCTCGGCAAGCTGACCGCGCATGACCTTTCCCGCATCGACCTGACCGGCCTGAAGACCATCGAGGAATGGCTTGGGCGGCTGGAGGCGTTCGGCATGCTGGTCACTTATTCCAGCGGCACCACCGGCAAGCTCAGCTTCGTGCCGCGCTCCTATGACGAGTTAGGTCCGTGGAAATTCCACTATTACAACGTCACCCAGGCCGCATCCGGGGTCAATTGCTGGGATAATCACCTGCCGACCTTCTTCCCCGGCTATCGCGGCGGCTATCAGACGATGCTCAAGATGATGACCCTGTTCAACCGCGAGATGGCGGGCGGGGACGCTAACTATTACACGCTTTATGACACCCACATTCCCGCCGACCTGATGGCGCTCTCAGGCCGCCTGCAATCGGCCGAGGACAAAGGCGAAATCGCCAGCCTCGGCCTCGATCCGGCGCTACTTGAACAGCGGCAGCAGATGCTGGCGCAGGGGCGCAGCCGCGAGGCTGATCTGGAAGTCTGGTTCGGCAAGCTGCTCCAGCAGTTCAAGGGCCAGCGGGTCAAGATCGGCGGCACGTTCTCAGATCTCTACCGCGTCGCCAAAGCCGGGCTCGACAAAGGCATGACCTGCAATTTCGCGCCCGGTTCGGTGCTGATGGGCGGCGGCGGAATGAAGGGCTACAAGGACGCGCCTGACGACTGGGAGGATCAGGTTAAAACCTTCTTCGGCATCCCGCGCATGGGCAACCAGTATGGCTTTTCCGAATGCATCGGCAATGCGCCGCTGTGCGAGGAGGGCTTCTTCCACCTGCCGCCCTATTCGGTACCCTTCCTGATGGACCCCGATGGCAACTGCCTGCCGCGCGAGGGCGTCCAGAAAGGCCGCTTCGTGCTGGTCGATCCGATTCCGCAAAGCTATTGGGGCGGCTTCACCAGCGGCGACGAGGTGACCATCCACTGGGACGAAGACTGCGCTTGCGGCTGGAAGAGCCCGCGCATCGCCAAGTCCATCCGGCGGTTTGCGGAAAACGAGGGCGGCGATGACAAGATCACCTGCGCCGGCAGCCAGCAGGCCTATAACGAGTTCATGGAATTCGTGGCGGGAGAGGCGTGATGGCGGAAGGTTCACTCAGCGGCAAAGTCGCGCTGGTTACCGGCGCAGGGCGCGGCATCGGGCGCGAGATTGCGCTGCGGCTGGCGCGCGATGGCGCCATGATCATCGCGCACTATGCGCACAGCAAGGCGGGGGCCGAAGCAGTGGTCGCCGAAATCGCTGCGGCGGGCGGAACGGCAGTCGCCTATAAGGCGGACATTGCCAGCCGCGCCGAAGTGAAGGCCATGTTTGCGCAGATCGATGCCAATCCCGGCCGGCTCGACATCGTGGTCAACAATTCCGGCGTCAGCGCCGGCGGCGCGCTGGCCGACCTCAAGGACGAGGACGTCGAGGCGATCTTCGGCATCAACATGCTCGGCCCGCTGTATATCGCCAGCGAGGCCGCCTCGCGGCTTTCCGACAATGGCCGGATCATCAATTTCAGCTCATCGGTAGCCAAATATCCGGTGGCAGGCGCGGGGCTCTATTCGGCGGCGAAGAAGGCGGTGGAGAGC
>JANOBA010000018.1:0-8660 GCA_031411415.1 Novosphingobium sp.
CGGGACACAATCCGATCGGCGGCTACAGCGTCGTTTTCATCCTTCAGTTGGTGCTGCTGCAGATCGGCACCGGGCTGTTTGCAGTCGATGTCGATGGGATCGAATCGGGCCAGCTTTCGCACCTCGTCAGCTTCGATCAGGGCCGCCTGGCTGCGGAAATTCACGAAATCAGCTTCACTTTGCTCCAGATCGTTGCCGGCATCCACATCGTCGCGATCCTGTTCTATCTCGCAGTGCGCAAACGCAATCTGATCAGCCCGATGATCACAGGCAGCGACAGCCAGATCGAGGATGTACATGACGCGCTGCAACCAGCCTCGCCGCTGCGCTTCGTGGTGGCGCTGGCACTGTCCGCCGCGCTAGCCTGGTGGACAGCCGCAGGATTCCCGGTTTGACCCAGACCAAGCCGCAACCGCGCCCGCAAGGCGCCAAAGAACTCGGCTGGGACGAGCTGGGCCGGGTGGCGGAAGGCCTTGCCTATGCCCAGCGGCCACTGCGCGCGGCAACCCGGCGGGTGACCCGGCAATATGACCTCGGCCCACGCGGCGCTTGGCTTCTCAGCCTGATTTCTGGCGGAAAATGCTATCCACTCGAGCTGAGCGTGGTACTCAAGACGGGCCGCAGCCTGATTACCGCCGAACTTATCCGGCTGACCAAGGCCGGGCTGGTCACGGCCCATGCCGACAGCGATGATCGCCGCCGCAGCCGACTTGCGCTAACCACGCTTGGCGAGCAGGCATGCCAGCAAGTCCGTTCTGAAATGGCCCGTATCGTCCGGCGAAATCTCGCACCCTATTCGCCCGACGATGTGCGGCTGTTCATCCGCATGCTGGCCGATGTCCGCCATCTGGAAAGCGACGAATCCGAACCAGGTTGCTGAAACAGGCGGCTGGCTGGAATTTTGCGGACTTGCCGCGCCGCTTGTCCAACCTATCATCCAGCTATAGACTGGCGCGATGTCATTCCTCGCCGCCCTCGCCGCTGCTGGAATTGCCCTGGCGGCGATCATGGCCATGGCTTGGGCAGTCCAGCGGCGCACCGGCAATTCAGGCTGGATCGACACGATCTGGACATTCGGCACCGGGCTGGTGGCGGTCGGCCTTTCGCTCTGGCCGATCACCGGTGAGAGTATTTTCTGGCGGCAGGCGCTGGTGGCTGCGATGGCGGGGTTCTGGTCGTTGCGGCTTGGATCGCACATTGCTGCGCGCTCGCGGCAGGCAGGCGACGATCCGCGCTATCAAGCTTTGATGAAAGATTGGGGGGCAGCCGCGCCGCGGCGGTTGTTCCTGTTCCTGCAAGCACAGGCTGCGGTGAGCCTGCTGCTTGTCGGCGCGGTTATGGTCGCGGCGCATCGCCCGATGGCAGAATTCAGCCTGATCGACGCGCTTGGCGCTGCGGTGTTCATCGCCGGCTGGACAATTGAAATGGTAAGTGACGCTCAGCTCGCCCGGTTCAAGAGCCGCGCCGCCAAGGGAGCGGTCTGCGATGCGGGCTTGTGGTCATGGTCGCGCCATCCCAATTATTTTGGTGAATGGCTGTGCTGGTGCGCCTATCCGCTGCTGGCTATCGGCAGAGATTACCCGCTGGGCATCGCGGTGCTGATTGCGCCGGCGATCATCTACTGGACGCTGGTTTACGCCTCGGGCATCCCGCCACTCGAAGCACACATGCGGCGCAGTCGGCCGCAGGCATGGCCGGTTTATGCCCGGCGAACTTCGGCGTTTTTCCCCATGCCGCCGCGTTAGCAGCTGCGGATCATTCCGCCGCAATCGCCCGGTGCAGCGCAGAGATCGCCGCCGCCTCGTCACCATTCCAGATCGCGCCCGAAACCGCGAGAAAATCCGCCCCTGCCCGGACCAGCCCCGCCGCGTTGTCAGGGCCTATCCCGCCGATCGCCACACAGGGCGTCTCGAACAGCGATTGCCACCAGGTCAGGATTTCAGGCTCGGCATAGTGCTCGACAGCTTTGGTGGTAGTGGGAAAGAAGGCGCCGAACGCAACATAGTCAGCCCCCGCCTCCCCGGCTTCCATCGCCATGTGCCGGCTGGCATGGCAGGTCACGCCGATCTGCGCCTCGCGGCCCAGGTGCGCACGGGCATCGGAAACCTCGCCATCGCCCTGCCCAAGATGCACGCCATCAGCGCCGATGCGCTTGGCCAGCGCAATCGAATCGTTGACGATGAAAGCAACATCCCGGTCTGCGCAGATGCGCTGCAAAGGCTCGGCCAACTGCACGCATTCATGCTCGTCCAGCCCCTTGAGCCGCAACTGGAATGCGGCGACGGGCGCAGCATCGAGCGCACGGGCGAGCCGCTGGGGGAAAGCGCCACCAACAGCGAGCGGCGAGACGAGATAGATCTGGCACAGGGTCATAGCCCAGCCCTTATCGCGTGCCACGCCGTTCCGGAACCATTCATCGCACAATGCCATAATCCGGCTATGCGAAACGCCCTGCTCTTCCCCATCGCCCTTGCAGCCTTTGCCGCCGCAACCGCATCCTTTGCCCACGAACCCGGCGTAACCACGGCTCGCCTTGGTCAGCGGGTTTCCGTCGATGGACCGATGGTGACACCTATCCGCGTGGTGGAGGACAGCCGCTGCCCGATGGAAGCGCGCTGCATTCAGGCAGGGCAAGTCCGGCTGCTGGTCCGCATCGGCACCGGCAGACGCAGCACCATGCGGGAAATTGCATCGAACAAGCCGATCCATGTGGCCGATGGCGCGCTGGAACTGGTCTCGGTGATGCCGCCGCGCTCAGTCCAGCGCACAATCCGCCCCCGCGAATATCGCTTTGCCTTCCGCTTTGCCGGCGGGCTTTAGGCCAGCGCCGCGCGCCGGCGCATGGCTTCTGCGGTCACCAGCCGGCTGCCCGCCTGCTCTGCCCGGCGCCACACCTCATCGCGCTCCGCCGCGCTACTCTCCCCTGCCGCTAGCGCGCTCCAGCTGGCAAGACGCATCCGGTCGCTGGGGTGCGCGGTGCCAAATCGCCAGGCCAGATCGCGTGCTTCGTGGCTGCCCAGCCCCACGGCAATCCGCATGAAAGCCTCGCTTGAGCCATTGCCGATGATCCGGTCTACGCTCTTCGTTTCGAGATCGAAGCTGTATTGATCGAGCCAGCCCTGCGCGCCGCTGGCGTGCATGATGTTGAGCGAGACTGAAAGCGCCTCGCCGGGTTCCTGATCATGGACATCAAGGTGGGCGCGATAAAGCTGGATTTTGCCCGGGGTCAGCTGCGAACGCTCGATAAAGCGCAGGCCCACCGGCTCGTCGCGCCAGCCGACGACATCCTCATAGTCATATTCGTAGTAATTGCTCCAATATCCCGGCCCGAAATAGCCCAGTGTCAGGAAGCTGAAGTTGTGATCGTGGGGTAGAGAATAGACGAATGCCGCGCCGCCGCTGGCGCGCATGGTGTGTTCGTCTGCTGATGGCCAGATGTTGGCGCGGATGAAAAAGTCGCTGTCGCCGGGCGGGCGCAGCATGATGACCTGCGGCCCATAGGAACTCTCGCCATCGTCCTCGCGGTGGCCCAGCGCCAGCTCGCAGATCAGGATATCGCCGAGAAAGCTCTGGTCATTGCCTAGCCGGCGCAGCTGCCGCGCGGCGTGGTCAAGGCTTTCAGCATCCTCGGGGGCAAAGCCGCGCGAAGCCAAAGCATCGCAGCATTCGTCCAGACTGGCGATGCGGTCGTCCGCGATTGTGATCACGTGGGGCATGAGCTGAACTCCTGCGTTCGGTCCAGAATCTGCAACTGCGGATGTGCCTCAAGCAGTTGCGCGCGTAACGCTCCGGCCGGTCCCGCCAGGGCATCGCCAGCCGCCGCCGCTACCGCGCCCAGCGCTGCAAAACCAGTCGCAGTGTCGAGAGCCAGGCATTCGCGCAGCGCCTGCCAGCGCAGCGCAGCGCTGGCATCGCTCTGCGCCAGAGCGGCAATCAGCGGCGCGGCATCCTTGCGCCCCATCCGCCCGAGCAGCGCGAGCGCCAGTTCGAGCCGGCTGTCGCGCGGGTTGCCGGCGGCCTGATGGACAAGTGCGCCGTCAGCGAGATTGTATTCGCGGGTCGGCCCGGCATCGGCGCGGCGGCGCTGGAGTCGTAGCGATACCAGCGTACCCGCGACGCTGCGCAGCAGCCGCGCATCGCGCTGGCCGTCACGTTTCAGCAAGGTTCCGGGGGCAAGCGCCTGCGCCTGCCGGGAAAGCTTTGCCGAACGCGGCCCGGTTGGCTCACAGGTAATGAGTTCGGCCCTGGCGCTGCCGGCGAGAATCAGCTCCCAGGTCTCATGCGGACCAAGGCTGACGCTGCGCGGCGCGGGGCGGCTCATCAGTTCACCGCCATCGAGCGCGACAAGCGACAGCGTCACCTGACCGCTGCGGGACAGCAGCAAAGTGGATGTGCAGCCATCGACGAAGTGGCGCATCGGCACATGCCCAAGCGGGGCATCGCCAAGTGCCCTCGCCGAATGGCCAATCAGGCCGGAAACAAAGCGCTGTCCGGCGCTGTTGCTGGCGGAGAAAAGCGCTGCCAGCGCCGGGCAGCCAGCCAGCGTCTCACCTTCGGCAAAGCGCGCCATATCGCGCGTCAGTTCCTCGACATCGGGACGCGCACGCCAGGCCGCCATCGCCCGGTGGAGCGTCTGCTGCGCGTGGCGCTGCGGAGCATCGTCGCTCCGCAGCGCGCGCAAGTCGGGATGGATGATCATCCCTCCGTGTCCGCCTAGAGCAACCCGCTGGGCGGGATGATCTCATAGACATAGACCATCAGGACCACGATCGAATCGTCTGAATAGATCTGGCCGCTGGTGTCGAGCAGGCTTCCGAACAGACCGGTCACCGTGTCCAGACCGGGCAGGGTGGAAAGGTCAATGCTGGGCAAGTTCATGTTGATATCCCCTATTTCGGCGGGACAGAAATTCCCGCCAGGTTTCAGACTGGCGCAGGGGAGCCAGGCAATTGAAATTAAAAGATTGTCATCGAAGCGTCAAAGCGGTCGCAGCCCCCCGGAGGGGCGCAGATTCCAGTCGATATGGCCAGTCGACATACGATGTCAGGTGGGGCGTGCCAGCTAACTTGCACGCAGCACCACAAGCAAACCGGTGCATTCGGGCAGCGGCTCGGCTGCTGTCACGGCGATGCGGCCTGCGTCCGCGCGCGCGCGCGCCAGAATTGCCGGCGCAACATCGGTTTCATGGGCAATCACATCGGCAGAGCCCAGCAGCCGCGCCTCGCGCAGGGTGAGATCATCAGGATCGGCGCTGCGCAAGCGGATTTCGTGGACCTCGGCGTTGCCTATGTCTGATGACTGCGCCAGCCATTCCGCCACCCGCGCATTGCTGCCTTCGCGCAAGGGATCAAGCACCCCGCCCTCGCCCAGCGCCATATCGAGCGCGCGGCGGCGGCTCCCGCCATCGGCCCAACGCGCCCGCATTGCGCCGCGCGCGCGGCTCAGAGCCTCTGCCAGCGCGCCAAGGCCCGGCGGCAGCAAAGTTTCCAGCCGCAGCCGCAATGCCTTGGCCAGCCCCGCCGACGCGCCTCCGGTGCCAATGGCGATCAGCACCGGCGAACGGTCGAGAATGCTGGGCACGGTGAAGTCACAAAGCTCCGGGCGGTCCGGCACATTGACCAGCACACCGCGCGCTTTCAGCCGCTCTGCTGCTGCTTCGGGCTCGTCAGTTGCGACGAAAGCCAGCCGGGCATGGGCGTCATCCTCGCCGGCAATGACCCCGCCGGCGCGCACGACCAGACGCCGCTTGGCCTCCGCCGCCTCGCCCTCACCCAGCACGATCACCGGGGTGCCGGCGATGCGGTGGAAGAGGGGAAGCGACTGGATCACAGCCAGTCCGGCACGCGTTCGGCGGCAAGGATCGTCGCCGGATCAATGCGGTCCGCCACCACGGCCCAGCGGCCGCCATCGACCATCACTTCGGGCACCAGCGAGCGGCTGTTATAGGTATTGGCCATAGTCGCGCCGTAAGCCCCGGCAGTGCGGAACACGGCAAGATCGCCCGCGCCCACTGCGTCGATATCGCGCTGGTGGGCAAAAGTGTCCGAGCTTTCGCAGATCGGGCCGACGATGTTGGCGGTCATCCGCGCGCCGCTGGGGCGCACGGCAGCGAAATCGTGCCAGGCGTCATACATCGCCGGGCGGGCCAGATCGTTCATTGCCGCATCGACGACGACGAAGGGTGAGCCCACGCCGGCCTTGACGCGGATCACACGAGTGACCAGCACCCCGGCATTGCCGGCGATCACCCGGCCGGGCTCGAACATGATCGTAGCGTCCCACTCGCGCGTCACTTCGGCAACCATCGCGCCATAATCCGCTGGGCTCGGCAGCACGTCGCCGGCCTTGTAGGGCACGCCAAGACCGCCGCCGAGGTCCATATGGGTAACGCTCAGGCCCCCGGCGCGCAGGCTGCGCATCAGTTCGCCCATCTTGATGAAAGCGGCGCGGCTGGGCGCGAGATCGCTGAGCTGGCTGCCGATGTGCACCGCAAGGCCGCGCATTTCGAGCCCCGGCAGCGCTGAAAGGCGCGCATAGATCGCAGCGGCGCGATCACAGGCCACGCCGAACTTGTTTTCCGCCTTGCCAGTGGAAATCTTGGCATGGGTGCCGGCATCGACATCGGGATTGACCCGCAGTGTGCAGACCGCGCGCTTGCCCATTGCCGAAGCTATGGAGGCCAGCTCCGCGCCTTCTTCCTCACTCTCGAGGTTGAACTGGCCGAGGCCGACTTCGAGTGCGCGGCTCATTTCGGCCGCATCCTTGCCCACACCCGAGAACACCACATCGCCCGCTGGCATCCCTGCCGCCAACGCCCGCTCCAGCTCGCCGCCCGAGACGATATCAGCGCCATAGCCCTCGCCCGCGAGCACTTTGAGCACTGAAAGATTGGGGTTGGCCTTCATCGCATAGGCGAGATGGATGCGCGGGATGGCGGCGAAAGCCTCGCGGAACACCCGCGCATGGCGCACCAGCGTGGCGCGCGAATAGACATAGACCGGCGTGCCGACAGCCTCGGCAATCGCTGACAGCGGCACGTCTTCGGCGTGAAGTTCGCCGTTCTGGAGAGTGAAATGATCCATGATATCCTGAAACTTGATGGTGCGGCCGCTTGCGGAAATGCGCGGCAGCCCCTGAAAACTATTCCTTCGGCGGCAGCGTGAACGGATCGTCAGCCCGTTCCTCGGAGCGTTTTCGCAGCTCGACGCTGCGCTCCGGCGCGGCCTGGGGGGTAGTGGCGAGCAGCTGGGCAGACGTCGGCTGGGTATCGCGGCCATAGGGCGCCACCGGCAGGCTCTTGCCCGCCTGCGGCTTGAGATCGGCGCGCACGCCGCAGGCAGCAAGCGCCAGCACCAGCGACAGCGCAGCAATCGGCTTCAGCATGACCTTACTCCAACCCAAGCGCAGTGCGCGCTTCGGCAATGCGCTTTGCTACCTCAACCGGCGCGGTTCCGCCATGGCTGGCGCGCGCGGCCACCGAGGCCTCGACTGACAGCGCGGCAAACACCCGCTCATCGATGCGCGGATCGATCATTTTGAGATCCTTGATGCTCAGCTGATCGAGCGATACGCTCATCTGTTCAGCCAACCGCACCGCCGCGCCGGTAATGTGGTGCGCCTCGCGGAAAGGAATGTTCGCCGAGCGCACCAGCCAGTCGGCAAGGTCGGTGGCGGTGGCATAGCCAAGCTCGGCGGCGGCGCGCATGCGTTCGTTGCGGAATTTTGCACCCTCGACCATGCCTGTCATCGCCGCCAGGCTCAGCCCCAGCAGGCCGGCGGCCTCGAACACCGGCGGCTTGTCGTTCTGCATGTCCTTTGAATAGGCGAGCGGAAGCCCCTTCATCGTCATCATCAGCGCGGTGAGGCAGCCCACAATCCGCCCAGAATGGCCACGCACCAGCTCGGCGGCGTCAGGGTTCTTCTTTTGCGGCATGATCGAGCTGCCGGTCGACAGCGCGTCAGGCAGGACAATGAAGCCGAAGGGCTGGCTGGCCCAGATGATCATTTCCTCGGCCAGCCTGGAAAGATGCAGCGAGCATTGCGCCGCCGCCATCAGGTAATCGAGCGCGAAATCGCGGTCAGACACCGAATCGAGGCTGTTTGCCGTCGGCATCGCAAAGCCCAGCGCCTTTGCGGTCATCTCGCGGTCGATCGGAAAGCCCGTCCCCGCCAGCGCCGCCGCGCCCAGCGGGCACTGGTTGGCGCGGGCATGGGCATCAACGAACCGCGAGCGATCACGCTGGATCATCTCGTAATAGGCCATGAGGTGATGCCCGAGCGTGACCGGCTGTGCGGTTTGCAAATGCGTGAAGCCGGGCATGATGCTGTCCGAGTGTGCGCCCGCCTGCGTCACCAGCGCGACTTGCAGCAAGCCCAGCGCCGCATCTGCCACCATGCAGGCCTCGCGCACCCACAGCTTGAAATCGGTCGCCACCTGATCATTGCGACTGCGCGCGGTGTGCAGCCGGCCCGCGACCGGACCGATCAGCTCGGCCAGCCGGCTTTCGGTGGTCATGTGAATGTCTTCGAGGTCCCAGTTCTCGGGCACGCCGCTGGCCTCGTATTCCGCCGCAACCCGGTCAAGACCTTCGGCAATCGCCGCGGCATCTTCAGCTGAAACGATGCCCTGCTGGCCCAGCATGGCGACATGGGCCTTGCTT
>JANOBA010000019.1:0-8830 GCA_031411415.1 Novosphingobium sp.
CCCGCAAACCGCCCGACCATCATCCCGCCCCACATCAGGACCAGGTAATTGGCCGCCGTCGCATGCGTCATGTTACCGATGCTTGGCTGTGAGACGAAGTTGATGAACAGATTGGCGACGCCGATTTCGGCGATCAGATAAATGAAGATCGCGGGGATACCGAACACGAGGTTCCGGTGGTTCCACAGCGACAGGTGCTTGCGTTCCTCGGCATTGGCGCGGCGCGTGTCGGTACCCAGCTCGGGCAGGTTCGCCTTGGCGATTACCACCGCAAGAATCACCAGCACGATCGCGACGAGGATATAGGGCAACTGCACCGCCTGCGCGTCGGCCATGCGTTGCTCGAAGCTGATCGCGGTGCCCTCCATCGTCGTGCCAGACACGGTACGGCTGAGGATCAGATAGCCGCCGAAATAGGGCGCGAAAAACGTGCCCATCGAGTTGAACGCCTGCACCAGCGTGAGCCGCGATTCAGACGTTTCGGCGGGGCCGATCACCGCGACATAGGGGTTGGCCGCGACCTGCAGAAGGGCGATGCCGCAGGCGATGACGAACAGGGCGATGAGCGTGACTTCGTACGATGGCAGCCGCGCCGCGGGGACCATGCCGAGTGCGCCGACAGCCATGATGCCGAGGCCGATGATGATCGCTTTTTTATAACCGACCCGTTCGATTAGAAATGCCGAGGGCATCGACGCCACGGCATAGGCGATGAACCACACCGATTCGATCAGGGTCGTCTGAGTGTAGCTCAGCTCGAACACGCTCCGCAGATGCGGCAGAAGCGTATTGTTGATGACCGTGATGAAGCCCCACATGAAAAACAGGCTGGCGAGCACCGAGAGCGCCTTGCCATAAGACTGTGCGCCCCCTGCAGGCGCTGTTGCCGCAACGCCTGAATTCGTCGGCGGTCCCGCCATAGCCTGTCCTCCCCCGGTTGATCTTATATTTGTATGAGTATATCCGGACGGCAATGACGTCAACACCGCCCTTTGCCCGCAAGCTGCGTTCTGCCGCCTGGTTCAACAATCCGGCAAACATAGACATGACCGCGCTCTATCTGGAGCGCTACCTCAACTTCGGCCTGAGCCTTGCCGAATTGCGCAGCGGCCGCCCGATCATCGGCATCGCGCAAACCGGCAGCGACCTTAGCCCCTGCAACCGCCACCACCTTGTGCTGGCCGAGCGGGTGCGCGAAGGCATCCGCGAGGCAGGCGGGATCGCCATCGAATTCCCGGTCCATCCGATCCAGGAAACCGGCAAGCGGCCGACAGCGGGGCTGGACCGAAACCTTGCCTACCTCGGCCTGGTCGAAGTGCTGCACGGCTATCCGCTTGATGGTGTTGTGCTGACCATTGGCTGCGACAAGACCACGCCCGCGGCGCTGATGGCTGCGGCCACCGTTAACCTGCCCGCCATCGCCCTTTCGGTCGGCCCGATGCTCAACGGCTGGCACAAGGGGACACGCACCGGCAGCGGTACGATTGTCTGGAAAGCGCGTGAGATGCTGAGCCGGGGCGAGATTGACGATGCGGGCTTTATCAAGCTGGTCGCCAGCTCCGCCCCCTCCACCGGCTATTGCAACACGATGGGCACGGCGACGACCATGAACAGCCTGTGCGAGACGCTGGGCATGTCGCTGCCCGGATCGGCAGCGATCCCCGCGCCCTATCGTGACCGGCAGGAGAACGCCTATCACACCGGGCTCCAGATTGTCGAAATGGTGCGCGAGGACCGCAAGCCTTCGGATATCATGACGCGGGAGTCGTTCCTCAACGCCATTGTCGTCAATTCGGCCATCGGCGGCTCGACCAACGCGCCGATCCACCTTGCCGCCATTGCCCGCCACATGGGCGTAGAACTGTCGCTGCGCGATTGGCAGGAGCATGGCCACAAAGTGCCGCTGCTGGTCAATTTGCAGCCTGCGGGCGAATATCTGGGTGAGGATTATTACCATGCGGGCGGGGTGCCGGCTGTTGTCGCTCAGCTGATTAGCGCCGGGCTGGTCCATGAAGCGGCGATGACCGCCAATGGCCGGACCATCGGCGATAACTGCCGCGATGCGACAATCGAGGACGAGAAGGTGATCCGGCCTTTCGATCAGCCGCTGATCAAGGATGCGGGCTTCCTCGTGCTGTCGGGCAACCTGTTTGACAGCGCGGTGATGAAAACCAGCGTCATCAGCCACGAATTCCGCGCGCGCTATCTTGCCAATCCCGGCGATCCTGATGCTTTCGAAGGCCCGGTCGTGGTGTTCGATGGGCCAGAGGATTACCACGCCCGGATCGACGACGCGTCGCTTGGCATCGATGCCACCACGCTGCTGGTGATGCGCGGGGCTGGCCCGATCGGCTATCCCGGTGCGGCGGAAGTGGTGAACATGCGCGCGCCCGCCTATCTGCTGCGCGAAGGCATCGCCAACCTGCCCTGCCTTGGCGACGGGCGGCAATCGGGCACCTCCGGCAGCCCCTCCATCCTCAACGCCTCGCCTGAAGCCGCGGCAGGCGGCGGGCTGGCCCTGCTCAAAACCGGCGACCGCGTGCGGATCGACCTGAAGCTGGGCACAGCCGATGTCCTTATTTCCGACGACGAACTGTCCACCCGGCGCGCTGCGCTGGAGGCCGCTGGCGGCTATGCCTATCCGGCCTCGCAAACCCCCTGGCAGGCGATCCAGCGTTCGCTGGTGGGCCAAATGGAAACCGGCGCGATCCTTGAAGGCGCTGAACACTTCCAGCGCATCGCCCAGACCCGCGGCCTGCCGCGCGACAATCACTGATGGAAGACGCAATGACTGACGGTTCAATTCTCATCGGCGCGCGCGATGTGCGGCATGAGGCTACATTCTGCGCGGTAAACCCAGCAACCGGCGAGGCTTTGCCGCAACCGTTTTGCGAAGCCGGACCTCGCGATGTGGCAGAGGCCTGCTCCCTTGCCGAAGCCGCCGCTGGGCCCTTCGCCGTGCTGCCTCCCGCCGAGCGCGCCGCCGTTCTGGATGCGATTGCTGGCGCCATTGAGGACATTGGCGAAGTGCTGGTCGATATCGCCACCGCTGAAACCGGTCTGCCTCGGGCAAGGATCGAGAATGAGCGCGGGCGCACCACCGGCCAGCTGCGCATGTTTGCAGAAGAAGTCCGCCGGGGCGCTTGGCTGGACGTGACAATCGACCCCGCCCTGCCCGGCCGCACCCCGCCGCGCGCCGATTTGCGCCGGATGAATGCAGCGCTGGGGCCAGTTGCCGTGTTCGGCGCATCGAACTTCCCGCTCGCCTTCTCGGTCGCGGGCGGAGACACTACCTCAGCGCTCGCAGCGGGCTGCCCGGTCGTGGTCAAGGGCCATCCCGCGCATCCCGGCACCGGCGAACTGATCGCCCGTGCCATCCGCTCGGCGGTGCAGAGCTGCGGCTTGCCCGAGGGCGTGTTTTCCTTCCTGCCGGGCCGCGCGAACGAACTGGGCGCGGCGCTGGTTGCCGATCCGCGGATCAAGGCGGTGGGCTTCACCGGATCGCGCGGCGGCGGGCTGGCGCTGGTGGAAATCGCCAGCCGCCGCCCGGAACCGATCCCGGTCTATGCCGAGATGAGCAGCATCAATCCGGTCGTTCTGATGCCCGCAGCCCTGGCGGCGCGGGCCGAAGCGCTGGGCGCGGGCTTCATCGGCTCGCTGACGCTGGGCGCGGGCCAGTTCTGCACCAATCCGGGGCTGGTAATCGCGCTGGACGGCCCAGATCTTGATCGTTTCATCGCCACTGCTGCCGCCGCTCTGGCAGCCACCGCAGCGCCGGTCATGCTCACCCCCGACATACACGCGGCCTATGGCGAAGGCGTGGCTGCGCTCGATGCCAGCGGCCATGCGGCGCGCGCGGGCGCAAGTCAGCCGAGCACCGAGCCGAACCGTTGCACCGGCGCTCTGTTCCAGACCTCCGCTGCCGACTTCATCGCCGACAAGGCGCTCGGCCGCGAAGTCTTCGGTGCAGCAGCGGTGATCGTGCGTTGCGCCGGCATCGCCGAATTGGCCGCAGTCATCGCCAGTCTTGAAGGCCAGTTGACCGCCACGATCCAGCTTGACGCAGGTGATGCGGAGGCCGCCGGAACCATCCTGCCATTGCTCACGGCCAAGGCCGGGCGCGTGCTGGCCAATGGCTGGCCGACCGGCGTGGAAGTATGCCCCGCGATGGTCCACGGCGGCCCGTTCCCCGCAACCTCCGATGGGCGGACGACCTCGGTCGGCACGCTGGCGATGATGCGCTTCCTGCGTCCCGTCTGCCTGCAAGATATGCCGGACAGCTTGCTCCCCCCTGCCTTGCAAGCGGCGAACCCGTGGCAGTTGCCTCGCCGCATCGACGCCGCGATGGAGGTCCTGTGATCCGCTCGCTCATACAGTTCGCTGAGAATGGCCAGCGGGGTGTTGCCGCGCTGACTTCGGCGGGCGATGCCCTGCGTGTCACCGGCGTTGCATCAACACTTGAGCTGGTCCAGTTGGCACTCGAAAACGGCAAAGGTCTTGCCCAACTCGCCACCGACCGTGCTGGCGACCCAGTCGATCTGGCCGCCCTCACACTGCTCTGCCCCATCGACCATGCCGATCCGGCACATCTGCTGGTCAGCGGCACCGGTCTGACCCACCTCGGCTCGGCCGAAGGACGCGACAAGATGCACAAGGCAGCATCTGCTGGCGAAAACCCCACCGATTCGATGCGGATGTTCCTGATGGGGTTGGCAGGCGGCAAACCGGAACCGGGCACCGCAGGAGTCCAGCCCGAATGGTTCTACAAGGGCGATGGCTCGATCCTCGTCGCCCCCGGCGCAGCGCTGACCATGCCCGGCTTTGCCGAAGATGGCGGCGAGGAGCCGGAGATTGCCGGGGTCTATCTGATCGGCGCAGACGGCCAGCCGGTGCGGCTAGGTTTTGTGCTGGGGAATGAATTCTCCGACCATGTCTGCGAGCGGCAGAATTATCTGTGGCTCGCCCATTCCAAGCTGCGGCAGGCCGCCCTGGCGCCCGAGCTGCTGCTGGGCGATCTGCCTGCCGACATCAAAGGCACCAGCCGCATTCTGCGCGATGGCAAGCTGCTGTGGGAAAAGCCCTTCCTGTCGGGCGAAACCAACATGTCGCACTCGATCGCCAATCTGGAGCATCACCACTTCAAATATGCGCAGTTCCGCAAAGCCGGCGATCTGCACGTGCATTTCTTCGGCACCGCCACCTTGTCGTTCAGCGAAGGCGTGAAGACGCAGAGCGGCGATGTGTTCGAGATTGCGGCTGATGCCTTTAGCCTGCCCGCGCGCAATCCGCTGGCGCTGGGCCGCGATGAAGGGCTGGCAGAGGTCCGCGCGCTGTGACGCCTATCCGCATGGGGCTGGTCGGCTTCGGCAAGATCGCCCGCGATGAGCATGTGCCTGCAATTGCCGTGACTGACAGCGCCGAGTTGATTGCTGTCGCCAGCCGCAATGGCAGGGCAGAGGGCCTGCCAAACTATCCCGACCTCACTGCGATGCTGGCCGCGCACGCGGATATTGACGCCATAATTCTCTGCCAGCCGCCGCAAGCGCGCTATGCGGCGGCGCGTCAGGCCTTGCTGGCGGGCAAGCATGTGTTTCTTGAAAAGCCGCCGGGGGCAACGCTGTCCGAGGTTGAGGCGTTGGTCCATCTGGCTCAGGTTCAGGGCGTTTCGCTCTATGCCAGCTGGCATTCACGCTATGCCGCGCCAGTCGCGCAGGCGCGGGAATGGTGCGCAGGGCGGGTGATGAAGTCCATTGCCATCGCCTGGAAAGAAGACGTCCATCTGTGGCACCCGGGGCAGGACTGGATCTGGGAGGCCGGCGGCTTTGGCGTGTTCGATCCGGGTATCAATGCCCTGTCGATCCTCACCGAAGTGCTGCCCGAGCCTGTTCGTCTGATTGGCGCTTCAATCACTACCCCTTCGAACCGCGCCGCCCCGATTGCGGCCAGTCTGACCATGCAAACCGCCAGCGGCGCAGCCATCGCTTGCGAGTTCGACTGGCGGCAAACCGGACCGCAGACCTGGGAAATCCACTTCGAGGCCGAGGACGGAAGCTTCACATTCGCGCAGGGCGGCGATGATGCGGCGCATACGGAGGTGGATGTGGATTCAGCACTCGGCGCGGAATATCGTGCCATGTATCGCCGCTTTGTCGAACTTGTTGAGCGTGGCCAAAGCGATGTTGACCTTGCACCCCTACGACTGGTCGCCGATGCCTTCCTTTGCGGGCAAATGATCGCTACCGATCCGTTCGAATTCTAGGAGGAGCAGGCCAGTTGGGCAAAGCGAAGGATCAACCGCGGCCCCAGCGCATCCATCAGGCCATTGCGACCAAACTTGGCACGGCAATTCTGGCGGGCAGTTATCTGCCCGGCGACAGCCTCGACGGCGAAATCGAGCAGTCTCTGGCAATGGGCGTTTCGCGCACACCCTACCGCGAAGCCATTCGTATTCTGGTTTCCAAGGGACTGCTTGAGAGCCGGCCAAAGGCGGGCACGCACGTCACCCCGCGGCATCGCTGGAACCTGCTCGATCCGGATATTCTGGCCTGGATGTTCATGGGCCAGCCCGACAAACACTTTATCCGCGACCTGTTCGAGCTGCGCGGCATACTCGAACCCGCCGCCGCTGCCTTTGCAGCAGAACGGCGCAGTGAAGCCCATCTCGATACCATGCGAGACGGGCTGTCAGGGATGAAAGAGCACGGGCTCGCATCGCAAGCAGGCCAGGAGGCAGACCGTCAGTTTCATCGGGCAATCCTGGAGGCTTCGGCAAATGAAGCACTCGCATCGCTCTCCAGTTCGGTTGGTGCCGCCGTGCAGTGGACCACACATTTCAAGCAACGCGCGAGCAAATCGCCGCGTGATCCGCTGCCGGAACACGTCGCCGTTTTCACCGCGATCGCCGATGCTGATGCTGAGGCGGCAAGGAGCGCTATGAGCAATCTCCTGCATCTGGCGTTCGAGGACATGGCGGAAGCGTTACGGTGAATCTGGGCGGTGAAACTTGTTATGCGGAGTTGCAATCTCGGATTAACTCATAGTATATAACCTGCACGCAACGAAGACCGCAGTGCAGTTCCGGGAGAATCGATGACCAAGGCCACAGCCTGGCTGCTCTGTGCACCACTCCTGTTCTGCGAGCCGGCAGTTGCCGCGACAGCGCAGCGTTCGACTTTTGGCCGATTGGCCGACGGAACCGCGGTCGAAGCGGTGACACTCACTGGCACCAATGGCGTCAGCGCGCGGATCATCACCTATGGCGCGAACCTGCAGGCTTTCAATGTCCCAGACCGCAGCGGCAAAGTGGCCGACGTCACCCTCGGCTACGATGATCTGAACAGCTACGTCGCGCATCCCAACTATTGGGGGCAGACGATCGGCCGCTACGCCAACCGCATCGCGGGCGGACGCTTCAGCCTTGATGGCAAGGCCTATCAGGTAACACTCAACAACAATGGCAATTCGCTGCATGGCGGCACCCGGGGCTTTGACAAGGCGGTGTGGCAGATTGCCGCGGTGAAGCAGGGGCCAACTGCCAGCGTAACAATGACCCTGACGAGCCCCGATGGCGATCAGGGCTATCCTGGCACGCTCGACGTGACAGTCACCTATTCCCTCGACGACAAGGGCGAGCTGGCCATCGATTTTGCCGCGAAAAGCGACAGGCCGACCATCGTCAACCTCACCAACCACGCGCTGTTCGACATGGCTGGCGAAGGCTCGCCGAGCGGCGTTCTCGGCCAGCGCCTGACCATACCGGCGAGCCGTTACACGCCGGTCAATGCGCAGCTGATCCCCACAGGTGAGCTGGTGCCCGTTGCAGGCACGGTCTTTGACTTCACGCGCGGCCGGCTGTTGCATGATGGTCTGCGCGACGGGGGGGATCCGCAAATCGTTATCGGCCGGGGCTGGGATCACAATTGGGTGCTGGATAAGGGCGCGACCCGCACGCCGGAGCTCGCCGCCCGGCTTGAGGACTCTTCATCCGGGCGCGTGCTGGAGGTGCTCTCCACTGAGCCGGGGCTGCAATTCTACTCCGGCAATTTTCTCGACGGCACGTTGCTCGGCAAACAGGGCCACGTTTACCGGATGGGCGACGGTGTGGCGCTGGAACCGCAGAAATTTCCCGACACGCCCAACCAGCCGGCTTTTGGCTCGGCAAGGGTCGAGCCGGGCAAGCCGTATTACCATCGCATGATCTACCGCGTTTCGGTGACGCGCTGATGGTCATGGCGGGCAATATGAACAGGAAGGCAGATAGCATGAGCAAGACCATTCGCGGCGCGCTGATGGGCATACTCATGTTTGCCGCAGCCCAGCCCGCCTTGGCTCAACCCGTCTTGGCCCAGTCTGCTGCTGAGCCCGTCGCTGCGCAAATCGTGGCCCAGATCGCTGCCGATAAACCGGGCCCGACGATCAGCCAGGATATCTTCGGCCAGTTTGCTGAAATGCTGGGCGAAGGAATTTACGGCGGGGTCTGGGTTGGCAAGGATTCGTCCATCCCCAACGTCCGCGGCATCCGCTCCGATGTGGTTGCGGCGCTGCGCCAGCTCAAGGTTCCCAATGTCCGCTGGCCGGGTGGCTGCTTTGCCGATGAATATAACTGGCGTGACGGGATCGGGCCTCAGTCCGCCCGCATCTCGCACATCAACCAGTGGGGCGATGTGATCGAGCCCAACAGCTTTGGCACGCACGAATTCATGGACTTTGTCGAGCAGATCGGCAGCGAGGCCTATATTTCGGTCAACGTCGGACGCGGCACGCCCGAGCAGGCAGCGGACTGGCTCGAATACATGACCGCCGACAAACCGACGACATTGGCCCGCCATCG
>JANOBA010000020.1:0-2223 GCA_031411415.1 Novosphingobium sp.
TCTCTCCAAAGGCAATGATACAGTGGTGCGTGAAGCGATTAATTTCCTGTCGCGTTTCGGCCTCGACGAAATTGACGATGAAATCTCGCTTCGGGCTGCGGCTTTGCGCCGCGAGCGGCCAAGGCTAAAGTCACCTGATGCCATCATTCTGGCGACTGCCCAAATTCGTGGGCGGGTTTTGGTGACACGAAATACAAAGGATTTCCCGGCAGAAATGCCGGGCATTCGCATCCCTTACAAATTGGACTGAAATTCATGTGCGGAATTATTGGAATTGTCGGCAAATCACCTGTTTCGGACCGGCTCGTCGATGGGCTGAAGCGGATGGAGTATCGCGGATATGATTCTTCCGGGGTTTGCACAGTTTTCGATGGCCAGCTTGTCCGTCGTCGGGCCGAGGGGAAGCTGGCGAATCTCGTGCAGGTACTCAAATCCGATGACGCCCCCGGCAATATCGGCATCGCGCATACCCGCTGGGCCACCCACGGCGCGCCGACGACTAGCAACGCCCACCCCCACGCGACGGGAGAGGTCGCGCTCGTCCACAACGGCATTATCGAGAATTTCAAGCAGCTGCGCGATGAACTCACGGCGCGCGGGCGGACTTTTGAAAGCGAGACCGATACCGAGGTGGTCGCGCATCTGGTGTCCGAACAGGTTGAGGCTGGGCATTCTCCAGCCGAGGCAGTGAAGGCTGTCCTCCCCCGTCTTCGCGGTGCCTTTGCGTTGGCGATTGCCTTCCGCCAATTTCCCGATTTCCTGATCGGCGCGCGGCTTGGTTCGCCTTTGGTCGTGGGTTACGGCGACGGTGAAACCTATCTCGGCTCCGACGCGCTAGCACTCGCGCCGTTGACTCAGCAGATTGCCTATCTGGAGGAAGGCGACTGGGTCGTCATCGCCCGCGAAGGTGCTCAGATTTTCGACAAGGACAACAACCCTGTCGAGCGCGAGGTCACCACCTCCGGCGTATCGGCGGCGCAAATCGAAAAGGGCAATTACCGCCATTATATGCAGAAGGAGATTTTCGAGCAGCCCACGGTGGTCGCCCAGACGCTCTCCAGCTACATCCGCCCGCTCGAACAGACGGTTGCCCTGCCGCAGATGGATTTTGATCTGGCTGGCGTCAAGCGAATCACCATCGTTGCCTGCGGCACATCATATTACGCGGGCATGGTCGCCAAATACTGGTTCGAGACCTTTGCCCGCGTACCGGTCGACATCGTTGTCGCATCTGAATTCCGTTACCGCGATCCGGTGCTTGAAGAAGGCGGGCTCGCGCTGTTTATCTCGCAGAGCGGCGAGACTGCGGATACGCTCGCGGCACTGCGTCATTGTAAGGAAAATGGCCAGACCATCGCGGTCGTCGTCAACGTGCCGACATCTAGCATGGCGCGTGAGGCAGACTTGTTGCTCCCTACCCATGCCGGGCCGGAAATCGGCGTTGCCTCGACCAAGGCCTTCACCTGCCAGCTTGCGGTGCTCGCCGCGCTCGCCGCGCATCTTGCTCTCGTCAAGGGCAAGCTGACGGAGGAAGAAGAACGCGAGATTGTCCGCCACCTGATCGAAGCCCCCGCCGCACTCAATGCCGCGCTGGCGCATGACGAAGATATTGCCGCAATGGCGCACTTGATTGCGCCAGCCCGCGACGTGCTGTATCTGGGGCGCGGGGCGGACTATCCGCTGGCGCTGGAGGGCGCGCTGAAGCTCAAGGAAATCAGCTATATCCATGCCGAAGGCTATGCCGCAGGCGAAATGAAGCATGGCCCGATCGCGCTGATCGACGAGGCGGTGCCGGTGATCGTCCTCGCACCATCGGGCCCGCTGTTCGAAAAGACCGTCAGCAACATGCAGGAGGTCCGCGCGCGCGGCGGCAAGGTGGTGCTGATCTCCGACGCGGCAGGCATCGCCGAGGCGGGCGAGGGCTGCCTCGCCACGATCGAGATGCCGCGCGTCCACCCGCTGATCGCGCCTTTGGTCTATGCCATTCCCGCGCAACTTCTGGCATACCATGTCGCGGTCGCCAAAGGCACCGACGTCGACCAGCCGCGAAACCTGGCGAAGTCGGTCACGGTGGAGTGACGGATCATGGAAACGGTCGAAAGCGCGCTGTACCTTCTGATCGGGATCGGGGTGGCGCTGATGGTGGTCGGGCTGATCGTGATGCGGCTGCAGAAGAACAAGAAGCCATAGCCACACGATGGTGACGGGCGGCTGCCATTGCGG
>JANOBA010000021.1:0-4148 GCA_031411415.1 Novosphingobium sp.
GGCTGGAAAGCTGCTGCTCCCCGATGCCGATCTGATCGCGCTGTCGGCACACAAATTTGGCGGACCGGTGGGTATTGGCGCCTTGCTGGTGCGCGATTGGGCGATGCTGCGGCCCGGCGGCGGGCAGGAGCGCGGCTATCGCGGCGGCACCGAGAACCTGCCGGGTGCGCTTGGCATGGCTGCGGCGCTCGAAGCGGACCGAGGCTGGCTTGAGGAAGCCGTGCGTCTGCGGGACCTGCTTGACGAAGCTATTGCGGCGGCAGGCGGCCAGTCGCTGGCCGCCGAAACTGCGCGCGTGCCGACGATTGCCGCCTATCGCATGCCCGGCGTCTCCTCGGCGGCGCAGCTTATCCGGTTTGATGGCATGGGCATTGCCGTCTCGGCCGGCAGTGCCTGCTCATCGGGATCGCTCAAGACCAGCCATGTACTGGGAGCAATGGGCATAGGCGCCAAGGCGGCATCGCAAGTCATCCGCGTGAGCATCGGCCGCGAGACCAGCGAGGATGAAATTGCGCGCTTCATCGCCGCATGGACACAGATCGCCGGCGCGGGCAAGGCAGCGGCATGATCTATCTCGACAATCAGGCGACCACGCCGCTTGCCCCCGAAGCACGCGAAGCGATGCTGCGGTGGCTGGCCGGACCTGACGAAATGGGCTTTGCCAACCCGCACAGCTCCCACCGGCCGGGGCGGGCGGCGGCGGCGGCGGTTGAGGTGGCGCGCGATCAGGTGGCGTCCTTGTTGCCAGAGGGCGGGCGTGTGGTATTCACTAGCGGCGCGACCGAGGCGATCAACATGGCGATCCTTGGCGGCTTGACCGGCGGAATCGCATTCTCCGCCATCGAACATTCCGCCGTCATCAATGCGGCGCTGGCCAGCGGACGGGCGGTGCAGGAGTTGCCGGTGGGCAACGAAGGTCTGGTCGATCCCGAAGTGCCTTTCGCGCCGGGCACGGGTCTGGTCGCGGTGATGCAGGTCAACAACGAGATTGGCACAATCCAGCCCGTCAACCGCCTCGCTGAACGTGCGCACGCAATTGGCGCATTGTTGCTGTGCGATGCGGTGCAGGGCGCAGGCAAGCTCGCGCCGCCAAAGGGCGCAGACCTGATCGCGGTGACCAGCCATAAGCTCTATGGCCCCAAAGGCATTGGCGCGTTGTGGATCAGGGACGGAGTGGAGCTTGCGGCGATTATCCATGGCGGCGGGCAGGAAGGCGGCCTGCGCTCGGGCACTCTCTCGCCGGCGCTGTGTGCTGGCTTTGGCGCGGCGGCAGCATTGGCCAAGGCGCAGATGGAGGCAGATTTCCAGCACCTTTCGGGCCTTGCGGCGCTGGCGCGCTCGATCTTGGCGCGCTGGGGGCTCAATGGCAGCGAGACCGCGCGCTGGCCGGGAAACCTCAATTTGCGCCTCGCCGGGCTGGATGTCCCCCGACTGATGAGCGACTGCCGCAACATCGCTTTTTCCGCTGGCTCGGCTTGCGGCAGTGGCACCGGCAAGCCCAGCCGGGTGTTGACCGCACTCGGGCTTGAGGCGCGGGCGGCAAGGGGTTCAATCCGCTTGGGTTTTGGCCGATATTCGACTAAAGAAGAGGTGGAATTGGCATGCCGCGCGATCGAACAGGCCGCGCTGGCGCAGGGAGTCTGACTGTGGTCGCAAGGTGTTTCCCGTGATCAAGGTTACCTTCGTTTCCGCCGATGGCGCGCGGGTTGACGCCTCAGGCGATGCCGGCACGACATTGCTCGCCATCGCACAGGGCAAAGGCATGCCGCTGGAGGGGACTTGCGAGGGCCAGATGGCCTGCTCGACCTGCCATGTCATCGTTGCACGCGAATGGTTCGACCGCCTGCCTTCGGCGAGCGGCGACGAGGAAGACATGCTGGATCTCGCCGCCGGCGTTGCACGCACCAGCCGGCTGTCGTGCCAGATATTGCTCACTGCCGAGCTGGACGGAATGGAAGTCCGCATTCCGGGCGAAAGCCACGACATGCAGCGCCGATAATTTCGCTCAGTCCTTCGCCGCAATCCGCGCGATGGCTTCCATGCCGTCCAATGTAAGCGAACTCAGCCGCAGCAGGGTGAACGGCGAATCGCGCCAGCGGGCATAGCGCGCGCCCAGCCGTGCTTCGTCGCCGATCAGGGCGCCGTCATCGATGTAAGAATCAGGAACCGCGGCGGCGGCTTCATCTTTGTGGCCGGCCAGATAAAGCTCCTGAATGCGGGCTGCCTCAGCGGCATAGCCGCGTTCGACCATGGCATCGTTGTGGAAGTTCTTGCCCGCCGCGCCCATGCCGCCGACATAAAGCGCGATCATCGGTTTGATCGCATCGAGCGTCGCCCGAACATTGTCGGTCAGCACCAGGTGCGAAATCCCGACAAGTTCCAGATCATCGATCTTGCGGCCATCGCCGCGCTTTGCGAGCCCCGCCTCGAGCTGCACCACTTTGTCGCCTATCGTGTCCGGCGTGATGTGCATCGATAGCCAGCCGTCGGCGATTTCGCCGGTGAGGCGGACATTGCCCGCTGTGGAAGTGCCCAGCATGATCGGAATGTCAGGATTGCCGTGGAGGATCGATTTCAGCGGCTTGGCGAGGCCCGTCGCACCCTCGCCGGTAAACGGCAGCGCGATCTCCTTGCCGGCATGCGTCACCGGCTCCTCGCGCCGCCAGATCTTGCGCATGATGCTGACATAGTCGCGGATGCGGGTGGCAGGCTTGCCCCATGGCTGGCCATACCAGCCCTCGACGATCTGCGGGCCTGAGACGCCGAGCCCGACGACCATGCGCCCGCGCCCGGCCAATTCCTCAATGGTCTGGGCGGTCATCGCGCAATTAGCCGGGGTGCGTGCGGCAAGCTGGGCAATGCCGGTGCACAGGCGGATGCGTTTGGTTTGCGCGGCGATGAAGGCGAGCGGGCTGAACACGTCTGAGCCATAGCTTTCCGCCGTCCACACCGAATCGAAGCCGACCGCTTCGGCCTTCAGGATAAGGTCCATCGGCAGCGCCATTTTCGCGCCGCTATAGCCGAGTTCAAGTCCGAGTTTCATGGGGCATCCATCCTTGCGCTTTGCATGAGCGATAGCCGGTGCAATAGTCGGCGCAATGGAATTCGATGTCCTGCCTGTCACGCGTTTTCAGCAGAACTGCTCGATCCTGTGGTGCGAGCAGACGATGCGCGCGGCGGTGATCGATCCGGGCGGCGATATCCCTGAAATCGTCAACTTCCTCGAGCTGATGGACCTGACCGCCGAAGTGGCGCTGATCACCCACGGCCATTTTGACCATTGCGGCGGCGCGGCGCAATTTGCGGAAGCGACCGGCGCGCGGATCGAGGGCCCGCATATCGGCGATGCGCATGTCATCGCCGGGCTGGCCCAAGCGGCGGCAACTCGCGGCTTGCCGGGCGCGCGCAGCTATATTCCGGCGCGTTGGCTGGAGCACGGCGACCGGGTGACCTTCGGCGAGGAAGCGCTGGAAGTGCTGCATTGCCCCGGCCACTGCCGCGGCCATGTCGCCTATTTCAGCGCCAGCCGCCGCCATGCCTTCGTCGGCGACATCCTGTTTCGCGGCGCCATCGGCGCATGGGAGCATGGCGACGGCCATTTGCCCACGCTGATCGAATCAATCCGCACCAAGTTGTTCGCTCTGGGCGACGATGTCGGCTTTGTGCCCGGCCACGGTGAGCAATCGACCATGGGGCGCGAGCGGCTGCACAATCCGTTTGTCGGCGAGCATGCGATGGCGAAATGGCGGGAGCGGTTTGGCGGGATGCCCGATCCGGCGGTTTGACGCTGTTAGAGGGCTAAACGGCTTCCAGCGCATAGCCCGCCGAGCGCACGGTGCGCACTGGGTCAGGCGCGCCGGGCAGTTCGATCGCCATACGCAAGCGGCGGATGTGCACATCGACGGTGCGCATCTCGATGTCGCTGCCGGTGCCCCAGACCGCGTCGAGCAGCTGATCGCGTGAAAAGACCCGTCCCGGATGCTCCATGAAGTGGCGCAGCAGGCGGAATTCGGTTGGCCCAAGGTTCAGGCTTGAGCCACGCCGTTCGACGCGGTGCGCGGTCGTATCGAGCCGCAAGTCGCCGACAGTGAGCGCCTCGCCGGCCAGCGCCGGGCGGATGCGGCGCATGATTGCGCCAACGCGGGCGA
>JANOBA010000022.1:0-63479 GCA_031411415.1 Novosphingobium sp.
CACGTCCTGGAGGCTCTGTTCGCGCTTCTGCGCGGTGACGATGATTTCTGCGAGACCGCGATTCTCCGTCTCAGCCGAGGTTGTATCCTGGGCATGGGCGGTGCTGTTCATTAGGAATGTCGAGGCCAGGGCCGTGCAGGCGAGCAAGCCAGTGCGAGCCAAGCCGGTGCGATCATTGAACGTGTTGGTCATTTTGTTCTCCCAAAGCAGTCGTGTTTTGCAATCTGCAAATGCCTGGGACCACGGCGAAGCGGGCGATCATGCCTGATCCGCTCAGTCACTCATTGGCATCTTCATAGGACTGTAACGGCGTTTTTGCGCGAAACAACCTGAAACAAGTAACTCTATACGGATAATGCGCTGGACAAAGTGCATTTTGGCATGATTTGCCGGAAATGGCGCAAAAATGTCACACATTGGCCGCCGGCAGATTGGTGATGCGTACCGGCGAACTGGCAAAAAGTTAGACGATTATGGGAAAGGGGCAAAAAGCTCACGGACTGCATCGATGCGAATCTTCAGCGAGGGCGTGCGCGGCAACTCGGCCACAATTCGGTAGTCCGCCGGAATGTTCGTCGCCGGCAGGTGCTGGCGGAGCCAGGCTTCGAGTTCGGCGGCAGTCGGGGGATCGGTATCCGGCCGTGTTTCAATAGCAGCAACCGGCACATGGCCCAGCCGTTCATGCGGGCGCGCCACAACTGCGCATGCGCCCACGGCGGGGTGTTGCATCAGCACCGATTCGATGGCCGACGGGTGGATTTTGAAGCCCCCCCGAATGATGACACCATCAGCGCGCCCATGGAGATAGAGAAAACCATCGGCATCGGTCCGGCCCAGATCCGTGGTCCTGATCCAGTCCGGCCCGAGAGCATCGATCTGAACTTCGACAATTCCGATGGCGTCATCACCAGCTGGCAGGATTTCGCCTGTTTCCTCATCGCGAATCCGCAATGTTGCACCGCGTATCGGTCGTCCAACCGAACCGAACTTGGCTGCGCCGTATTTCAGATGATCGTCCATGGTCATGGCAGTGGCCGAACCAACGAACTCGGTGGCACCATAGCAAGGCAGAATGGGAAAGCCGTAACGCGCTTCAAAGTTGCGGCGGATAACCGGGTCTACTGGCCCCATGCCCATGGTCATGAACCGCACGCTTGAAAAATCCTCGGGCGGTATGTCGGCGTCCAGGATCATCTTGACCAGGGCAGGTGGTCCGGAAATGTTTTGCGGGCGATGTGTCCGGACAAATTCCTGCCAGACCGGAAGCGTGAACTTTTCTTCCAGGATCGTCGGTCGCCGGTCGGCGAAGGCAACGATAAAGCCGTATATGCCCGAAATGTTTGCCAGCGGCACAGTCATCAGGGCAGGGCGCTTGTCGCTATCGCCATCCCCCAGTTTGAAACTGGACTGCAACATGCAGCGCTGGAATTGGCCGAACGATATTGGATGGCGCTTGGGCGGGCCGCTGGTGCCGCTGGTCAGCAATTCGATCGAAGGCTCCGGCGGTGCAAGGCGGTGATTGTCGCCCGTGACCCGCTCCAGACCGGGGACAAGCAGCACCCCGCCATCGGCGGCAAGTGACACTCCCGCCGCGCCGACTTCGCGTGCGGCGCGGATCAGCGGTTCCTGCCAGTCTTCCTCATGCGCCACCAAGACTGCAACGCGCAGCTTGCGCAGATCGCCCGCCATAGCGTCGACGGTCTGGTAGGAATAGATCATCGTCATCGTGCGCCGCGCGGCCAGCATCGCCAGAAATGCTGCCGCAGCTTCGGGGCGCTGGCGCGGGATGAAACCGGCGGCGCAATCGGACGATGCCCCGGTTGCGGCGATTGCGGCGGTAAGCCGGGCTGCGGTGTCTGCCTGCCAGCCCCGGTCAAAAGTCTGGCCGCGCCAGAAAATGGCTGGCTCGTCGCGCGGCCCGGCGAGCGACCATGCGGCGATCTCGCCCAGGTCTCCCGGCGCAGCCGTCGCGGTCATGCCCCGCTCGCCTCCAGCCCGATCACTTCCACCCCGGTAACTTCGACCAAGGCCTCGCCGTTCATCAGCACGCGGCCGGCATCGTCTTCCATCCACAGCTCGATCTGGACTTCGCATCGAGCCGGGCCATGGGTAGCGCTGATGATCTTGCCGCGGGTGGTCAGGACCGAACCCCGATTGTTGGGCTGACGATATTGCACGCTGACCCGGCATATTCGACCCTGCTCGCCCAACCAGCTGCGCAGGGCATTGTGCAGATAGGAGCAGGAAAGATTGCCCATACCGATCGCACCGGGAAAGCCCGCATTGATCCCGGCAGCATCATCCATATGGATTGGCACGAATTCATCGTTGACCGCAGCGAAGCGGTTCCAGGCGTGGAAATCCTGCTGCCGCACGAAGCTCGGGATTTCTGTGCCTGGCGTAATGTCTGTGATAGGCATGACTTCTCCGATCAGTAGCGCACGAGCGTCATCAGGATGGAACGGACATGTTCGCCCCGTTGATTGACCCAGCGATCCTGGGATTCGGTCATCAGCAGAGGGCCGCGCTTCCCTTGCTTAACCGAGTAGCTCTTCACGCTGTATTCGTTGGTTATGACGTCGCCCTCGCGCATCGGCACGCCATATTCGAAGACCGAACCGCCGTTGACCATGAAGTGGAGCGGCGGCGGCGTTATGCCCGCTGTGTTTTCGATGAAACCAGCGCTGACATCGGCTGGTGCCGGCTTGGCGCCCGGCGTCGCCCACGAAAAGGGGTTGAACTCCTCCGGTGCCACCAGCGGCTCTTCTCCCCCCGCTGCGCCTGCGTCGATGAATTTCGCAGGCGGGGCTTCGGGGTAATAGACCGCAATCGCCCATTTGCGGATATCGGACGCCGAAATCGGATAGGATGTGCGGCTGCGCAGCACACGTCCCTCGATGGCGCGCATTTCATCGCTGATCAGCGCGTCTGCGGTATCGGCAATATCGGTCATCGGCTCAGCTCTCCCGGCCGGTAAATTGCCAGAGGGTGACATCCTCACCTTCGATATCGTTGAAGGTCATTTTCAGCGGCATGCCCACTTGCAGCGTTTCATGCGGAATGCCGACGGTGTTGCCCAGAACAATGACATCGCGGTCTCCGCCCGGTGTATCCATCTCCACCAGCGCCACGACATAGGGCACATCCTTCTGGAAATCCCCGAGGCCGCGGTGAATGATGGTGTAGCTGAACAGGGTTCCAAGGCCGCTCAGCCGCGTCCAGGTGAGCTGCTCGGACAGGCAACTCCGGCACGCAGGATAGGGCACCCAGTTCCATGCACCGCAACTGTCGCATTTGGGCACATGGAATTCGTGACGGGCCAGGCCCTCCCACAAAGGGGCGTTTTCAGGCTGCTTCTTGGGCAGCGGTTTCAGATAAGCTTCGCTCACTGTCTTGCCCCCCTCAATCTGCGGCCATGATGACGGTTCCGGCAAAGCCATGAACCGCCCAGCCCTGTGACAGGGCAACACCAATCTTCGCATCCGGCACTTGCCGCGCGCCGCATTCGCCGCGCAGCTGCTTGGTGACTTCTGTAATCTGAAGTCCACTCGGATTGCCGCAATGGCTATGCGAGAGCAGACCGCCATCGGTATTGCTCGGCATCTTGCCGCCCAGCCGCAGGTGGCCCTCGTGGATCATCGATGCCCCTTCGCCCATTTTGCAAAAACCCATTTCCTCCAGATCGCGCGCGACCGTGACCGGGAAGCAATCATAGAGACCGGCGGTGTCGATATCGTCGCGGGTGATCCCTGCCATGCCGAATGCCTTGTCGGCCGAGGTGCGAACCGCCTGACCTTCGTTGGAAATCCAGTTCGGGGTGATCGACTGATAGCAGTCAGTGTACATGGCCTCGCAGCCACCCAGGATCCAGATCGGCGTTTTGCGACAGTCGCGCGCAACCGCCTCCGAGGCGACGACAATTGCATAGCCGCCGTCATTATCGAGCGGACATTCCAGCCGGTGAAGCGGATCTGTGATCATCCGCGATTCGAAAACGTCATCGACAGTGATCTCGCCCTTTTCGCCCATCAGCGAGGCGGGGTTGAGCGTCGCGTGATAGCGCGCGATCACGGCATATTCGGCAAGATGTTCTGCCGGCACATTGAACTGGTGCATATAGCGCCGGGTCCACAGCGCGTACCAGGGCGACATATAGGCCCCGTGGATCATGTAGTTCATGTCGGCGACGCGCGGCGCGCCATAGCCCAGACCGGTGCCTTGCGGGCCCAGCCGCGTGCCGGCGTTGGAAAAGAAGATCACCACCACTTGCGCCATGCCAGAGCTGACCGCGAGGGCCGCCTTGGCGACGGCGCCGGCGCCGCTGCCCACGTCGACATAGCTGAGCGGACGCCCGCCAAGCTGTTCGGCCCATTGCATGTGGAGGCTGAGCGGCGTGTCGAAAGCCATGGGAATAATTCCATCGACATCGCGGTGGGTAAGGCCCGCGTCGTCCAGCGCACCCTTTATGCATTCCAGGTCGAGCGACCATGAGGACATCGGCAGATTGCGGGCCTGCTTGCTGTTATACACACCGACGATCGCTGCCTTGCGGCTTGGAAACGACATGGTCCTCCTCTCCAGCTGGTTTTCTTGTTCGGAAGCTTGCACCTTGGATGCTGCCTGAAGCTAGATAGTGATACTTTTTTTGGGTCGTCAACAGGAATTAACTGGCAATGAGCCGGGAAAATGATGAAAAGAGGTATAGGAAAGCATTTCCAGCATGCCTGATGCCACCGTGTGGCCGGGAGTGACGATCCGAAACCGGGTTTAGGAGGGGTGATGGTGCTAAATCTCGATTTTTCCGATGAACGTCAATTGCTTAAGGAAAGTTTCGCGCGGTTCTTTGATGCTGAGTCCAGCATCGCGCGGGTTCGGGCGGCGGAGCCCTCGGGATTTGATCCGGCGCTTTTGCGATCGCTTGGCGAAATGGGGGCGCTAGGCATTCGCGCGGCCGAAGTCCATGGCGGTTCTGGCGCGGGCTTGATTGATGCGGCGCTGCTGGTTGAGCAGGGCGGCCGCAGTCTCGCTTCAGTCCCGCTGGTCGAAAGCATTGTGACGGCGCGCCTGCTGGGCGAATTGGCCGGGCCGCAAGGCTGGCTTGATGCGTTGCTGACGGGCAAAAAGGCGGTAACTCTGGCCCTGCACGAAGCGCGTCCGGGCGTCTCGCAAATCGTCCCCTCCGGCGCAGTGGCCAGTGCGATTCTGGTGCTCGAAGGCGACGAAGTGGCGCTGGTCATGCTCGCGCCGGGCGCGCAGATTGCTCCCAATCATGGCTCCCAGCCAATCGCGCGGCTGGCGCTTGCCAAGGCAGATTGCGCCGGGGAACGGGTCGTCGTGGCGCAAGGCCCAGACGCGCGCTCAGCATACCTCGCCGGAATTGAGGAATGGAAGTTGCTGACCGCGGCACAGCTCAATGGCCTGTCGCGGCGGGCACTGGAACAGGCTGTTGGATATGCCAAGGAACGCTTGCAGTTCGACCGGTTGATCGGCTCATACCAGGCGATCGCGCATCCGCTGGCAGATCGCGCAGTCGATGTTGATGCCGCCCAGCTGTTCACCTGGTGGGCGATTCAACAGATCGCCTTGGGGACCAAAGATGCAGCAGCGGCGGTTGCCATGTCCTTCTGGTGGTCGGCCAAGGTGGCTGACGAGACGACGCGCTGCGCGGTGCACACGCACGGCGGATATGGCGTCACGCTGGAATATGACCTGCAACTGTTTTTCCGCCGCGCCAAGGCCCTGCCGCTGGTCTTTGGCGATCCGTCCGGGCAATTGGTGGAGGCCGGGCGGCGGCTGTGGTTGGGCGCGCAGGCACCCTTGCCCGATGCCGGGGACCCCGATCTCGATTTCGAATTCGGCGATGAGCCCGAAGCACTGGCCGCCGAGACGCGCGCCTTGCTGGACCGGGTGACAACGCCCGAATGGCGCGCCGCCGCGCACTTCTCCTATGACGGCTATGATCCCGAAGTGAACCGCAAGATCGGCGAGGCCGGACTGGTTCACCCATCATGGCCGGCCGAATGGGGCGGGCGCGATGCGCAACCTTTTGCCGCAGCCCTGTCGCTGGCGACCTGGGGCGAATTCAATGTTACCGGTCATGCGCAGAACGTCAGCCATTTCGTCGGTTCCACCCTGATGGTCTGCGCCTGTGACGAGCTGAAGCAAGAGGTTTTGCCCGGCATGGGCCGGGGTATCACCAACGCCAGCCTCGGTTATTCCGAACCCCATTCAGGCTCTGATATCTTCGCCGCCAAAACGCGCGCAGTCTGGGACGAGGCTGGTCAGGAATGGGTGATCAATGGCCAGAAGATGTTCACCTCAGGCGCTGAACTGACTGACTATATCTTTCTGCTCACCCGCACCGATCCCGGCGCAGCCAAACATGCCGGAATCACGATGTTCCTGGTGCCTAGCAAGACGCCTGGCGTGGAGATTTTCCCGGTCCATACGATGCAGGAAGAACGCACCAACGCGACCTTCTATACCGACGTGCGCCTGCCCGATCGCTACCGGGTCGGAGAGGTCAATGGCGGCGCGCGGGTTCTGGGCGCAGCACTCGAACTGGAGCATGGTGCAGGCTACAGTCCCGGCAGACATGGTCTGGTGGCGGCAGTGGCCGACTGGGCCCGTCGCGCCGGGCCCGATGGCACGGTGCCGTTCGACAATCCCGCGACAATCGCCCGCATCGCCCGGGTCAAGGCGAACGCATTGCTGAAAGAATTGATCGCCAAGCGCGCCATGTATGTTGGCGTGAAGCACTTCGGGCGGCGCACAGCATACGGATCGATGAACAAGCTGTTCGGATCGGAAGCGAACCAGCGGGACTTTGCCGACCTCATCGATCTGACTGCACCCGATTCGCTGTTCCATGACCGCGAGGGGCTAGGCGAGCTTGAGCTTGCCCATCGCCAAGCCCAGATCGGCACGATATACGCCGGAACCAGCGAGATACATCGCTCGATGATCGCGGAAATCGCGCTGGGGCTGCCGCGCAGCCGGTGACAAGGGGGGCTTGATAGATGAATGCATCGATAGCGGCTGTCGATCAGGTTGCAGCGCCCGATGGTGCTCCCCAGCCGCTTGTCGGTGCCTATCGCGGCTATGCCATGGGGCTGCTGCTGACGATCTCGATCATCAACTATCTCGATCGGCAGGTCGTCCATATCCTTGCCGAGCCGATCAAGAACGACCTTGGCCTAGCCGACTGGCAACTGGGCATGCTGACGGGGCTGGCGTTTGGCGTGCTCTACACGCTGTTCGGACTGCCGATCGCGCGCCTCGCCGAACGCGGCAACCGTCCTTACATTATCGCGTCCGCCACCGCTGTGTGGAGCGTGTTCACCATCCTGTGCGGCACGGTCGGCAATTTCTGGCAGCTTGCGCTTGCCCGGGTTGGCGTCGGCATTGGCGAAGCGGGCTGCACTCCGCCGGCCCATTCGCTGATCATGGATTACACGGCGCCTGCCAAACGCGGCTCGGCGCTTGCTTTCTATGGCATGGGGGCGCCGCTCGGCGGTTTGCTTGGCATGGCGTTCGGCGGGCTTGTCGCGGATGCCTTCGGCTGGCGCGCCGCCTTTCTGCTGGCGGGTGGACCGGGCATTCTGCTCGCGATCCTGACCTTTCTGACTTTGCAGGAGCCGCGCCGCAAAACCCCGCGCATCGCCAGCAAGATTGAGGGCCAAGAAACCTTGAGAGCAATGCTGAAGCTGGTCTCGGCCAAGCGCTCTTATTGGCTGCTTGGCGCAGCGATCACCTGCAACGTGTTCATCGCATATGGGCATGGGCCGTTCATCGCGTCTTTCTATCTGCGCAACCACTCCGCCGAACTTGCCCAGGCAGCAAGCGCGACGGGGAGCCTGTTGGGTTTCTCTCTGGGTCCGGTCGGGTTTCTTGGACTGGCGCTTGGTCTGCTGGGGGGAACTTGCGGCGCAATCGGCATTCTTATCGGCGGCCGACTTGCTGACCATTTCGGCCCCGCTGACCCGCGCCGCTACCTCTATCTGCCTGCGCTTGCGATTTTGCTGTGTGTGCCGATCTTCATTGGTGCGATGCTGGCGTCCTCGATCTGGGTTTCGCTGGCGCTGTATGGTCTCAATGCGCTTGTCGGCTTCACCTGGTATGGCCCAGCCTATACCGGCTGGTTCTCGCTGGTTCCAGCGCATATGCGCGCGACCAATTCGGCCGTCAGCCTGTTCGTGGCCAATTTGCTGGGGCTGGGTCTTGCGCCGCTTGGGGTGGGGCTGCTCAGCGATTTTTATGGGGCGTCGATGGGCTCGGGCGAGGGCATCCGCTGGGCACTTATCTCGCTGACCAGCGTGGGTGTTCTCACCGCCTTGCTTTTCTGGTTGGCCGCAAGCACGTTTCGCGACGAACTGGAAGCATGAGCCGCGAACTGGAAGGAACAGAAAGCTATGACAGTCGATAAGGCCCTGCTCGATCAGCTGGCGGCGTTCAGCACGCCGGATGTTCTGAACGGTCTCAAGCGGCTTGGCCTGCCCCCTGAAAAAATGGAGTCGATGGATCGGCTGGCAATCGGCTGCACCACGCCTGCGCTGGGCGTCAGGGTCGGCTTCGCGGCAACCCGCAAAGTGGCGACGCGGCGGACTGGCGGGCCGGCAGCGGCCAGCCCAGGCGGGGTTGCGGGCGGGCTATTGTCGGTCCCGGCTCCGCGCATTCTCGTGGTCGAAAATGTCGGCGATTGGCGCGGTCCGGTGTGCATCTGGGGCGAGCTGGGGGCGGCGATCAACCTGGCGCTGGAATGCCGCGGCGGCATCACCAACGGGCCGGTTCGCGATGTCGAGGAAATGGCAGAAGCTGGCTTCGCGACTTTCGCCGGCGGCTTCGGGGTTGGTGGCGGCTATGTCGATACGCTCGAGATTGGCACGCCGGTTACGGTGGGGGGAGTTACTGTCCACCCCGGCGATCTGATCCATGCGGACCGCCACGGCGTCATTAAGGTGCCCCTCGATCTTGCCCCCGCACTACCCGACGCGATCCGCGCCCATGCGGCCTATGAGGCCGGGATTCTGGCAGCGTGCCGTTCGCCGGATTTCACGGTCGAAAAGCTGATCGAGGTGATGAAACGGCGGAGCTGAGGGCAGAACACCTCTGCCTTCCCCTCTCCCCGTCGAGGAGAGGGTAGCGCAGCTTGCTCCGTAAGGAGCTAGTGCAGCTGGGAGAGGGGGCTCTACATCTCGAGGGCACAGCCCCCTCTCCCAACTTCGGCTAGGCAGCGAGCTGCCAAGCCTACGTACCCTCTCCCCACTGGGAGAGGGAATGGACCAGCGTATGCTTCAGCCCTTGTAGGTCCAGGGCGTGCGTGCCGCTTTCTCGGGCAGCGCATTCAGATTGCCCTGAAGGTCGCTGATCTTGGTGGTCAGGCCGCCGCCTTGCGTGGTCTTCTGGATTCGCCAGCCATCGGGGGTGCGCACCAGATAATTGATGCGCTGCGACAGGCCGATGGTTGCGCCGTTGCCGCGGAATTCGAAGATGCCCAGCATGTTGGTGAAATGCTTGGCCGTATCCCCGTCGATCTCGACTTTGTCGGCCACGCTGGTCTGGAACACGTAGGGGAGGGGGCCATCGTCGCCATAAAAGTAATCCCAGAACTGGGTGTACTGCTCGCGGCCGCGCGGTCCCTGGCCGGGCTTGTGCAGCGCTTCGATTTCAATGGTGGCGTCCTCGGTGAGGCACTCCAGCGCTTCCATCCGGCCGGCCTGCTTGCCGTTAAACCCACCGGTGCAGGCATAGTGCCACTTGAAAAACACATCGGTAATCTCGCGAACGTCCTCGATTTCCTGAATGCGGGCTTCCAGCGAGCGCCCTTTCGAATCGGTCATGTCATTCCTTTCCTCAACCATAGGCTTGCAATGTGGGCTGATGCCCCTTGGCTTTGTGCCACTTCCCAGCTGACTGATTCAACCAACTGAATAGGGCCGCATCGTGAGCCTAGTTGGCACTTCAGGATGCGTCAATTGCGGGTTCAGGCGGAATTCTTCTTGGGCCATTCGGCATAGAAGATGCGGAATATCGCTTGCGGTAAT
Organism: Novosphingobium sp.; assembly: GCA_031411415.1. GTDB lineage: Bacteria > Pseudomonadota > Alphaproteobacteria > Sphingomonadales > Sphingomonadaceae > Novosphingobium. The sequence continues at coordinate 10,044 of JANOBA010000022.1, forward strand.
GCCGCAATGGTGGAATCCTGCAACCAGAACGGTGCTGCAACGCTGACCTGCCGCGTGGCGCAATTGAGATAACCAATTAGGGAGAGAACGCGAATGCCTGTTGCTTCCGCAGACATTGCCGCGCTGCCAAAGCCGGGCTTCTTGATCGGCGGCACGAAAGTCACCGAGACGGATGGCCCGCACCATGAGCATCGCTATGCCGCCGACGGCAAAATCACGCATCTCGTGCCGCTGGGCACGGCGCGGGAAGTCAATCTGGCGGTCGCGGCGGCGCGCAAGGCCTATCTGACCTGGGGCCGGATGCCGGCGAATGAACGCCGCATCCACATGCTGCGCTTCGCGACGCTCGTCCGGGAGAGGACTGACAGCCTGCGGCGGATGATGACCGCGGAAAATGGCACGCCCTGGACGGCCAGCGCAAATTCCCCGCAGTGGGTGGCCGAACTCTTCGAATACAATGCCGGCTGGGCGGACAAGATCGGCGGCGAGGTGGTCTCGACCTTCCCCGGACCCGCATTCGACTATACCCTTGACGAACCATACGGCGTGATCGCGGTGATCGTGCCCTGGAACGGGCCGTTTGTCTCTTTCGGCCAGACGCTGGCTCCCGCCCTCGCGGCAGGCAACACCGTCGTTATCAAGCCGCCGGAACTTGCGCCCTATTCCTGCCTGATGCTGGGCGAACTTGCGCTGGAGGCGGGCATCCCCGAGGGGGTCATCAATGTCGTGCCCGCCGGGCCCGAGGGCGGCGAGGCGCTGGTCAGGCACAAGGGGGTCGACAAGATCCACTTCACCGGCAGCGGCGCAACAGCGCGCAAGATCATCGCGGCCTCGCTCGAAAACCTGACGCCTTATGGCCTTGAGCTGGGTGGCAAATCTGCACGACTGGTGTTCGCAGACAGCGATCCGGCAACCGCAGTCCGCAACGCAATCGGTTCGGCCATCGGCCTGTCAGGTCAGGCCTGCATTTGCGGCTCGCGTGTGCTGGTCCAAAAGTCGATCTATGAGAATTTCGTCGCGGATTGTCAGGCGGCGATAGAGCAAATACAACCCGGCGATCCCTCGCTGCCGGACACATTCATGGGTCCGGTCATCAGCCAGGGCGCGGTTGACCGCATTCTTGGATTTGTCGACCGGGCGCAGGCATCGGGCCAGCGGCTGGTGACCGGGGGCAAGCGGCTGGGCGGCGATCTTGCGGATGGCTACTTCGTCGCTCCGACGATTTTCGCCGATGTCGATCCGGATGCGGATGTTGCCCGCAACGAAGTGTTCGGGCCGATTCTGTCGTTCATCCCGTTCGAGGATGAGGCGCACGCTATCCAGCTTGCCAATGATTCCGATTTCGGCCTCGCCGCCTATATCGAAAGCGAGAACGTCAAACGTGTGCACCGTGTTTCGGCTGCGCTGGAGGCGGGCACGGTCTGGATTAATGGCTTTCAGGATTTGCCTATCGGGGCCCCGTTCGGCGGTTACAAACAGAGCGGCGTCGGACACGTCGGCGGCAGATGGGGAATCAGCGAATTCTGCCGCACAAAAAATGTCTGGATGCGGCTTTAGGCAAGGCGCACATCTTCAACAAAACCGACTCAGGAGGTTACCATGGCCAAATTACGTCACATCGCGATCAACGTCGAAAATCTGGACGAGGATGCGGCATTTTATATCAATGCTTTTGAGCTCGAAGAAGTCGGCCGGGCAGGATCCGCAGTCAATGGTGCGGTTTATCTGAGCGACGGCGTGATGAATGTCGCGCTCATCAAGATATCCGACACGGAATTCCCCAACTACCTGCCGCGCGGCCTGAACCATATCGGCTTCGTGGTGTCCGATCTGGATGCGGCAATCGATCGCGCTGAGTCTGCCGGTGCCGTTGCAACAGTTGACCGGAACAACAGGGCCGCAGGTGTGACCTGGGAAATGAAGATGAAAATGCCGAGCGGCGTGGCCTTCGATCTCTCTGACCACGGCTGGCCAGGCATTACACTCTGAGCGCCGGAGCATCGGGCGTCCGTCGATATAAACGGTGCGTGTAACGGGGTAGTTGGGCCTGCAGGTGGTGGGCCCCGAAATGCTGCGCAACACGATTGCCAAACACCCCTTACGCCGCCGGGCGTCGATGGTGATGCGCTAAGCATTCCGTCGCGAATTGTTTCAAGAGGTTGCCCAAAGTGTCAAAGCTCGCCGAGTTGGTCAGAGATATATTCAGCCTGGATCCGGCCGCGCCGGCGGCGGAATTCGATGGCAACTGGTGGAGCTGGGGGGATCTCGCTGCCATCGGCGCAGCGCTTGAAGCGCAGCTTTCGGCGGCAGGCCTGGGCAAGGATGCGCGCGTGGCGGGTATGCTCAGGAACCGGCCGGAAGTAGCAGGCGCGCTGGTCCACGTTTTGGCGTCCGGTCGCTGCCTGGTGACGCTCAACCCTTCGCTGCCGGACGACAGGCTTGCCGAGGACATCCGGATACTGAAGCCCGGGGCGATATTTGGTCTGGCGGAGGAATGGGCGCGGCCCGAAGTGATCGCCTCTGCACGCGAGACGGGCTGTCTTGGCCTGATGCTGACGCAGGATCGCAGCGCGCCGCTCTGCGTCGTTGCCGGGCTGGGCCAGCCGGATCTGGCCAGACTGCGTGCTTTTGCCGATGACGATATTGGCGTCGAAATGCTGACCAGCGGGACAACCGGAACGCCAAAGCGCATCCCGCTGAAGCGGCGTTCGATCGAGCAATCGGTGCTGGGCGCCGCGGTTTATGACGGGCGCAAGCAGGGCGATCCGCCCAGACTGCGCGATCATGTCGTGCTGGTGAATGCTCCTTTCACCCATATTGCCGGGATATTCGGGCTGATGAACGCGATCATGGCTGGCCGCAAGGTGGCGGTGCTGCCGCGATTCACGGTTGAAGGCTGGGTTGGCGCGGTCGAGCGGCATGGTCTGAAAGTCGCGACTGCACCGCCGGCGGCGCTGCGCATGATCCTTGATGCCAATGTGCCGAAGGCGCGGCTGGGAAGCCTGTCTGCCTTTCGCACTGGCACCGCGCCGCTGGACCCTGATCTCGCCGATGCCTTTTTTGATCGCTATGGCATCCCGGTTTTGCAGAACTACAGCGCGACTGAATTTGCCGGAGCCGGCGCGGGCTGGTCGTTGGCGGACTACAAGTCACATTATCCGGCCAAGCGCGGCAGCGTGGGGCGGGTCAACCCGGATATCGAGGCGCGTATCGTCGATGCCGAAACCAGTGCGCCGCTGGCACCGGGCCTCCAGGGCCTGCTGGAAATACGTGCACCGCATCTGGGCGACGGCAAAAGCTGGATCCGCACAACCGACCTTGCGGTGCTGGACGAGGACAACTTCCTTTATATCAAGGGCCGCGCGGACAATGCGATCATCCGGGGCGGCTTCAAGGTGTTCCCCGAAGATGTAATCACGGCAATGCAGGCGCACCCCGCCATCCGCGAGGCAGCGGTTACAGGTCTGCCGGATGAGCGACTGGGCCAGATTCCTGTCGCGGCCTTTGTCACCAAGGCGGGCGAAACGGCGCCGGGCGAAGCGGAATTGCGTGAAAGTCTGCGCCAGTCACTGCTCGCCTATCAGGTTCCGGTTCATATTTTCGCGGTCGATGACCTGCCGCGCACTCCGTCGATGAAGGTCAGCCAGCCGGAGCTGAAGGCGCTGCTGGCGCGTAAGATTGTGGAACTGGGCGTGAGCGCTGCTTGAGCTGCAATGCCACCGGCACTTGTCCGATCAGACGCAACCTGTCCGATCAGTCTGGGGGCAGGTCACAGTGTGCGGCAATAATCAGGGCCTGCAGAGCTGCCTTGTTTACTTTATCCGAAGCATTGCGCGGAACGTCGTCCAGCGATGACAGGATCGCCCAGCGGCTGGGAACTTTGAAGGCGCTCAGCCGGTCTTTGGCGGCGGCGGCCACGCTGGCGAGGTCCAGCACCGCATCCTTTGCCGGGACAAGCGCCGCGCCGATTGCCGCCTTGCCGTTCAGATCGATGTCGGTGGCAAAAGCGCGGGCGATACCGGGGATGGTTTCGAGCGCGGCATCGACCTCGCTGGGATAGACAGTCGCACCGCTGATTTTGACCATGTCGTCGCGGCGACCGGCAAACCATAGGAAGCCATCAGCATCGAGGTGCCCCATGTCGCCGGTGTCAAACCAGCCATCGGCAGTGAAAACCTGCTCGCGCTCCTGTCCGCAGATGCCGCGCAGGATATTACGCCCGCCGATCTGGATTGTGCCTGGCGCGTCCGGCCCCAGAATGGCGCCGGTTTCGGGATCGGCGATGCGCAGGCGAGTGCCTTCGAACGGCTTGCCGCAGCTGCCCCACTTGCCTTCCGGCATGTCGCGGCCCAGCGGATAGCCGCAATAGGTGCCGAAACTTTCGGTCATGCCGAACACGTTGGCACGGGCACCGGGCCGGGCACGGAGCGCGGGCGGCAAAACCGGGTTGAGGCTTCCCACCGTAAGTCCGGAAAGGTCTGTCGCGGCGAAATCGGGGTGGCGGGCGAGACTGGCGGCCTGATCCGGCCAGCCGCGAAACAAGGTGACACGCTCGCGTTCGAGGAACTTCAGCGTCTTTTCCGGTTCGGGCAGGGCTTCCGTGAGCAATGTCGCGCCTGCGACCAGCGTGCTGACGAGACCCATGCCGAAGCCGCCGACCCAGAAGAAGGGCATGGGGATGTACAGCCGGGTGCCCGGATGGATGCAGCGCGCCGCCAATCCCGCCGCAATCGACCGGATCGCGCTGCCGTGGGTATGCATGACGCCGCGCGGCGCTTGCCGGCTGCCCGAGGTGAAGATGACGACCATATCGTCAGCCGGGGCGACGCGCTGGGCAAGAGCTTCCGCGACGGCGCGGGCAGGGCCATCCGTTTCGCCGCCAAGCTCGCCTGCCTGCCAGATGTTCCGCAGCGACGGCAGCAGGCCGCGATCAAGGCCGCTAGCCTCAGCATGGTAATCCCGCCCGCGCCAGCTCCCCGTCGTGATCAGGTGGCGGACGCCGCCAATGCCGAGCTGGGCGGCGAGCTCGGCTGGCCGGAGCAGCGTGCTCAGCGGCACCAGCACCGCGCCAATGCGCATCACGGCATAGGCGTTGATCGCCCATTCGAGGCCGTTTTCCATCTGGAGCGCGACGCGGTGGGCCTTGTTGATCCCTTGCGCGACCAGCCATGCGGCGCGCTCCGCCGAACGGCGTTCGAGCGCGGCATAGTCCAGCTGCCCGCGATGATCGACCAGGGCCTCCAGATCGGGCGTTGTTGCCGCGCGATGGGCAAGCAGGGCGGGGATGGTCAGTGCTTCAGCAGGCATTGGTCAACTCTGCGGCCATGTCCGCCAATCGTTTAAGGTCGATCTTGCCGCTCAACACTGTCGGCAAATCCATTTCCTGCATGGTCAGGAAATTGCGCGGAATCTTGTAGGGCGAGAGCCGCGTTTTGAGCGCAGCGCGCAGTGCCGCCTCATCGACCGGTTGATCGCCGACCATGACCGCAGCGACGATCTGGCCGCGCTCCGCATCGGGAATGCCGATGACGATTGCCATGCGCCCGCCGGTCGCCTCGCTGATCGCGCCTTCGACCTCGCGCGGGGAAACCTGCGCACCCGACGTGCGGATAATATCGCCTTCGCGGCCCTTGAAGAAGTAGTCGCCGTCGGCATCAATGCTCATCATGTCGCCGGTGTGGAACCAGCCGTCCGCATCGAAACATTCGTGGCGCTCGCGGCCATAATAACCCTGCATCACATTGGCGCCGCGCGCCCACATCTCGCCGCTTGCGGCATCCTCGCCGGTCTGTGGATCGACCACCCGCGTCTCCAGGCCTGCCACCGGCCGCCCGAAAGCGCCGCGCTTGTGTTCGGGCAGGTCATCCTCGTGGGGCCCTAGCAGGCAGACGCTGCCCATCTCGGTCATGCCGAGCAAATTGTAGCGCAATTCCGGATCGGCTGGGCGCACATCCGGCGGCATGATGGGATAAAGGTTTCCGCGCCGCATGAAGCTGAAATCGCGGGCGGCGAAGCTCGGGTCGCGGGCGAGGGCGAGCACAGTAGAGGCGACGCCATTGGTCACTGTCGGGCGCTCGGCTTCGATCAGGTCCAGCATTGCGGCAGGCGCGGCGGAAGAACACACCAGTTTCGCGCCCGCCACCAGCGCGGCGATAAAACTGAAGGCGAGGCCACCCACCCAGAACCAAGGTGAGTTTGAAAGCAGGCAATCGCTGGCAGTAAAATCTCGCTGGATATTCTGCCGCGCCATGTTGCGGATGATCTGGCCGTGGGTGTGGGTGACCCCCTTGGGCGCGCTGGTCGAACCCGAGGTGTGGATGACAACCATGGCGTCCGCAGGCGAGCCCTGCGCTTCGGCGGCGGCAACGCGCGGATCGTCCGCTGCGCCTCCGGTCTCCAGCCCGGCAATGCCAAACCAGACGCGGCGCAGCACCGGCAGGCCGGGCAGCAGCAGCTCATCCGATGGATCGGCGCCGATGGCTTCGGCCACCACGTGCGCAATGTCTTTGCCGCGATAATCGGGGGTCGCCATCAGATATTCGGCATCGGCGCCCAGCAGCATGACGCATATTTCATGCGCGGTCGCCATTGTGCTGATCGGTATGGCCACCGCTCCGATGCGGGCAATGGCGAGCAAGCAGACTGCGAAATCGGGGCCATTGCCAAACAGCATGGCGATGCGGCTGCCGCGTCCGGCCCCTGCTTCGAGCAGGGCCGAGGCGATGCGCCGTGAGCGGGCCTCGGCTTCGCCATAGGACAGACGCTGGTCGTCGGCGACGAGGAAGCAGCGATCACCAAGTCGGCCTTGTTCGCGGATAAGTTTGGCGATGGTATCGGGCGTCATCTGAACATAGCTTCCAGATCAACCTTGCGGATCTTGCCCGAGACAGTGAGCGGCATGGCTTCGACATAGCGCCAGTGGCGCGGCGTCTTGAAGCGGGCGATGCGTTCCCCGACATGCGCCTCCAGTTCCGCTTCGCTTGCGTGGGTAGCGGGGCGCAGCTGGATCACCGCGCCGACTTCCTGCCCGAGGCGGAGATGCTCGACACCGACCACCGCTGCCATGGCGACGGCGGGGTGGCTGTGTAGCGCGTCCTCGATTTCTGCCGGATAGATGTTTTCGCCGCCACGGATGATGACATCGCGCAGACGGCCCATGATGCGGACTACGCCGCCCGAATCCATCGTGCCGAGATCGCCGGTGTGGAGGAAGCCGGTGCTATCGATGGTGGCACGGGTGGCTTCCGGATTGCCCCAATAGCAATCCATAACCATCGGCGCGCGCACGCAGATTTCGCCCGTCACGCCGAAAGGCAGGGTCTCGCCTGCGCGGCCGGTAATCTTGACTTCGGCATGCGGCATCGCCCGGCCAACTGTCTCGCAGATTTCGCCAATCGGGCTGTCATTGCGGGTGCCGGTGGCAACGGGGCATTCCGACTGGCCATAGCCGATCACGCAATGCGCGCCCAATCTTTCGCGCACTTGCCGCACCAGACTGGGCGGCACGCTGGCGCCGCCCAGCGTCACCGTCCGCACGGTGCCATGCGGCGGCAGGTCATCGGCGGCGAGGATGTCGTGCCACATCGTCGGCACGCCGCCCATGCGGGTCGGCTTGAGACGCTTCATCAGAGTGACGAGCTGATCGCGGTCATAGCGTTCGAGCACGACGAAAGTGCTTGCCGTGCTGAGCGCGCCCAGAATGATCGCGCAGGACCCGCCGACGTGATGATAGGGCACGGCGTTCAGCCAAAGGTCTGTCTCGTCTGCGCCATCCGTCATCGGCCGCAGCCAGCCGCCGAGCAGAGCGGCGCGCTGGCTGAGCAGTGCACCTTTGGCCTTGCCGGTGGTGCCGCTGGTGAACTGGATGAGGAAGGGTGCGGCTTGGGAAACCTCGGGCAACGGATGATCCGATGGCGTTCCCATGATTGCGGCCACTTCGGCCAGCGGGAGAACGGGGCAGGCGGCGAGTGCGGCGGCGCGGGGCAGCAGATCGTCATCGCGGTTGCCCATGCCGGCAAACAGCAAGCTGGGCGTGGTCAGCGCCAGCGCATGGGCCACTTCGCCATCGCTCCAGCCGGTGTTGAATGGCGCGATGATCGTGCCCGCCAGCGCACAGGCATGCTGGAGCACAACGGATTCAAAGGCGTTGCGTGACCACAGCGCGACGCGCTCGCCCGGCGCGCAGCGGGCCGCGAGCCAGCCTGCAACATTTTCCGCATGTTCGAGAAGCTGCGCATGGGTGATCTCGGCGATGTCATCGCCTTGCGGGATCAGCACGGCGGGGCGGCCGGGAAAGCGGGTGCCGTTGCGGCGGAGCAGGTCAGCCAGTGGCTCGGTCAGCAGCGGCAGGCTGGTGTCAGCAGGCCATTGGGACAGCCCGGAGTCGAGCGTCATCGGCCTCTAGGCCTCCGGCCAAGGGTCGAGTTTGGCAAGGCCGGGGGCGAGCGGCGCAAATTCCATCGGCCGTTTCTCGCGGAACGCGGCAATGCCTTCGAGCATCTCAGGTCCTGCAACAGCTTCTTGAAGCAGCTGTTCAGCGCGGCCAAACGGCTGGGTCAGCGACGCCGACATCAGATCATCATAGACCTGCTGCTTCACCGTGCGCATCGCCCAGGGCGAGTTTTCCGCCGCGATTGTGCGGCAATAGGCGAAGGCGTGGCCGAACAGTTCGCCGGGCTCGCTGAGGTGTGTGACAAGGCCGATGGCGAGCGCTTCCTCGCCGCCCACGGCGCGTGCGGATAGGAGCATATCGGTGGTGCGGCCAAGACCGACAAGGCGATTGAGCTGCCAGGCCACCGCCAGTTCGGCGATCAGGCCGCGCTTGACATAGGGCATGCAGAATTTGGCATCGCGCGCGGCAAAGCGAATGTCGCAACACAGCGTCTGTTGCATTCCGACACCGTAACAGGCGCCATGCACCGCTGCGACGATGGGTTTGCCGATGCCCATTGCATACCAATAGGGGCGGCCGTCGCGGCCGGGCATATCGCCGCCGCTGGCAGCAATGTTGCTCAGCCCCGCCATGTCCGCGCCGGCGCAAAAGCCGCGGCCCGCTCCGACGACGAGGATCACGCGAACCGCAGGGTTGGCGGCCATGGCGTCGAGCGTGTTGAAATAAAGCGTGCCCATGGCCGGGGTCCAGGCGTTGAGCTTGTCTGGCCGGTTCAGCGTTATGATCCCGACGCCCTCGCGGATTTCGGATAAAATCACGGCAGGTCGATCGGATTCATCTGCCCAGATCTGTGTCATGGATGGTGCACTCAGAGGTTCGCGGTTGCGGTCAGCTCGGCGACGTTATCCCGCATGATCTTGCGCTTGTCATCCGCGTTGAAGCCTTCAACAGCCTCTAGGAAATCAAGCGGCCGTTCGACGCCCTCGACATGCGGCCAATCGCTGCCGAACAGGATGCGCTCGACCGGTATTACCTTGGTCAGATCGGCGACATTGTCTTCCCAGAACGGCGTGACCCACATGTGTTCGTGGAACTGATCGACCGGGTTCTTCTGGTAGTAGCCCTTCGTTTGGGCATAGCCGCGATAGAGCCGCGTCAGCAACGGCGCGACCCAGGCGGCGCCGTTTTCAATCGAAGCCATGCGCAGACGCGGGAAGCGCTCGAAGACCTTGTGGCAGAAAATGGCGGCGAAGAAATCAGGGACCGCGCGCTGCGAGGTGACTGCCTTTTGCAACGGCGTAACATGGAAGCCCGAACGGTCGGCCCAAGGCTCCCACATGGCGCCGAGGAAGTCATAGCCGTCGTCGCCGGCATGCGGGGCAACGATCACGCCCGCTTCCTCGCAGCGTGCCCAGAAAGGATCGTATTCGGGGGCGCCGGGCGAGGTTGTGCCGGTCTTGGTATAGACCGGGCCGTTGCGCATCGAGACCAGCCTGGCGCCCTGCTTGATGCACCATTCGATTTCCTCGACCGCCCATGCGGGATCGGACAGGGTGATCACCGGCGCGGCGAACAGGCGGTTCTTGTAGGCAAAGCCCCAGTCTTCGGCGAGCCAGCGGTTGAAGGCGCGGATCGTTGCTGCCGCCGCTTCGTGGTCTGGCCGGTAGCTGACTTCCAGCGTCACTGCGAGCGTCGGGAACAGCCATGATGCGCCAATGCCCTGTTCGTCCATCACCATCAGACGCGCGTCGCGGTCGCGGTATTCGGGGCGGATCGGTTCGAGATCGCCCATCACGTCGGCCAGGCTCTTGCCACCCTCCTTGGCGGCGAAATAGTCGTGGGCGCAGCCGGGCCGGGCTATCGGGTCGAAGGTCGGGTTGGGGATATAGGTATAGAGCTTGCCGCCGAGCATCAGCCGCTTGCGCCCGTTCATCTCGATCCACTGCGCGCCGCGCCGCCGCCATTCCTTGGGCAAGTGGCGGGTCAGCGCGTCTTCTGCCTCATAATAGTGGCTGTCTGCATCGAATGGCGCATAACCCAGTTCGGGCGTGATCCGGACATCGGGAGAGGTGAACCTCTCGATGATGGCAGTGGACATGGAGCGTCTCCGTGCTGGGCAATCCTGGCGCTGTCAGGTTGGCAGTTTCAACAATTTCCGGGCATTGCCCGACAGGAATTTCGGCCAGACTTCATCCTTCAGCGGCAGCTGGTCAAGCTCGCGGAAAATGCGCTCCAGTTCCAGCCCGAAGGGATAATAGCCGGCATAGAGCACTTTGTCGGCGCCGCGACTGTTGGCGAAATCGATGATCGCTTTGGGATAGTATTTCGGCGCGAAGCCTGAGGTCGAGTAATAGAGATTGGGCCATTTCAGCAACAGCTTCACCGCCAGTTCCTCCCATGGTTCGGCGCCGTGGCGCATCACCAGCTTCAGCTCGGGGAAGTCATAGCACACCTCGTCGAGATGGCCGGGGTATTGCGCCATCATCTTGACGCGTGGCCCCGGCACGCCGGTGGCGGCGAACACCACCAGATCGAGCTCGATACATTTCGCGTAAACTGGATACCACAATTTGTCGTTGATCGGAATTTGCGGGCTGACGCCTGACGGAACGATATAGACACAGCGGATGTCATGTTCGTCCTTCGCGCGCACGATCGCGCGGACCGCGTCCATCCCCTTGTTGCCGTCGACTGCGATGCCGGCGACAAAACGTTTCGGATGTCGGCGCAGCGCTTCGGGGGTGCGTTCATCGGTCAGGCTAATCAGGCCATATTCGATGCCGTACTGGTCCATATAGCGCAGAGTTTCATCGACCGAGGCCATCGGATCATCAACCGCACGCCGCTTTGCCGGAATATCGTTAAACATATAACCATGCGGCTGGCTGCCTTCTTCGGTCAGGCGCATGGCCGCCATCGCAATCGGCTTGTCCAGCCGAAAACCTATGCATGTGTCGATAATCCCGGTGGAAAACGTTCGCATTTTGCTGCCGCCCAGCCAGGTAAAGGTTCGAATTTCTGAGCAACCTGTCTACCTGATTGAATGGGGTGTCAAGATGTTGCGGGCGGGCGCCGTTGCTTCCGATACAAAGCTTCGGATATGGCACCCGGGGAAACGACTTGCGCACCGCCCATGAACTGCGCATCGCTGCGTCTGGCGAATTTCAGGCTACTCAGTGACGCCGAAATGGGAGATTTTAAATGCAGGTTCCATTTGTCTGCGGGCCCGGTGATCTGCGCCTGCTTGATGTCGAACTGCCGCTGCCGGGACCTTGCGATGTCGTGCTGCGCGTCGGCAGCGTCGGCATCTGTGGCAGCGATCTGGGTTTTGTCGCCATGGGCGGCTTAACGGGGCCGACCGACCAGCCATTCCCGATCGGCCATGAACTGGCAGGCACGGTTCAGGCAGTGGGCGAGGAGGTCCGCAGGTTCCGGGTGGGTGACCGGGTTGTGGTCAATCCGCTGGTCAATCTGATCGGCAATGGCGCGGCTGAGGGCGGGTTTGCGCCGGAGTTGCTGATCCGCGATGTCGTGGCCCGGCCGGAATCGCTGTTGCCGCTGCCCGACAATGTCTCGCTCGACGCAGGAGCGCTGATCGAGCCGCTGGCGGTGGCAACCCATGCGATCAATCAACTCGGCGCGAAGGTGGGCGACAAAGTCGCGATCTTTGGTACTGGTCCGATCGGGCTGGCCTCGATTGTGGTGCTGCGCCATCGCGGGATCGAAGATATCGTGGCTTTTGACCTGTCGCCCTTTCGCCGCGAGCGGGCGCTGGCGCTGGGCGCCCGCGCGGCCTTTGACCCCCGCGAAAACCCTGCTCGGGAAACTCTTCTGGCGGAGCATGGCGAGGTTAGCGTTTTCCGCCGGGCGTCGCCCGCAACAACGCATTACATCGAAGCATCGGGCGCGCCGGTGATCCCCGATATCGTGTCGTTTGCGCGCAGCGGCGCGGCGATTTGTATCATCGCCGTTCAGAAGAAGCCTGTGCCCGTCGATTTCGTCACGGTGATGTCGAAAGAGCTGAAACTGGTTGGCTCGCTCGGCTACCCTTCCGAATTCGGCGAAGTGCTGGAAATGCTGGCTTGCGGCAAGGTCGACCTCTCGCCGCTCATCAGCCACCGCTTCTCCGGCGAAAATTTCATGGATGCATTTGCACTAGCGGGCCAGCCCGACAAGTCAGCCAAAGTGCTGGTGCGATATGACGCGGCAGGCGCGACCGCCTAACCGGCGACGATATCCGCCATCAGCCGCATTGCTTCCTCGCTGGTATTGGTCAGACGCAGAATAGTGAACCCGGCGTCGCCCCAAGCCGGGAAGCGCTGCCTGATCCGGGCTGGCGGACCATAGAGCGCTGCTTCGTCAAGATAATCGTCGGGCACGGCGGCTTCCGTCTCTTGCTTGCGGCCGGCCAGATAAAGTTCCTGAATGCGATCGGCCTCGGCGCCAAAGCCCCGGTCAACCATCGCCTGCTTGTGGAAGTTCTGCTCCTTTGAGCCCATGCCGCCGACATAGAGCGCGGTAAACTTGCGGGCATCGGCCATCGCCGCGCTGACGTCGTCGGTAATGACTACGCGCACATTGCTGACGATCTCGAAGTCCTTGCGCGTTTTACCGTCTCTGCGCTTCGCCAGGCCTTCTTCCAGATACCTGATCTTGCCGGGCAGGTTGTGCGGCGTGGTGTGCATTGCGACGAGGCCATCGGTGATTTCGCCGGTCAACCGCAGGTTGCCGGGCGTGTTGGCGCCGAGCATCACCGGGATGTTCGGATTGCCGTGGAGGATGGATTTGAGCGGCTTGGCGAGGCCGGTCGCGCCCGGGCCGTCATAGGGAATGCGGATCTCGGCGCCATCATGCTCCAGCGGCGCTTCGCGGGTCCAGACTTTGCGCATGATCGCCACATAGTCCCGAATCCGCGCGGCGGGCTTGCCCCAGGGCTGGCCATACCAGCCCTCAACCACTTGCGGATTGGAAACGCCAAGCCCGATGATCATGCGGCCTTCGCCGATCAGTGCATCGGCGGTCTGCGCGGTCATGGCAAGGCTGGTGGGCGTGCGCGCCGCCAGTTGGGCAATGCCGGTGCCTAGCCTGATCCTCTTGGTCAGTGCGCCGATATAGACCAGAGGCGAGATCGCATCAGATCCATAGGCTTCGGCGGACCAGACAGAATCGAAGCCAAGTTCTTCGGCCAGCAGAATTGTGCCCATCGGCAGTGCGAGCTGAGCACCACTGTAGCCGAGATCGATTCCGAGCTTCATGAAATGTGTGTCCCGAGGTTAGAACTGCGTACCACCGTCGCAATTGATCACTGCCCCGGTCAGATAGCCGGCGCGTGACGAGAGCAGGAACGCGAAGAGGTCGGCGATTTCGCCGGAAAGGCCAACGCGCCCCATGGCAACATTCATCTTCCAGTCCTCGACCATCGCTTTGCTCAGCGCTTCCAATGGCGGGAGGCCGTATTTCTCGGCTGCCTGCTGCTGGATGCCAAGCGTAGATTCCGTGGCGATGAAGCCGGGGCACACGGTGTTGGCGCGAACCCCCTGCGCGCCATAGGTCAGCGCGATATTCTTGGTCAGGCTGGCGACAGCGGCCTTCATCGTCGCATAGCCCATCAGCGGCGGTTTCTGCGCGCGGATCGAATAGGCCGCAGTGTTGACGATGGACCCGCCGCCCGCCGCCAGAATGTGGGGCAATGCGGCGCGGCAGGCGCGCACGGTTGTCATCACATGGACCTGGAAATATTCCTCCCAGACCTCGTCTTCCAGTTCCAGCAGGGTCTTGCGCGTCTGCATTGTGCCGGCGGTTACGGCCAGCCCGTCGAGACGACCGAAATGCTTGATGACCTCGGCAATCGCGTCGTCCATCGCGCCTTTCACTGTGCCGTCAGCCACCACCATGCGCACGTCCGATCCGGTTTCCGCCGCCATTGCTTTGGCACGCGCCTCGCCCCGCTCCCGGCCTCGGCCGATCAACGCCACGCCGGCACCTTCAGCGGCGAGCAGGCGCGCGGTGTCGTGACCCATCCCGCCAGCGCCGCCAACCAGCGCGAAAACCTTGCCTTTGATCCCCAGATCCATTGCTTGCCTCTCTCTTATCGCTGTTCAGGCCGCAGCGGCCGGCATCGTCTGCCAATAGTGATCACGCAGCTGTTTCTTCATCATCTTGCCGGTGGGATCGCGGGGCAGTTCATCTGCGAAATCGATCGACCGGGGGCATTTGAGCGAGGCGAGCTGGTTTTTGCACCATGCGATGAGTTCTGCTTCGAGTTCGGGCCCGGCCGCAATGCCGAGGGCTGGCTGGATCACTGCCTTGACCTGTTCACCCATGTCAGGATCGGGCACGCCGAACACCGCAACGTCGGCGACCTTGGGGTGCATGGTCAGGAGGTTTTCGGCTTCCTGCGGATAGATAATGACCCCGCCGCAGATGATCATGAAGGCGCGGCGATCAGACAGGAACAGATAGCCATCCTCATCAATGTGGCCGATGTCGCCGAACGTCGCCCAGTTGGCTTGGGTCGGATGGCGACTGTCGCGCGTCTTGGCGTCGTCGCCCAGATAGTCGAACCCGGCGTTGCCCTCGAAGAAGATTGTCCCGGTTTCACCAGGGGCCAGCTCCTGCCCATCCTCGCCGCAGATGTGAATCGTGCCCAGCATCGATTTGCCGACCGAGCCCGGTTTCTTCAGCCAATCATGGCTGTCGATCATGGTCGAGCCGGCATTTTCGGTGCCGCCATAGATTTCGAAGAGCACCGGCCCCCACCAGTCGATCATCGCGCGCTTGACGTCGACCGGGCAGGGTGCCGCCGAATGCAGGGCGAGCTTGATCGAGGACATATCGTAGCGGGCACGCACTTCTTCCGGCAGTTTCAGCATGCGCGTGAACATGGTTGGCACGAATTGCCCGCGCACCACGCCATGGCGCTCGATCCCGGCCAGTACTTGTTCTGCATCGAACTTTTCGAACACCAGGACTGTGGCACCAAGCTTGAGCTCGGCCAGGACGAAATGCAGCGGGCCGGTATGATAGAGCGGTGCCGTCGCCATAAAGACGGTGCCCGGCTTGGTTGCAAAGAGATGGCGGTGCATCAGCTGCAGCGAGTCCTCGCTGTCGTAAGCCTGCTC
This sequence comes from Novosphingobium sp., assembly GCA_031411415.1. Taxonomy (GTDB): domain Bacteria; phylum Pseudomonadota; class Alphaproteobacteria; order Sphingomonadales; family Sphingomonadaceae; genus Novosphingobium. The sequence goes on from JANOBA010000022.1 coordinate 25,557, forward strand.
CTGCAACGGACGATGCACGCCCTTTGGCTGGCCGGTGGTGCCTGACGAATAGATCATTGTTTGCCCAGCCGACTGATCGGCAATCGGGGTGCCGGGCAGGGCGGCTGCGGCCGCTTCCCAGCGTCCGGCGCCCGGCAGATCGCCGCAGATGGCGAATACCCGTTCGACCTTTGGGCATAGCGTCGCAAAATCGCGGGCCAGCTCTGCGGCATGAGCGCCGATGCTAGCGTCGATGATGAGGATACGGGCGCCGCAGTTGCGCACGATATAGGCGGCTTCCGGCGCAGTCAGTTTGGACGCAATCGGGCACATGTAGAGCCCTGATCGCTGCATGGTGAAGGCCAGTTCCAGATAGCGCGGATTGTTGCCCGACCAGATGGCGAACACATCGCCGCGCTTGAGCCCGAGCTGGCGCAATAGATGCGCGCTCTGGTTCGACGCACGCTCAAGCTCGGCAAATGTTACCGTCTCCCCGGAGCCAGCCATCTGGATTGCGATGCTGTCCGGCGTCTCGCGCGCCCAGTGGTCTATGAACATCCAGTCTCTCCGTATGCAACCGGCAAGCCGTGCCGCTTTACCCTCCGGACCATAACGATCGCCATCAGTAAGACGATTGTGGCGCAGATGGCAAGCTGGTGGCGGTGTGTTTGTCACCGGACTGATATCTGCGCTGGCCGTGCAGAGATTGTGTGACAGCTGCGGCCTGGCCATGCGAAATATCAGATGTCAGGGTTGCGTGGGCTGCCCACATATGTAACTGATTGGGCGCTGGCAAAGACGCGGCTTTGCATTGTTTGTATCCAGGAGCGATTTGGGTGAGCGACAAGAACGCGGCAGGCAAGGAAGAGATTGCGCAGGAGGATCTCAGCGAGGCGGTGCTCTATGAAGTCGTCGAGGATCATATCTGCCTGATCACGCTGAACCGTCCGAAGCGCCGCAATGCCATCGTCACGCCCGACATGAACCTGATGCTCGCCGACTGTCTTGAACGGGCGCAGGATGATGACCGCGTCAAGGTCGTGGTGTTGAAGGCCAATGGCCCTGATTTCTGCGCCGGAGAAGATACGCGGCGCGTGCCCGCCGAATCCTTCGGTTTGAAGAAGGGCTCTCGCATCCCGCAGTCCGTGCGGATGCGTGAAATGCGCAAGACCTATGAATCGATGCAGAAAGGCCTGATCTGGGGCGACAAGGTGGTGATCGCCGCCTGCCAGGGCAATGTCATGGGGCTGGGCTTTTCCTATGCCCTCGCCTGCGACATGATGGTTTGCGCCGACGATGCCCGCTTTGCCCGGCGGCAGGCACGGATCGGGTTTGCCGCTTTCGAAGGGCAGATGCCGATTGCCTTGCTCAAGCTGGGCCTCAACCGCGGCATGGAAGTTCTGCTCACCGGCCGGACGTTGACTGCGCAGGAGCTGAAGGATTGGGGCGTGGCCAATTCGGTGGTTCCGCCCCAACAGCTGGAAGCCGAAGCGATGCGCTATGCGCGCGCTGTTGCGGCGCTATCGACCGACGGCCTGATGCTGGGCAAGCGGGCGCTGCACCAGTTCCTGCATGGGGTCGGCATGGCGTCCTACCAGAACTTCGCCAGCGTCGGCCATCCGCTGTTCACCAATCTGGTCTGGCGCGAGGACGAGTATAACTTCCTCAAGGAGCGCAACGCCGACGGCAACAAGGAAGCCTGGGCCAAGCTCAACAAGCCGTTCAGCGACAACGGCTTCGATTGATTTTTAGCCTGCATCCGGCCTCTTTGCGGAGAAATCGCCCGCCCGAATTCGATGAGAGGAAATGCCATGGCCGTCCGCACCCCGCGCGAGCTGATCAACCTTTATTGGGAAGAAATCTGGAACAAGGGCAATGTCGAATTGATCCGGGAGATTTGCGCTGACCCGATGATCCGCCACACCACAGGACCAGTCGAACGGCTCAGCCACGAACAGCAGATCGAGCGGGTCGGCTCCATTGTCGAAAAGATGAAGCCGCGCTTCACCCACGAAGTGCTGGTGGCGGACGACACTTATGCCAGTTCGGTCTGGAACATGTTCAGCGAGTCCGAAAAGATACCTCGCATGAGTGGGATCGAAACGTTCAAAGCGGAAAACGGCCGCCTCACCGAATGCTGGAACCCACCTTATGGTTTTGCGCTGTGGGATGGGGCGGAATAAGGTGTTGGACCCGTTGGCCGGTCTCGATACGGTCTGGCTGCGGGCTGTTCTGGGGCGGGCGGGGCACGACAGCGCGGCAATTGAGTTGATTTGCGCCGAGCCTGTTGGAGTTGGCAATACCAGCGAGGTGGCGCGACTGACTCTCGATGGCCAACCGGCAACACTGCGGCCGACCCTGATCGCCAAAGTGCCGCGCCTGATGCCCGACGGCAGCGCGCCGCCTGCCGAGCTGTTCGGCTATGATCGCGAGGTTGCGGCCTATCAGGCCTTCGGACAAGAGCCCGCCTTTCGCATCCCGCGCTGCTTCGCGGCCGAACAGGATGCGGGCGGTTTCTGTCTGCTGCTGGAAGACCTTGGCGCGGCCAGCCGTCCCGGCGACCAGATCGCCGGTTGCGATGTGGCCGATGCCCAGGCGGTAGTGGCCGAGCTTACCGCACTGCACGCCTGCTATTGGCAATCTGCGGAAGTCGCGGCGCTGGACTGGCCCTACCGGCGGTGGTGTCATGCCGATCGCACCAGTACCCTGTTTGCCGCTGGCGCTGCGGAGATGCGCGCGCGCTATGCCAGCCATCTGGATGAGGCCGCGCTGGCCCTGATCGACGCAGCCGTGCCGTTGATCCGCGACTGGGCCGCGACCAAGCCCTTTGCGCCGACACTGATTCATGCCGATCCCCGCGTCGACAACGTCATATTTGAACAAGGCGGGCGTGCCTGCCTGATTGACCTGCAATCGATCTCGCTTGGCGATGCCGCCTTCGATCTCGCCTATTTTCTCACCGGTAGTCTGGAGCCGGCCGATCGCGCAGCTTGCGAAACTCAGCTGGTGCGTGCCCATGCCGCTGCGATCCGCACGATTGATGCGGCATACGATGACGATACCGCGTGGCGCCGCTACCGCCAGTTCGCGATTTGTGGCCTGGTTGGCACGGTCAATGCCGCGGGTGTGCTGGGGGAGCGCAGCAACGTGCCGCAAATCGCCGCCTTGGCACGCCGCAACTGCGCTGCCGTAAGCGCGCTGGACGGGATAGCCGCCGCCCGTGATCGCATCGCTGAAGGCGCGGGGCGATGAGCCGGTGCCGCCAATCCAGAAAATCGGAATAGCCGGTGCGAATTTTTGATTCCGATTTCCCTGTGCCGCCATCCCTGACTGGTCCGGGCGGGGCCTATGAAATGGAAGTCAGGCGCTTTCGCGGCCATGACCACACCATGTTCAAGCATGCACCGCGCAGCCTGAATGCCCTGCTCGGTGATGCTGTGGCGCTGCACCGGTCGAAGCCTGATGAGCGCATGATCGAGCAGGACGGGCAGATCATCAGTTTCGGCATGTTCGATGCGCGCGCAGCGGCGCTGGCGGCATCGTTGCGCGATCACCCGGGGGTGATGGCCGGTGATCATGTTGCCTTGGTCATGGCCAACCGGGCCGAATGGATGATGTCGTTCTTCGCGGTGCTGGCAATCGGGGCAGTGCCCGTGATGGTCAACAGCCGCGGTGCCGGCGTGGAGATGCGGCGCGCGATCGAGGCCGCGGATTGCATTGCCGCCATTTGCGATCAGGCCTGCTTCGACAGGCTGGCGGAGACCGTGGATTTGCCGGTGCCGGTCGTCCTGCTGGGCGAGAGCGCGCGCGGGACATCGCTTGCCGTGCTGGATTTTGATGCGGCATCGACTCCGCGCCCCGGCGTAGTACTGGCCTTCGCCGCGCGTGAACCGGAAGGTCCGGCGCTCATCATGTTTTCCTCGGGCACGACGGGGTTTCCCAAGGCAGTGGTGCACAGCCAGGGCGGTATGGCCCATTCGCTGACGCTGGGTTTCCTGGTGAACGAGGCCTTCGACGCGCTGTATGAAAGCGAGTTCGGAGCGAATGCCTATGCCGGTCTGGCGCAGGTCAATCCGCCCAATGTGCTGTCCAGCCCGATGTTCCACGTCGCCGGCCTGCTACCCTTTCTGCGTTCTATCGTTAAGGGACAGCCGACCATCCTGATCACCAGGTGGAACGCGGAGGCGGTGTTCGATCTGATGGAGCGCGACGGCGTGATGCGGCTGGGGCTGGTGCCGACGATGATATTCGACATGCTCGCCTCGCCGCGCGCGCAGAGCGGTATCCTTTCGCAAATCCGGTTTCTGGCCAATGGCACCGCCGCACTCGCACCGGATGTTGCTGCCGCGATCCGGCAAGCGCTGCCACGCTGCCTGATGCTCAACACCTATGGCCAAACCGAAACGATGGAGCGGGTCGCCACCTTTGGCGGGCGCGAGTTCGAGGCTAATCTCGGCGCTGTCGGCAGGGTTATGCCGACCATGCGGCTGCGGATCCTGCGCGACGACGGCAGCGATGCGGACCCAGGCGAGGCGGGCGAGATTGCCGTGTTCAGCCCGACGGTGATGTCCGGATATTACAACGATCCCCAGGCGAGTGCCGAAACCATCCGCGATGGCTGGGCGCTCAGCGGCGATGTGGGGCGCTTTGACGAGACGGGCTTGCTGCATATCGTCGACCGCAAGAAGAACATGGTCATTTCGGGCGGCGAGAACATCTATTGCGCCGAGGTGGAGCGGGTGCTGGCCGAACACCCTGCCGTCGCCGAAGCCATTGCCTTTGGCGAGCCCGATCAGCGGCTGGGCGAGCGCCTCGTCGCCGTCGCCGTGCTGCGGGCCGGCGCGGAGGCGGGCGAGGAGGAGCTGATGGCGCATTGCACGGCCCGTCTCGCCAGATACAAAGTGCCGCGCGCAATCGGCTTCATGCGGGATGCTCTGCCGCGCAATGCCACCGGCAAGGTTGCCAAGGGCGATTTCCTGGCAAGCTATGCAAGGCCGTGGACCTAACCGTCCAGACCATCCAGAAAGCCGATCAGTGCGCGGTTGACGGCATCGGGTCGTTCCTGCTGGATCCAGTGGCCTGCCCCGGGGATGATCGTCTCCTGGCGCAAGTCGGCACAGGCGGACCGCTGTCGCTCCAGAGCGCCGGGAGCCAAGGTCAGCACGATCTCCTTGTCGCCGCACACGAAACCGGCGGGCTGCTGGATCTGCTGATCGCCATAGGCGCGCGCCTGCTCAGCGTTGCGGTCGAGGTTGCGATACCAGCAGAGCGAGCCGAAGAACCCGGCCTGCGCATAGCGCTCGGCATAGGTGTCGAGCTCCGCATCGGTCATGAATGACAGCGGCCCGGCGGGCGGATCAGGCAGGCCCGGCAGCAGGGGATCGTCGATTGGGCGCTTGCTCACCCACGCATCCTTGGCCGCATCGCCCGACAGCGCGAAGAACATGCGTTTGAGCGCAGCGCGAGGATCGCGCTCCAGCTCTGCCTCGGCACGGCCGATCTCCTGGAAATAGCGGACATAGTAAAAGCGGTCGGGATAGCCCAGTTCGAAACTCCGGGCTGCCGCAATCGGTGAGGCGGCGCTGTGCGGTACGCTGAGCCCGAAGACGCCCCGCACCGCGCCGGGAAACCGCAGCGCGCAGCGCCAGGCGGCGGGTGCGCCCCAATCATGGCCGACCGCGACCCAGCTCGGTGCGCCGAGCGCATGGGCCAGCGCCGCCATGTCATCGGCATGGCTGTCAAGATCGTAGGCAAGTGGATCGGCCGGGCGCGACGACAGGCCATAGCCACGCATATCGGGGGCCGCGACGGTGTAGCCAGCCTGCGCCAGCGCAGACATCTGATGACGCCATGAGTGGCCCAATTCCGGCCAGCCGTGCATCAGGATAACCAGCGGCCCCGTGCCAGCGGCGGCGACCGAGAGGGTGACCCCCGGAGCCGTTTCAATCTGGTGGATGGTATGCTCGGTCATTGGCCGCTGCTTTCCTTGTTGCGCTCGCTGTCAGGAACCCATGAGCCGACCTTGGCAATAAAATGGCACCCTCGGGATCGTTCATTGCACAACTACCCCGCGCCCGGCAAAGAGATATATGATTGCCGTACGGTGCGTTTGCGGATTGTTTGAAAAGGTGAAGAATGAAGGATCAATACGACTATATTATCGTTGGTGCGGGTTCCGCAGGATCGGTGATCGCCAACAGACTGTCGGCTGATCCCGCGACCTCGGTTCTGCTGATTGAAAGCGGCCCGAGCCATGAGAGTTTCCTCGTCGATATGCCCCGCGGCGTCGGCGTGATCAACAATCCCGGCAGCAAGTATAACTGGAGCTATCCCGAAGCCCTCACCGGCGGCAACCGGCCAGCCGAACGCTGGTTCAAGGGCAAGGGGCTCGGCGGGTCCAGCTCGGTCAATGGCATGGTCTATATGCGCGGATCGCCGCGCGATTACGACCGCTGGGAAGAGGCAGGCTGTACCGGCTGGGGTTGGCAGCAGGTCGGCGCAACTTTCAAACAGTTGGAGGATCATGAACTGGGTGCCGCTGAATGGCGCGGCTCGGGTGGCCCGCTGCACGTAACGATTCACCCTGAAGGCGATGCTTTGTGCGAGGCGATTCTCACCGCCGCAGGCGAGATGGGCGTGCAGCGCGCCGCAGACATCAACGATCCCAAAATGACGACCGAAGGCAGCATCGGTTACCAGCCAGCGACCATCTGGCAGGGCAAGCGCTTCAGTGCTGCCAACGCATTCCTCGATCCCGCGCGGGCTCGCCCAAATCTGGATGTCGCCATCCAGACTACCGTGTTGAAAGTGGAGTTTGAGGGCAAGCGCGCGGTGGGCGTGAAGCTGCGCGACAAGGCTGGCGTGCGCAGTGTCCGTTCAGTGCGCGAAGTCATCCTCTCGGCGGGGGCGATAGAGACGCCCAAGCTGTTGCAGCTGTCCGGCGTCGGTCCGGCCGCTCTGTTGCAGTCGCATGGGATCGAAGTGATCCGCGACGCGCCTGAAGTTGGCCGAAATCTTCGCGAGCATCGCCATTTTGATATCCAGTACCGGGTTCGCGATGGCAGTCAGAACAAGCATCTGGGCGGCTGGCGCCTGATCCTGTCGGTGATGCGCTATGTTTTCGGGGCCAAAGGCCCGATGACTCATTGCGTGCATGAGCTTGGCGGATTCGTGAAGACAGACCCCAGCCTTCCCCATGCCGACATGCAGTTCAACCTGATTTCGGTTTCAACGACAGGGTCAGTCAATTCCGGAGCAATCAAGCTGGAGCAGGAGCCCGGGATCACGTTTCTGGGATATTTTACCCGTCCCAAAAGCCAGGGCGAAATTCGCATCCAGTCGGCTGATCCCGAAGCCGCCCCCTACATCAACGCCCGCCACCTTGAAGCAGAAGTCGATCGGCAGAAGGCGGTTGCAGTGGTCAACTGGATGCGCAAGCTGAGCCGACAGCCTGCTCTGGCCAACTGGATAGTGGAAGAAATCGCGCCGGGCCCATCGGTCAGCAGCGATGAAGATATTCTCAATCATGCCATGGAGATGGGCGGAACCTGTTTCCACCTTTGCGGCACCGCGCGCATGGGCGCAGATGATGCGGCGGTCGTCGATCCCCGACTGAAGGTCAAAGGTGTCGAGGGGCTGCGCGTTGCCGACACTTCGATCATGCCAACGCTCGTCTCCGGCAATACCAATGGCCCGGCGATGATGGTTGGCATGCGCGCAGCGGGCTTTATCATGGAGGACAACGCGGCCTGACATGGGCGTGCTTCGGGTCAGTCGATCAGATTTTCGCGATCAGCCGGCACTTGCGAGAAGCGATAGGGCACGAGCGTGCGTCTGGTGAATTTCCAGCACCCGTCGACGAGTTTCAGCTCGTCGTCGTAACGCGCCAGGAGCACGATCTGGTCACTCCCCACCGGCTTCGCGAGCTCAACCAACCCGGTGCTGGTCTGGGCGGTTGTGCCGTCTGGACCTATCGTGATGTCCGTCGTTGTATTTTGCTGCATCAGCCATTCAAGGTTCGCCAGTATCGGGCCAAAAAACGCGCCGATCGCTGTTGTTCCCTTGAGCGGACCCTGATGGCCCATCAATTCGGCAACACCAAAAAATTCGGCATCCTCGGTGAAATGAGTCAGGAACGCATCGATATCGAGGCGGCCAGCCGCGCCGGAATAGCTGTTCAGCGCGGCCTGGATTGCCGCTTTTGTTCCCCACTCGCTCATGCGGGTCAGGTCCTCTCTTCGTTGTCGGGGCTGCTCAGCACCTGCATCACCATCCGCTCGATCGAGAGGCACGAATCGGCGATGCGGTCCATCCGCGAGCCTACCGCGCCTGCGGCCACATCGGGGCCCATGGTCCGCATCAGGCGTCCAATGTTGCCCAGTGAACTCAGCTGGTCGAGCAGGCAGGGCGCCATATCTCTGCCGAGGCGAAAGAAGACGCGCTTGCTGCCCCGCTCGGTCGATCGGCGCGCGCTGCCAGATTGTTCGAGGAAGCGCGCTGCATTCCATGCCCCGGCCTTGCTCATGTCGAGATCGGTGGCGATCTGTTCGAGGCTAACAGGCTCTTCGCGCAGCAGTAGATAGGCATAAAGCCGGCCTGCGGTTGCCGGAACTCCCCATGACGTCAGCAACGAAGCCATACCGTCAATGAAGTCACGCTGCCGGGCGACCGGGAGGATATCGGGAAGGCGATTAGGAATATTCACGGTGTTGTGTATATCCAAAACGTGCTTATGATGCAAATGATTCTGGCGCTTCAGGCAATGGAGCGGTGGGCCGAAGTAATTGGCGGAAGCCATGATGCAGCAATCTGGGGCAGGGAGCGACAGGCGACGTGGATATCGATCTGACTGAAGACCAGCGGATGCTGCAGGACATGACCCGGCGGTTCGTGGAAGATCGCGCACCGATTGGCCGCCTGCGCAAGTTGGCGGATGGCCGGCAATTGTTTTCGGCTGGTGAATGGACCGAGGCCGCCGGGCAAGGCTGGATCGCGCTGCTGGTTCCGGAAGCACACAGCGGTTTCGCCGAATCGGCGCAGGGTCTGATCGATGCGGCGATCATTGCTGAGGAACTTGGCCGGGTGATCTATGCCGGACCTTTCCGGTCCAGCGCGGTCTGCGCTTTGGCGATTGGCGAGGCCGGTTCGCCGGAGCAGTGCGCTGCGCACTTGCCCGCGCTGGTGAGCGGCGAGGCGACGGGCGCCTGGGCATTTGCCGCAGGCAGTGTCCGTGGCGGCCTTGCGCCGGGCGGGGTCGCGGTCGTTCGCGATGGCGACGGATATCGGCTGGATGGCACGGCGGCCTTTGTCGAGGACGCGGATATGGCCGCGACGCTGCTGGTCAGCGCGGTCAGCCCCGGTGGGGTATCACAGTTCCTCGTGCCGGCTGCCAGCGCGGGTGTGACGGTGACACCGCTCGATCCACTGGATAGCGGCAAGCGCATCGCCAATGTCGAACTTGCAGGCGTGCGGATAAGCGCCGATGCCCTGCTCGGCGGTTTCGAAGGCGCTGCCGACCAGTTCGAGCGGCAGCTTCAGGCCGCGATTTTGCTGCAATGCGCCGAAACCGTGGGCGTGGTCGATCGTGCTTTCGAGATTGCCCTGGACTACACCCAGCAGCGCCTCGTCTTCGGTCGCCCGGTGGCGTCTTTCCAGGCCATCAAGCATCGCCTCGCCGACCATGTCACGCAGCTGGAAGGCATGAAGGCGGTCGTCGCCCATGCCGCCAGGGCGGTGCAAGCGCAGGCACCGGACGCGGCAGCCGCAGTCAGTGTTGCCAAGAGCCACTGCGGGCGATGGGGCACCGAGATCGTGCGCGACTGCATGCATCTGCATGGCGGCATCGGCATGACCTGGGACCATGACATCCACTTCTATGTGCGCCGCGCGGTGTCCAACGAAGCATTGTGGGGCCCGCCGCTGGCGCATCACGAACGACTTTGCCAGCTGGCCGGAATTTAGGGAACGCCCGATGAGCACCGAGCATCGCGATAATGACGAGCAGCGCGCCTTTCGCCTCAAGGCGCGGGCCCATTTGCAAGCAAACCTGCCGCCAAGAGTGCGCGGCGAAGCTTACCTGGATTGGGAGGACAAGGCGTTTGTTGACCGCGACCGCGTGATCCAGCGCGCGCTGTGGGATGGCGGCCTGGCCGGGATCATGGTGCCCAAGGCATATGGCGGGCAAGGCCTCGACAAGCGGTTTTCCGATATTTTCTATGAAGAGGCCTTACCCTATCGGCTCCCCTGGCATTTCGGCAATGGCTTTAACATCGTGCTGCCGGTGCTGCTGGCGCATGGCAGCGAGGCGCTGAAAACAAAGTACGTGCCCGCGATGCTGCGCGGCGAGCATATCTGGTGCCAGTTGCTTTCCGAGCCTTCGGGCGGCTCGGACCTTGCCGGTGTGCTGACCCGGGCGGAAAAGCGCGGTGACGACTGGGTGCTTAACGGCTCCAAAGTGTGGACCACCGGCGGCATGGAGGGCGACTTTGGCATGTGCCTGGCCCGGACCGACTGGACCGTGCCCAAACATGCCGGACTGACCATGTTCGCGGTCGATATGAAGGCGCCGGGTATGACAATCCATCCGCTACGGCTGGTGCGCGGCAACAGCGATTTCTGCCAGGAATTCATGGACGATCTGGTGGTCCCCGGCGATCACGTCATCGGCGATGTCGGAGGCGGCTGGACTGTCGCGGGGACCCAACTTGCCAACGAGCGCGCCGGCATGGCGCGTGGTTGGTTCGAGGGCGTGGCCGCATCAGTTGAAGCGAGCGAGATTACGCTGTCGCCCGAATATCCCGCATTTGCGCAGGAATTGGGCATTGCCGGCGATAGCCATGCGCGCCAGTTGATCGGCGAGGCTTTCGTCATCGATGCCGTGGCTCGGCTGACTGTTCAGCGGGTTGCGGGCGGCATCATGCGCGGCACCCTGCCGCCGACGGCAGGGGCGGTCTCCAGCCTGATGGCGGCACGGACGGACACACGTCGCACGGCGTTGCTGTCGGAACTTGCTGGGCCTGCCGGGGTCGTTGCGGCGGCGGGTGGGAACGGTCCGAATATCGGCTTTGCCCGCGTGACGACCCACCGGATCGGCGGCGGCACCACGGAAACCCAGCTCAATTCAGTCTCCGAGCGTTATCTGGGCCTCCCGCGTGAAGCCGATGCCAGCCGTGATCTGCCATTCAATCAGCTGCGCCACAACGCGTTGCAGGGCAAGTGAGGCGGGGGCGGCCACCAGTAAATCTCCGCGCAAGCGCTCCACTTGAGAGGAAGTCACCATGCCAAAGACATTGCCTTTTCCGGTCTATGACGCGGATCATCACTTTTATGAGCCGCAAGATGCCTTCATGCGGCACCTTCCCGAACGCTATAAGCGCGACTTCTATTTCGTCGAGAAAGAGGGTCGGACCAAGCTGGTGATCGACGGCAAGTTGTCTGAATTCATTCCCAATCCGACGTTCGAAGTGGTTGCCCGGCCAGGCGGCTGGGAAACCTGGTTCCGTGCCGAGAACAAGGACGGCCTTTCCCGCCGCGAGCTTCAGGGCAAGGCGATCCGTCCGCCGCTCTCGTGGCGCACCGGCGAGGACCGCATGGCCTTGCTTGATGAGCAGGGACTCCACGCGGCGTTGATTTTCCCCACGCTGGCATCGGTGATCGAGGAACGCATCGGCGCACGCGGCGATGTGACGGCAGCCTTGTTCCATTCGCTCAACCAATGGATTGCCGATGAATGGGGCTTTTCCCGCGAGGGCCGGCAGTTCGTCGTCCCTTTCATCGCCATGACCGATGTCGACAAGGCGGTCGAGGAGCTGGAATTCGTGCTGAGCCAGGGTGCGGTCTGCGTCAACGTCCGCCCGGCGCCAGTGCCTGATATTCGCGGCAGTCGCTCGTTTGGCTATCCGGACTTCGATCCCTTCTGGGCCCGCGCTGCGGAAGCGGGAATCTTTGTCACCATGCACGGCTCGGACAGCGGCTATGATCGGGTAACGAACTGGTGGCGCGGCGACGGCGCTGAATACACGCCTTTCGAGCGCGATACTTTCAGCGCCGTGATGGACATTGTTGGCCGGCCGATCACGGATTCGATCACCGCGCTAATCTGCCACGGCGTTTTCGAACGGCACCCGACGCTCAAGGTCGTCTCGGTCGAGAATGGCGCGACCTGGGTGGAGCCATTGCTCAAGCGCCTTGATCGCGCCTTCGGGCAGATGCCCGGTGCCTTCAAGTCACATCCGCGCGACCAGTTTCAGAAGCACGTCTGGGTGGCCCCGTTCTATGAGGACGACGTCAATGAACTGAAGCGCGACGTGCCGGTGGAGCGCATGCTGTTCGGCAGCGATTTCCCGCACCCTGAAGGCTTGGCCACGCCGCTGGACTACCTTGAGGAATTCGATAGGTTCGCACCTGAAGAAGTCGAGAAAGTGTTCTCAACCAATCTCAAGGAACTTCTGGAAGGCGCTTCATTATAAATAAATATCAGCATCAGGGCCTAGGCCATTGATGGCACTGGAAGGAATCCGCGTGCTCGATTTCGGGCGCTACGTGGCGGGCCCTTATTGCGCGATGATGCTGGCTGACTTTGGCGCGGATGTTATCCGCATCGAGCGACCCGGTGGCGGCGAAGACCGGGCGATTGCCCCGGTCACCGATGCCGGCGAAGGGGCGGTCTTCCTGCAAGGCAACCGCAACAAGCGCTCGCTGGCGTTCGATCCGCGCGGCGAAGCTGGGCAAGCAGTGTTGCGGCGCTTGGTCGCCACCGCAGACGTGGTGGTGGTGAACGTGCCCGATAGTGCCCTTGCAAAAATGGGCCTCGATTACGCGAGCCTTGCCGCAATCAAGCCGGACATCATTCTGGTCAACACCTCGTCGTTTGGTCCCGAAGGGCCATGGGCGGACCGGCCGGGCTTTGACAGCGTGGCTCAGGCGATGTGCGGCTCCGCGTTTCTATCCGGGCCGGGTGACGTTCCCTATCGCACACCGATTACCTGGGTGGATAACGCAACGGCAGTTTATGCGGCCTTCGGCACGATGGTCGCGCTGTTCGAACGCAGCCGCACCGGGCGCGGACAGCAGGTTTCGGGCAGCCTGCTAGCCTCGGCTCTGGCGTTCAGCGCCACCTATCTGATCGAACAGGCGGTGCGCGAACCGGACCGCACAGCGATCGGCAATCGCAGCTTCGTCAACGGTCCGACCGACACCTTTCGCACGGGCGACGGCTGGATCGTGACGCAGATCGTCGGCCCGGCGATTTTTAGGCGCTGGGCCGGCCTGATGAGGGAGCCCGAATGGCTGGACGATCCGCGCTTCGCCACTGACCAATTGCGCGGCGACAACGGGGCAATCCTCTCGGAACGCATGGCCTTATGGTGTGCAGCGCGAACCAGCCAGCTGGCACTGGACGCATTGGCTGGGGCGAATATCCCGGCCGGCCCTGTGCTTTCGCCACGCCAGGCGCTGGCGCACCCGCAGGTGGCCGCCATGGGAATGCTCGTGCCGACCGCGCTTGCCGGCGCGGATCAGGCGGTGCCGTTGGTTGCCTCGGGGGTCTCGCTCAGCATGACACCGGGCACCATTCGCACCGCACCGCCGGGCGCGGGCCAACACAGCCGCGAAGTGCTGGCCCAGGCCGGGTTTGGCGACACCGAAATTGATGCGCTGATCGCCGCCGGACTGGTGTCTGAACCCGCCGTTTGAGATCGGTAGAAGGCCAACATTTGCGACTTGCATGACGCCGCGAGATCAGGGGCGATGCTGCCAAATGAGATACCGCTTTTGCAGCGCGCAAGAGCGTACTTGCCCGGAATGTCGGACCACTTCGTGCATGCTCCGAAGCTCTTGGCAACGAATCATGTAACTGATATGGCACGGCAAGTCTGGTGGCTATGGCATTTTGTCTTGCGAGGATTGATGGATACTGAAACCTTTTCGATGCTCCGCGAGACGGTACGCCGCTTCGTTGATGAACGGCTGATACCGAACGAGGACCGGGTCGAACATGAGGATGCTGTGCCAGCGGAGATCATCGCCGAAATGCGTGAGCTTGGCCTGTTCGGCCTCACTGTGCCGGTGGAATATGGTGGTCTTGGCCTGACGTCCTCCGAGGAAATTCAGGTTATCTATGAAATGGGCCGGACGTCATTTGCCTATCGCTCGGTGATCGGTACCACGGTCGGCATCGGTAGTCAGGGCATCGTTCTGGACGGCACGCCGGAACAGAAAGCCGAATGGTTGCCGCAACTGGCAGCGGGGATGTTCGCCAGTTTCGCGCTGACCGAGCCGGATGCCGGTTCCGACGCGGCTTCGATCTCGACCCTGGCCATCCGGGAAGGCGACAACTACCGGGTGAACGGCACCAAGCGCTATATCACCAATGCCCCGCGCGCCGGTATGTTCACGTTGATGGCGCGCACCCAGCCTGATGTGAAAGGCGCGGCCGGGGTTACGGCCTTCATCGTTGCCGCCGGAACGCCGGGGATCAGCTTCGGCAAAATCGACCGGAAGATGGGCCAAAAGGGCACAATCACCTGCGATGTCATTTTCGACGATGTGATTGTCCCCGCCGCCAACATTATCGGCGGCGTGCCCGAAAGAGGCTTCAAGACTGCGATGAAAGTGCTTGATCGCGGCCGCATCCATCTGTCTGCACTGTCGAGTGGTATGTGCCAGCGGCTGGTTGAGGAAAGCGTCAACTATGCCGCTCAGCGCAAGCAGTTCGGCCAGGCAATCGGCACATTCCAGCTGGTGCAAGGGATGATCGCCGACAGCCGGACCGAAGCATACGCCGCGTGGCTGATGACGCAGGACGTTGCGCGGCGCTATGACGCTGGCGAGAAGGTGTCGGCTGATGTCGCCTCCACCAAGTATTTCGCCTCCGAGGCCTTGGGCCGGGTCGCCGACCGCGCGGTCCAGATCTACGGCGGTGCCGGCTATATGGCGGAATACAAAGTAGAGCGCTTCTATCGCGACGTCCGTCTGATGCGGATCTACGAAGGCACCAGCCAGATCCAACAGACGATCATCGCCAAGGCGCTGCTGCGCGAGGCCGGGCTTAAGGTATGACGGAGCAGGCAGCGATGAACCTGAAAACGCTGGGCGTTGCGGGCGCCGGGCCAATGGGCGCGGGCATCGCCCAGATCGGCCTGACTGCGGGCTTTAGGGTTATCCTTTTCGATGTCAGCGGTGAAGCATCGAAAAAGGCGGCGGCGGACATCCATTTGCGCATCGCCCGGATGGAAGAAAAAGGTCAGATTCCAGAAGGTTTCGCTGAAGAAGCGAAAGGGCGTCTTGAATTGGCGGGCGCGCTTTCCGCGTTTGCGCCATGTGAAGTAGTCATCGAGGCGATCGTCGAGCGGCTGGACGTCAAGCAGAAGCTCTTCGCCGAGCTGGAGGCCGTGGTTGCGCCAGCCGCGATGTTGGCGACCAACACCTCGTCTTTGTCTGTCGCTGCCATCGCCGCGCAATGTGTACGCAAGGATCGCGTCTGCGGGCTGCATTTCTTCAACCCGGTGCCGCTGATGAAGCTGGTCGAGATCATCGTCGCACCTGCGACCTCGCCAGAGATCGCCGCGTTTGCCGCGAACGTGTCGAAGCTGATCGGCAAGGTGCCGGTGACAGTGCAGGATGCTCCCGGCTTTCTCGTCAACCTTCAAGGCCGTGCCTTCGCGCTGGAGGGTCTGGCAATAGTCCAAGAAGGGGTCACAGATCCGGCGACCGTCGACCGGATCATGCGCGATGCGGCGGGATTTCGCATGGGGCCGTTCGAGCTGATGGACCTCACCGGCATTGACGTGAACTATGCTGCGACGACCTATATCTATGAAGGCTATCAGCACGATCCGCGTCTCAAGACGACGACGCGGCACCAGCTGATGTCCAATGCCGGACTGTTCGGGCGCAAGACGGGGCGGGGCTTTTTCGACTATGCCGACGGCGCAAAAGCCGAAGCGGCGCCGGCTGCGCCCGAAGTGCCGATCATGGTGCATCCTCGCATTGTCGAACCCGGCAGCGAATGGGACCCGATCACCGCTATCGACGGTTTCGCAGCGGGCGGCGAAGTGTCGCTGATCGCCCCGATCGGTGAGGACTGCGCCAGTGCCTGCGTCCGGCTGAATCTCGATCCCGCGACCACGGTTGCCCTCGACCTCACTTTTGCGGCAAAGGGGCATCTGACTGTTATGGCGGCGATTGGCGGCAGTGCGGCGGCAGCAAAGGTTGCTGGCTGGCTGCGCGGCGCTGGCTTCACCGCCGAATTGATCCAGGATTCGCCGGGTTTCGTTCTCCAGCGGATGCTGGCCATGGTTGCCAATCTTGGCTGCGAGCTTGCCCAGATCGGAGTTGCCGAGCCCGCCGATATCGATCTGGCGATGAAGCTGGCGCAGAATTACCCGTTGGGCCCGCTGGAATGGGCCGACTGGCTGGGCGTTGCCAAAGTGCACGAGATCATGGTGCAGTTGCAGGCGATCACCGGATCCGACCGCTATCGCCCCAGCCTGTGGCTGCGCCGTCGCGCGCAGCTCGGCCTGCCAGCGCATCGGCTGGCCTGATGGTGGGACTGCGCAAAATTGCTGGCAATTCAAAAGGCTTCATGGCGTGAGCGACTGGATTCAGATGGCCTCGGAGGCCGCAGAGGCCGCGCGCGCCTATGCGCAGGCCGCGCAGTCGCGCGTCGGCGAAGCAATCGTGCTGGACGGCAAAGTGGACAGCGCCGCCGCCGACCGCGAGCAGCGCCTTGTCCACGGCTTTGCCTGGATCGCGACGACTGCTGAGGCACTGGTGGCTATTGCCGATTGGGCAGCGCGCGGAAGGCGGGCGGGCCGCTTCGGTGCAATCGAAGAGCTAACCTTGCGCATCGGCCTGGGCGAATATCTTGCCCAGCTGATCGGCGGCGTGGCGATGAGCCAGAACGAATATGCGCGGCCAGGCGAGCTTGGGCTATCAGATGCGGCTGCCGAACTTGGCGGGTATGCTGCGGTCAAACTGTTCCTCGAGCGCGGCAATACGGCTGCCAACCGGCTGGCACTCTGCGACCGTCTGCGCGCCGGGGAGTTGCCGGACGAGTCACTCGATGATGAGACCATGGACATGGTCCGCGATCAGTTTCGCGCCTTCACGCGCGAAAAGATCACGCCCCATGCCCATGGCTGGCATCTCGCCGATGCGCTGATCCCCGGCGAAGTGATCCAGGAAATGGCCGACCTCGGCGTGTTCGGTGTCTGCATCGACGAAGAGTTTGGCGGCCTCGGTCTTGGCAAGCTCGCCATGTGTCTCGTTTCCGAAGAGCTGTCGCGCGGCTGGATCTGCGCGGGATCACTTGGCACCCGTTCGGAGATTGCTGGCGAGCTGATCGGCGGCAACGGCACACCTGAACAGAAGGCGCACTGGCTGCCCCGGCTGGCCAGCGGCGAAGTGCTGCCCACCGCAGTTTTCACCGAGCCCGATGTCGGCTCCGACCTTGCCTCAGTCCGCACCCGCGCGGTGAAGCAGGCGGATGGCAGCTGGTCGCTGACTGGCTCCAAGACATGGATTACGCACGCTGCACGCGCCGATTTGATGACCGTGCTGTGCCGCACTGATGCCGAAATACCGGGCTATGGCGGGCTATCGATGCTGCTGGCGACCAAGACGCGGATGCAGGACCATGCCGACTTCCCCGATGAAGGGCTGGGCGGTAGCGAGATTGAAGTGTTGGGCTATCGCGGGATGCGCGAATATGTGCTGTCCTTCGATGGTTTCCAGGTGGCGACCGAGGGCCTGCTGGGCGGGGCGGAAGGGCAGGGCTTCAAGCAGCTCATGCGCACCTTCGAGGGCGCGCGCATTCAGACGGCGGCGCGGGCGATTGGCGTTGGCTGGAATGCCTTCGACCTGGCCCTGAAATATGCCACAGAGCGCAGGCAATTCGGCAAGCCGCTGGCTGACTTTCCGCGCGTGTCAGACAAGCTGGCGCTGATGGCCACCGAACTGGTGATGGCACGAGAGCTCACCTATTCGGCGGCGCGCCACAAGGACAAGGGTGAACGCTGCGACATCGAGGCGGGCATGGCAAAGCTGCTGGGTGCGCGGGTCGCCTGGGCCAACGCCGATCAATGTGTCCAGATCCATGGCGGCAACGGCTATGCGCTCGAATATGAGGCGAGCCGGATATTATGCGACGCGCGCATCCTCAGCATTTTCGAAGGTGCCGCCGAGATACAGGCGCACGTGATCGGCCGGGGACTGGCGGCAGAACGCCTGAATGCAGGAGCGACATCTCATGCGTGAAGTGGTGATCTGCGAGCCCGTCCGCACGCCTGTCGGACGGCAGGGCGGTATGTTCAGGGACAAGAGCGCAGTCGAGTTGGGTGTAGCTGCGCTCTCTGGCCTGATTGAGCGAACGAAGCTCCCGCATGAGGCAGTGGAAGACGTGATTTTTGCTCAATGCTATCCGACGATGGAAGCGCCCGCGCTAGGACGCGTGGTCGCGCTCGATGCCGGCCTGCCGATCGAGACGCCAGGCCTCCAGATCGACCGGCGCTGCGGCTCTGGGCTGCAAGCGGTGATTTATGCGGTGATGCAAGTCCAGACCGGCGGTGCGGATCTGGTTATCGCGGGCGGCGCGGAATCGATGAGCAATGCAGCCTTTTTCACCCATCAGGCACGCTATGGCGCCAGCGGTGCCGATAGCAGTGGGGGCATGATGCTGCATGACTCGCTGGCGCGTGGACGCGTTACTGCGGGGGGCAAAAACTGGCCAGTGCCCGGCGGCATGATCGAAACTGCCGAAAACCTGCGCGAGCAATATGGTATCCCGCGCGAGGAGCAGGACCGCTTCGCGCTGGATTCCCATATGAAGGCGGTTGCCGCGCAGCGGGCCGGACATTTCGCCGAAGAGATCATCCCGGTCACAGTGAAGGACCGCAAGGGCGAGACGGTGTTCGATACCGACGAGCATCCGCGCCCGGGCCTCACTCTCGAGGCGCTGGCGAAGCTCAAGCCGATCAATGGCGGCAACGACCCGGACGCGACCGTGACGGCGGGCAACGCCAGCGGCCAGAACGACGGCGGCTCGGCCTGCATCGTCTGCACGCGCGAGGCGGCTGAGAAGTATGGCCTCAAGCCACTGGCCAGCCTGAAAAGCTGGGCTGTTGCGGGCTGCGCGCCGCGAACCATGGGCATTGGCCCGGTGCCGTCGACCGCCAAGGCGCTGGCGCGCGCCGGGCTAGCCTTGAAGGACATCGACCTCATTGAGCTCAACGAAGCCTTTGCGGCACAGGTCCTCGCCTGCCTGCGCGAATGGAAGTTCGGCGCAGACGATCATGCCCGTCTGAACGTCAATGGATCGGGCATTTCGCTCGGGCATCCAGTCGGCGCGACTGGCGGCCGCATACTGGCCACGCTGCTGCGCGAAATGGAGCGGCGCGAGGTGCGTTATGGCATCGAGACCATGTGCATCGGTGGCGGCCAGGGACTGACGGCCGTATTTGAGCGAGCCTAGCAGCGCCATCGTCTGATTCAAGGCTGCGGCATCAATCAGGTAGATATATGGTGATGCCAACCGATGGATGTGCTATGGCCGAGCCCGGAAGCTGATGGGCGGCAGGGGTTTTCTTAGAACATGGACCGGGAAGCGGCAGTAGAGCCCTTGCTCAATACGGTGAGCGATGACGCCGCCAGCGCGACTTTTGCGCCCGATGCCTACACGACAATCCGCACCGAGCGGATCGGGGCAGTCCAGTTGATCGTTTATAACCGGCCCGAACGACGCAACGCCTGGAGCGCTGCTTGTGCGCGCGAGACGATTTCCGCGATCAAGGCGGCAAACGCAGATGACGAAGTCGGCGCCATCGTCCTGACGGGCGAAGGCAGCAGCTATTGTGCGGGGGCTGACATGAAGGGCAAGCCTGAATTTGATCCGGTGACCGGGCGCGTGCTGATGCCGGCGACCTTTACCATGGGCAGCGGCGATGCCAACTGGATCAAGCTGCTGGCCGAATCCAAGCCCGTCATCGCCGCGATAAATGGGCCGGCGGTCGGTATCGGCGCCACGCATCCGCTGGCCGCAGACATTCGCGTAATGGCGAAAAGCGCGCATTTCTCGTTCCCGTTCCTGCGCCTGGGCGCGATGCCGGAATGCGGCAGCACTGCGCTCCTGCCAAGGCTGATCGGGGTGGGGCGGGCTACCGATATTCTGCTGCGCAGTGGTACTGTTTCGGCGGAAGAAGCGTTGCAGTGGGGCCTGGTTACGCAGATATTCCCCGACGAGGAGCTGCGTGCCGGTGCAATCGCCATTGCCGGGCAAATCGCAGCGGCAAAGCGCCTGCAGGTCAGGCTGACCAAGCAGATGCTCGCCGCCAATGCGCAATCGAATGATGCCGAGCAGATCATGCAGACCGAAAGCCGCACTTTCGTCAAATTGCTCAAATTGCTGAAGCAGGCAAAACCCCTTTAGCAGGGGCTACTGGAGAAAGCTGCGAACATGACCAAGTCAGTTAGCTGCAGGCGCGTAAGCCACACTAATCTGGTGATCGAGAATCTTGCCGCGAGTGTCAGCTTTCTGGAGGACGTCTATGGCGGCTCCTACATGATGGATCTGCCTGGCCCCAACTGGCATGCCTGCCTTATCGAAGTCGGCGGGCTCATCGTCGAGCTGTTCGAGCCCAAGCATTTCATGTTGCACAGCCGCATTGGCCCGCATTACCTCGGGATCGAGTATGAAGTTGATATGGAAGAGGCGCGCGCAGCCGTTGCCGACCACGGCATCCGGATCATGCGCGATCTCGGCGAGGCAATCCACACCGACCCGTTCGACGGCTTCGGGGTCGACTATGAATTTTTCGGCGGCACCTTTTATGGCCCCGATGCAAAACATGTGCAGGCCTGCTCCAAATCGCCCGAGCACTGGGCCGCGCACCCGATCGGTTTTGCCGGGCTGATCGGCTATACCCATGCCGTTGCCGACCTGGTGGGGGCATCGCAATTCCTCCAGAGCTTCCTTGGCGCGTCGCCGCTTTATGAAGCTGAGCGGACTGGCATCGGCGCCCGCGCGATCGGCTTGCAGATTGCGGATGGCATTTGCGAACTTGTGAGCCCGAGCGGCGATGGCCGGTTGCTGCGTGACATGTTGCAAACCGGACAGGGCATCCGCTCGACCGTCTATGCTGTCAGGGATGTAGCTGCGACGCGCGCCTATTTCGAGGGCCGGGGCCTGCGCGTGATCGATGGCACCGCACCGGGCAGCATCGCGGTCGATCCGCGCGACAATCTGGGGATCATGTTCGAGTTTCTTGAGCAGTGATAGCGGGCAGCATGGCTAGCTGCTGGCTATCTTATCGGCCATGAGATAACCGCTATCCTTGGGTTCGGGCCGAGTTCAGAGGAAGTCGATGGCAAAGCAAAAGGCGACACCGAGAATTAAGGTTGCCGAGCGGGTTGCAGGGGAGCTGCGCCGCGAAATCGTTACGGGCAATCTCCGCCCGGGCGACCGTTTGCATCCCGAGCGGGAGTTGCAAGAGCAGTTCAGCATTTCGCGCCCAACCTTGCGCGAAGCCTTACGCATGCTGGAATCTGAATCGCTGATTGAGGTGATCCGCGGTCAGCGCGGCGGCGCGCGCGTCACCCGGCTCGATCCGGCAGTTCTGGCACGCCAGGTTGGCGTATGCCTGCAGATCGAGGGCGTGACCCTGCAAGATGTCTGGCAGTGCCGGATGATCATTGAGCCGGCCGCGGCGGCATTGCTGACTCGAAACCCTGATCGCCGAGCGATTGAGGAGATGGAAAAGAACGTGCTGGATGCCGATGCTGCGATAGAGGATCCGGTCGCATATGCCGAGCTCACTTCGCGCTTTTCGCACATTCTCACCGAATACTGCGGCAACAAGACTATCCATATTCTTTCGATGCTGATTCAGGACATTGTTGACCGTCAGCACATCGACGTCACGGTAAAGACCTATACGCGCCGGGGCGTCGATCGCATGCTCAACTGGAACGTGCGCAGCCGGGAGAAAATGGTTCAGCTGGTGAAGAACGGCGATGCCGCAGCGGCGGAATCCTTCTGGCGCAAACATCTGGAAGTCAGTGGGGAGGTCGTTTTCTCCAACTATCGCGCGCAAATGCCTATCGACGTGGTGCAGCTCCCCGAACCCGATGCCTGAGGATATTCTGGCGGGGTCGCTTGCCGGTGACCTGTTTGGGACTTGCGTCGCGCGGCGTCGCGGTGCAAGCCGTTTTGGTATTATGATCTAACTGATTGGAAGGGGCCATGGACTTAGGCAGCAGCGGCACTTTCGATGCCTTCCGCGCCGAAGTTCGCCAGTGGCTCGCAGCGAATGTTCCCGCAGGGCCGGTGCCGCCAATCTCACACGATGGGCAGGTGCATCGGGCGTTCATCCGCAACTGGCAGCAGACCCTCCATGTCGGCGGCTGGGCGGGGATCAACTGGCCTGGCAAGTATGGCGGGCGCGACCTTTCGGCGATGGAACAGATCGTCTGGTACGAGGAATATGCCCGCGCCGACGGCCCGGACAGCCCCGGGCTATCGGTGGCCCAGTCCCACGCCGGCCCCACCCTTATCCAGTGCGGCACTGCCGAACAGCAGGCCTTTCATCTGCCGCGCATCCTGAGCGGCACCGATATCTGGTGCCAGGGCTTTTCCGAGCCGGGTGCCGGGTCGGACCTTGCTGCGATCCGTTGCCGTGGCGATGTGGTCGGCGATGAAGTGGTGGTCAACGGCTCCAAGATCTGGACCAGCTTCGCGCAAGGGGCCGACTATCAGGAACTGGTGCTGCGCACCGAGCCGGGCTCATCACGCCACAAAGGACTTTCCTGGGTGATCTGCGATATGCGCAGTCCGGGGATCACGGTCCGGCCGATCCAGTCGATGGACGGCGAATACCACAATTGCGAAGTGTTCTACGATAACGTCCGCATCCCGCTGGCCAATGTCGTCGGGGCACTGGGCGATGGCTGGCGGGTATCTATGGCAACGCTGGCGTTTGAACGCGGCCGCTCGTTCATCGGCTCGCAGCTCCGCATCTTGCGCACGGTCGAGCGGCTGATCGCCTTCGCGCAAGAGACGCGCGGACCGGACGGGCAGCCGCTGATGGCCGATCTGCGTATTGCGGACCAGCTTGGCATCCTGCGGGCGCGCTGCGCCGGTCTCAAATCGATGAGCTACTTCGCAGCCGCGCGCAGTATGAATGACGCAGTGCCGGGCGCCGAAGGAACTTATGTGGCCCTGATGCTCGCGGAAACGAAACAGGCGCTGTTTCAGCTGTGGATGGAAATGCTTGACCTGCGCGGGCTGGAAATCGACGATGCGCCCCATGCGAACAATGCCGTGCTGCAATACCTGTTCTCCTATGCGATCACCATCGGCGGCGGCACGTCGGAAGTGCGGCGCAATATCATCGCCGAGCGCATCCTGAACCTGCCCCGGCACGACGCGGTGGCGGAGCTGGCGGCGTGACCCTATCGCTTCCCGATGCAGAGCAACTGGCGCTGGTCCGGGGGGTTGCCGACTTCCTGGCGGGAGAGTTTCCGCTCACGCGTTTCCGCGGAGGGGTGCCCTGTGACATCGGCCGCTGGCCCGATCTGGCAAGCCTCGGAATTTTCGGCATCATGCTGCCCGAGGCCGACGGCGGTTTGGGGCTGGGGGTGGTGGAAGCGGCGCTGGTCGCGCGCGAACTCGGCCAGGTGCTGATGTCGCCGGCAGTGATAGCCGGGTTGCTTGCTCCACAGGTAGCCGCGCGCGCCGGAGAAGCTGCGCTATGTGGCGCGCTGGTCGCGGGCGAGCGCCGGGTCGGCATTGCACTTGGCACGCTGGGCGACGAGGCGAGGGTCGCAGATTGCCACACCACTGCCGCGTATGGCGGGCCGTTCCTGCTGATCGAAGGCGAGACCCTAAGTCTGATCGAGGCAGGCCAACGGGCGCTCGATTGCATCGATGGCACCGTGCAACTGACAGCGGCCACGATGCCGGGCACTGTTCTGGCGCGGATCGAGGCGCCCGATCTGGCGCTCGCCGCGCAGCTTCTTGCCGCCGGGCTTTTGACCGGACTGCTTGAAACCACGCGCAACATGGCAGCCGACTATGCCCGGACGCGGGTTCAGTTCGGGCGGCCGATCGGCGCTTTTCAGGCGATCAAGCATCGCTGCGCCGATGCTGCGCTAGGCGCGGAAATGTGCTGGACCCAGCTGTGGGCCGCAGCCAATGCGCTCGCCAGTGGACAGGCCGATGCGGAATTTCAGGTGCGCTCCGCCAAATGGCTGGCGGGCGACGAGGCGCTCAAAGCCGCGCGTTTTGATATTCAGGTACACGGCGGCATGGGCTTCACCCAGGAGGCAGACGCCCAGCTGATCCTGAAACGCTGCCATGTGCTGAACCAGATGTTCGGCAATCCGCGCCTCGTCCCGGCGCAGCTCGTTTTGCTTCCTCTGGAGGTTTAGGTGATTGACGATATTCTCCGCGAAGAACGGGATGGCATTATCGTCCTGACCCTGAACCGCCCCGCCAAACGCAACGCGATGACCATCGCCATGCGGCAGGTGATCTTCGATGCAATCGACGACCTGCGCGACCGCGATGATCTCCGCGTGCTGCTGCTGCGCTCGGGAGGCGCCTTCTTCACCGCCGGTATCGACATCGTCGAACACGCCGAGCATTTCCCCAACACGCGTTCAATGCAGACCTTTCGCCGCGACTATCGCCGCAACATCCATCGCTTCTTCGACGAGATGGAGATGGTGGAGAAGCCGGTGGTAATGGCCATCAACGGACCGTGTCTTGGCATTGGTCTGGAAATGGCGGGCGCGGCCGATTTCCGGCTGGCATCGACCGAGGCGCGCTTCGGCCTGCCGGAAGTGGACCTTGGCATGATCGCCGGATCGGGCGGCACCAGCCGGATTGTCCGGCTGTGCGGGGTCGGCTGGGCCAAATGGCTGGGCATGGCGGGCGAACCAATGGATGCACAGACCGCTATGATGGCAGGTTTGGTTCAGGCGGTGTGGGAGCCGGGTGAGTTCGAGGATCAGGTCTGGGCCTTCTGCAGGCGCCTCGCAGGCAAGGATGCAGATGCAGTCGGCGTTGCCAAGCTCGCCATCGACCTGTGCAAGGATCTGGATCGCCAGGGCGGCCGCACGGTTGAGCGCATCGCCAACACACCACTCACCTTGCGTGACAATTCAACCCGCATTGCGGACCGTCTCAAGACGGGAGGGAAGGACAAGAAATGAGCTGGAAAACGATCCTGTTCGAAAAGCGCGGACACACGGCCTGCATCACGCTCAACCGACCGGAGGTGCTCAACTCGATCTCGATCGAGATGATGAAGGAGCTGCAGAATGCCTACAGGCAAGTCGAGGAAGACGACGATATCTGGACCCTGATCATCACCGGTGCGGGCAGGAAGGCCTTGTGCACTGGCGCCGATATGGCGGTGTTCGAGCTGACGCTGAAGGATGGCCAGCCGAGCGGCATCGACATGTGGGGCGAGCCGATCCTGTCCTCGCTTCGCCAGTGGGAAGTGCCGCAGGAGGCGACACCGCCCTATCTCCAGATGACCAAGCCGATCATTTGCGCGGTTAACGGCATCGTATGTGGCGCGGGGCTGGATCTGGTGTCGACTTGCGACATCGCCATCGCCGCCGATCATGCGAAGTTCTTTGATCCGCACGTGTCGATCGGCGTCGTCTCGGGCCGCGAGATGGTGCGCATGGCGCGCGTTCTGCCGCTGCAGGTGGCGATGCGCATGGCGCTGATGGGCAAGCATGAAAAGATGAACGCGGAGCGCGCCTATCAGCTGGGTCTGATCACCGAAGTGGTGCCGTCGGAGAGCCTCATGGAGCGCGCCTGGGAGATCGCCGACACAATCAACCTCAATGCGCCGCTGGCTGTGCGCGGCACCCGCATGGCGATCCGCAAGGGGCTGACCTTGCCGATCTATGAGGCGGAACTGCTCGCCGAGAGCTACCGCGTCCGCTGCGCGCGCACCGACGATGCCGTCGAGGGCCCGACCGCTTTCATGGAAAAGCGTGAGCCCGTCTGGAAAGTTGGCTGAACGGGCAAAGGGAGCGGGTCATGCAACAGGTATTCAAGGGGCTTCGCGTCCTCGATTTCGGACGGTTCATCGCCGCGCCCTTTTGCAGCGCAATCTTCGCCGATCTGGGTGCTGATGTGATCCGTATCGAAAAGCGCGAAGGCGGCGAGGACCGCTGGGTTCAGCCGGTAGGGCCGAACGGCGCTGGGGCGAGCTATCTCGGCAACAACCGCAACAAACGCGCGATGACGCTCGACACCACCACGCCCGAGGGGCAGGAAATAGCGCGGCGGCTGATCGCAACTGCCGATGTGGTCGTTGCCAATATGCCTGACGCAGCGATGAAGGCCAACGGGCTCGATTATGCGAGCCTCAAAGCGATCAAGCCCGATATCATCCTGGCCTGTGCCACAGCCTATGGCCGCGGCGGGCCTTACAGTGATCGTGTCGGTTTCGACGGCATCGGTCAGGTCATGTCGGGGGCGGTCTATCGCACGGGCTCGGCCGAACAGCCCTATCGCACGGCCGTTCCCTATGTCGATTATACGACGGCGCTGTGCCTGGCGCTTGGCACAATGGCCGCCATCATCCACCGAAATGCCACCGGCGAGGGGCAGGAAGTCGAGGCTGCGCTGCTTTCAAGCGCGCTGATGATGTCCAATGCGCTGTGCATCGAACAGGCCATCCTGCAACAGGATCGGGGCCGTTTTGGCAACAAGGGCGTGGCAATTGGCCCATCGGACCTGTTTCCGGTCGATGACGGCTGGGTTCTGATCCAGATCACCGGGCAGCCAATGTTCAAGCGCTGGTGCCGCCTCATCGAACGCGAGGAATGGTTCACCGATCCCCGCTTCGGCGATGACGAAATGCGCGCCCGGAATATCGATGTGCTGAACGTGCGGATGACCGAGTGGTGCGCCGGCAAGTCCATTCCCGAGGTTATGGCTGCATTGGAAGGCGCGCGCATTCCCGGTTCGCCAGTGCTTTCGCCGCAGCAGGCGATCGACGATCCGCATGTGCAGGCAATGGGCTATCTTAAGCCGCTTGACTATCCGGGACTGCCCGTACCCGCGCCGGTCATCGAAACGCCGTTCCGCATGTCGGCAACCCCGCCCAGCGTCCGCGAACGGGCTCCGACACTTGGCGAGCATACCGAGACATTGCTGGGCGATCTTGGCTATGACGCCAGCGCGATTGAGGGATTTCGGGCGCGCGGCGTGGTGTAATGTCCAGCCGGACTATGTCGGAGTCAGGGCCGGCGTCAGCCCGTCCAGCCCGGAATTGGGCCGCGCCTCGCGGTGCAGGCGGAGCAATTCGTCGCCCAGGCTGGCGACAGTCCAAGGCACATCGGTCTCGATCACAGGGCCGCGCACCCAGCTTTCGGCAATGGAAATGCGATCGCCGCGCATTTCGTAAACCCGGCCGGTGATGTCCTTTGCCGCCTCGCTGGCCAGCCAAACGACGGCGGGCGCGATGGTCGCGGGATCATAGCGGTCAAACTTGCCTGCTTTGCGGTTTTCGGCGGGTATCAGATGCTCGCTCATCCGCGTCGCTGCGGCAGGGCCGACGCAATTCACTCTGATGCCATAGCGCGCCAGTTCGACCGCCGCTGTGACGGTAAGGTTGGCAACGCCGGCTTTTGCCGCGCCGTAATTGGCCTGCCCGACATTGTGATAAAGCCCGGCGGCTGAACCCATGTTGATGATCGCGGCGCTCAACGGACCTGCTTTTGCCAGCTCCCGCCAATGCCGCGCCGCTGCTTGCAGGGGCGCAAAAGTGCCGCGCAAATTAATCCGCACCGAATTGTCCCATTCCTCGGGGGTCATGTTGATGATGGTGCGGTCGAACACAGCGCCGGCATTGTTGACCAGCACATCCAGGCCGCCGAACTCTTCTGCTGCCGTGGCAATCAACTCGGCCGCAGTCGAGAAATCGGAAATATCGCCCGCGTGGGCAATGGCGGTTCCGCCTGCTGCGCGAATCTCGGCGGCAACGCTTTTCGCCGTTTCGGGCGAACGATTGTTGACCACGACACGGGCGCCGTTGAGAGCGAATTCCAGCGCCACCGCCCGGCCGATGCCGCGCCCCGCACCGGTGACGATGACCACCTTATCTAGAAAGGGTGCACTCATTTCGGCTCACTCCCAGGCGCCGCGCCGCCGATAACGCCAAAACTGCAGTCGATCTGGCCAGTCGCCTATCCTAGCCGCGCAGCGATGAATTAGTAAACTGTTTGACAGAAGCGGCAGTGGCAGTCTTTTAGGCCGAGGCAAATTCTGCCGCACAGTGGAGTTGGGAATGCAGCTCGATCCATCCGAAGACCAGTTGATGATGAGCGACATGTTCGCGCGCTTTCTGGATGCGGAAAGTTCCATTGCAAGAGTCCGCCAGGCTCTCGCCGATGGCGGCTTCGATGCCGTACTGTGGCGGGGTCTGGCCGAACAGGGCGCGCTGGCTATCCGGGTGCCGGAAGAAAGCGGTGGTCTTGGCCTCGGTATCTTCGATGCGGTGTTGCTGATGGAGGAAGCCGGGCGGACCCTCGTCTCCGGCCCGCTGGCTGAAGCAATCGTCGCCGCGCGGCTGCTGGCAGAGCTCGATCCGCAGGACGAATGCGGCTTGCGGGATGCTGCGGCAAGCGGTGAGATTGTTCTGACCATCGCGCTGCATGATGTCGCGGTGCAACCCGAGCAGTTGGTTGCCGGGGGCGCGGTTGCCGAAGCCGTGATCGCGCGCGATGGTGATGCCATCGTTCTGGTGCGGCCCGGTGCGAGCGGGGCGGAAAGGACACTGGCCTCCACCCCGATTGGCCGCCTTGACCTGGCGAGCGGCGAACAGACAGTTCTGGGTTCAGGCGGCGCAGCGCTCGCGGCCTATGGCGCAGCGCTGGAAGAATGGAAGCTGTTGATCGCGGCGGCGCTGGCCGGCCTGTCGCGCGAAGCGATCCGCATTGCCTCACTTTATGCCTGCGAGCGCATCCAGTTCGGCCGCCCGATCGGCAGCTATCAGGGCGTATCGCATCCGCTCGCCGATGCCATCGTCGAGGTGGACGCCGGCCGGCAGATGCTGTGGCGCGCAATCCGCGCGGTGGCCGATGGCGAGGCGGATGCCGCAGAACGCGTGTCGATTGCCACCTGGTGGGCGGGGCAGGCGGCGGAGAAGGCAGTTGTGCGTGGGCTGCACACATTCGGCGGCTATGGCCTGACGCTTGAATACGATATCCACCTGTTCAACTTGCGCTCGCGCAGCCTGCTGCTGGTGCTGGGCGATCCGGAACTGTTGCTGGAAGAGGCTGCGCGCCGCCGTTATGGAGGTGAAACCGCAAGCCTGCCGGAAGCAGGCCCCATGGCAGTCGAATACGGTCTGGGCGATGAGGCCGAAGCGCTGGCTGCGGAAACCCGCGCTTTCTTCGAAACAACCATGACACCCGAATTACGCGCCAAAGCGCATTATTCCTATGCCGGTCACGATGCGGGCGTGCACCGCAAGCTGGCCGAGGCGGGGCTCCTGTTCCCCGATTGGCCAAAGCGGATCGGCGGGCGCGAGGTTAGCACGTATGCGATGAAGGCGTCGCACAAGGTCTGGGAGGATTATGACTGGACTACCCACGGGCATGGCACGGCGAATATCATCGGCCTGATGATTGATCGCTATGGCAGCGACCAGTGCAAGGCGGACATTCTTTCGAAGATCATCGCGGGCGAGATTATCTGCGCGCTTGGTTACAGCGAGCCGGGCTCAGGCTCGGACGTATTTGCCGCAAAGACCCGCGCGACGCAGCAGGACGACGGCAGCTGGCGGATCGACGGGCAGAAAATGTTCACCAGCGGCGCCGAACACAGCGACTACGTCATCTTGCTCGCCCGAACCGATCCCGAGGCGCCCAAGCACAGGGGTGTCAGCATGTTCATGGTGCCCTTGAAGACCGAGGGCGTGACCATTCAGGAGGTCAAGACCTTTCAGGACGAACGCACCAACATCACCTTTTACGACGGGGTGATCGTGCCCGATGCCTATCGGCTGGGTGAGGTAAATGGCGGGGTCAAAGTGATGTCGCTGGCGCTGGAGATCGAACAGGGCATGACCTTCGGCCCCTATCAGGAACGCATGGTGCACGCCGCAGAGCGGCTCTGCCAGGCGGCCCGGCGGCAGGGCAAGCCAGCGATTGAAGATCCGGCGGTGCAACGGCGATTGACCCGGGCCTGGGCCAATGCGCTGGCTTCCAAAGCCCTGCACGACCGCATCCTGTGGGTGACGGCCGAGGGCAAGCAGAACCTTGCCTATGGCCCGGCGGTCAAGATGTTTTCGTCAGAAGCCTACCGCGCCGATTCCTTCGACCTGCTCAGCCTGACGGCACCCGAATCTCTGGCTTTCGCATCGAGGGACGCGGCCTTTATCAACCAATGCTATCGCCATTCGCAGGTCGCTACCGTCTATGGCGGGACCAGCGAGGTGCAGCGCAGCCAGGTGGCGGAAAAGCAACTTGGCCTGCCGCGCACGCGCTGACGGTTGCGGCTCCCTGCATAAATAGATACCTAAATCGCCGGCTGCCTGATTGGCAGGCTGGTATAGTGTGATGCGGTGCCGTCTGGCGCCTTGGGGAGGGTCAATGTCAGAAGTTATCGAGGAACGTCCGGTATCTGGCGTTGCATTGCTGCGCATCAATCGGCCCGAGGTGCTGAACGCGCTGAACATGAGCGTGCGGGCGACGCTTGCCGAGATCATTACCCGGCTGGACGGCGATGCCGAAACCCGCGCCATCGTCATCACCGGGGACGAGAAAGCCTTCGCTGCCGGTGCCGATCTCGTCGAGCTTAAGGCGCGGAAAGTTCACGACAAGGCGTTTCGTGAATCGCGTGTCGCGTGGACTGCCATGGAGGCGTGCCGCATCCCCATTATCGCTGCGGTCAATGGCTTTGCGCTTGGGGGTGGCTGCGAGCTCGCGCTCCATTGCGACATCATCATTGCCGGAGAAGGCGCACGCTTCGGTTTGCCGGAGGTGCGCGTAGGTATCATGCCGGGTGCGGGCGGCACCCAGCGGCTACTGCGCGCGGCGGGCAAGTTCAAGGCGATGCGCTATGCATTGACCGGCGACCACATTCCGGGGGCCGAAGCCGCCGCTATGGGTTTGGCATCCGAATGCGTTGCCGATGCCGATGTCTTGCCACACGCGATCAAAATCGCGTCGAAGATTGCCTCGCTGCCGCCAATCTCGGTCGATTTCATCAAGGAAGTCATCAATCTGGGTGCGGACGCCTCGCTGGAAACCGCGCTTATTCTGGAGCGCAAGGCATTCCAGCTGCTGTTCGCAACCGAAGACCGCAACGAAGGCATCGCCGCCTTCCTGGAGAAGCGCAAGCCAGGCTTTCAAGGCCGCTGAGGACGCGGGAGGCGGAACTGCCGTTCGTTGCGTCTATGGCCTCAGCGGCAAGCCGGGTTGCCGGCAGAGGGCATGGCGAGGAAGGCGATTGACTGACCCGGCACAGCAATGCTTCCGTTTGCCTCGGCTGCGTCGAGTCCGGTGAGCTCGCCGCGCGGATTGAGGCCGGGAACGTTGCCATTGACCCGCGCATCGCGAGTATCGAGCGGCTGCCCGCTCAACACCCAGGCCTGCGCCCTACCGCCCGTCGCGACTTGCTGCGATGCCGCGCCGGTATTGATCGCGACGAGGCCGACACCGCCCCTGCCGACGGGCAGGCAGTGGGCATAGAGGCGCAGTTCCGGCGATGGCGATTGCGGCGCGGCGAGCACTGTGCTGCCCATGGTCCGCTTCCACAGCACGGCGGCCCAGTAGTTTGGCCGGGGAGCGCCGCTATCCTGATCGATCAGGCCATAATCGGAGGCGTCGAGAGTGTTGTGGGCGATTACCTGTACGCCCTTTTGCGCCAGTGCGCCGAGCTGGTTGACGAAGCGGAAGCTGTCGCGGAACGACGACGCCCAAGGACTGCCGCCGCAGGCCGCCTGCGCGGTTTCATTGAGCCACAACGGCTTGCCAGGTTCCAGCCGATCGCGCAGATCGGCGTAAAACCTAAAGTCGGTGGAGGTGAGAGCAAGAAATTCGCTCGAAAGCGCCTTTTCCGGCACGCCCATCGGCATTGGCCCGCAGCGCAGTGATACCGCCCCGTAGTGGTGGTAAGAGACAATATCGAGGCTTCCGGGATTCTGACCCATCAGTTCTTCAGAAGTGAGTGTGCCCAGTCCGCCATTGCCTGAGCCTTGCTTGAGCATCGTGCCCTCGGCGGTGCCCCCCGCTCCGGTCAGTTGCATCTGCGGCGCGGCGCGGCGGGCCCAGCTGCGGAAAATCCGGAAATCGCGGCCGAAATCGGCAGCGGAATAGCCATCGGGAAATGCGCCGTGCTGCGGCATGTTCGGCTCGTTGAACAGTTCGGCACCATAGATATCGCCACCTGCCGAACGGGTGAGATCGAGCAGCCGCTGGGCCTGCGCCGGGTTCCAGCTGCCATCGGCGTCACGCGCGCCAGCGCTGGCTGGAAAGCTGGTGACGATTTTTGCATCGACGGCTTTGGCGAAAGCGACCACGCCGCGCCACTGGTCGCGGGTCAGCACTTGATTGAAACCTGAGGGCGGTGCGGTGATGTTTTCGCCTTCGGCAGGCAGATAAGTGCTGTTTGCCCAAGTTCCCGAAACGCGGATGTAGGCCGGCCCCAGATGGCGGGCCAGTGCGCGCAGGCGCGGGCTGGCAAGATCGACTGGCGGGCGCGTGCGGTAGCGCTCGCCGGGCGGGCCTCCGAACGGCGCCCAGAACCGCCCGCCGGTGACTTCGACCATCTCGACATTGTAGGAGAGATACCGCGCCTCGACTTCGGCCACGCGGGGAAGGGCGGCGAGCCCGGATGGGCGCGCGGGCGGAGTGGTGGCGCAGGCGGCGAGCGCCAGAGCAGCGGCGCCGGTCAGGGCTTTTTTCGGCATGATGTTCACCAGTTCCACATGGTTCCGTCTTCCAGCCGGGCGACCGGCAGGAAGGCGCGGTTGTAAGGATATTTCGCCGCCAGTTTCTCGTCGATGTCGACGCCGTGGCCCGGGCTCTCGCCGCAAAACAGTTCGCCCTTTGCGAAGTGGTAGTCGTGGGGGAATACCGCGTCGGTTTCCTCGGTGTGGCGCATGTATTCCTGGATGCCGAAATTGGGTACCCAGGTGTCGAAATGCAGCGCGCAGCCCATAGTGACGGGCGAGAGATCAGTCGCGCCGTGGCTGCCGGTGCGGATCTGATAGAGCGCGGCGAGATCGGCGATCCGGCGCAAATGGCTGATCCCGCCTGCGCCCAGCACGGTGCAGCGGATATAATCAATCAGCTGATTCTGGATCAGGTCTTTCGCGTCCCACACGGTGTTGAATATCTCGCCAACGGCAAGAGGTGTGGTGGTGTGCTGGCGGACCAGCCTGAAAGCCTCCTGATTTTCCGCCGGGGTGCAGTCTTCCAGCCAGAACAGCGCGTAAGGTTCGAGCGCCTTGCCCAGCTGCGCGGCTTCGTTTGGCGTATAGCGATGGTGGCCGTCGTGCAGCAGGTGGTGATCGAAGCCATAGGTTTCGCGCAGTTTCTCGAACAGCATTGGCACATGGCGCAGCGCTTTGGCGGTGTCCCAGCCAGTGACGCTGGGCAACGCCGCATCGGCGGGCTCATAGTGCAGCTTGCCGCGCCCGACCCCGTAAGCATCCTTAACCCCGGGCACGCCGCTTTGCGCGCGGATTGCCTTGTAGCCCATGTCGATATAGTGGCCCACGGCATCAACCGTCTCGGCGATGTCTGCGCCGTTGGCATGGCCATAGACCATCATGCCATCGCGCGAACGACCGCCGAGCAGCTGGTAAAGCGGCATGCCGGCCATCTTGGCCTTGATGTCCCACAGCGCCATATCAACCGCCGCGATCGCCCGCATGGTCACTGGGCCGCGCCGCCAGTAGGCACCGCGATAGAGATACTGCCAGATGTCTTCGATCCGGCGCGGGTCCATGCCAATCAGGCAGGGGATCACATGCTCTTCGAGATAGGCGACGACTGAAAGCTCGCGCCCGTTCAATGTCGCATCGCCAATGCCATAGAGGCCCTGATCGGTTTCGATTTTCAGCGTGACGAAATTGCGCCCCGGGCTAGTGACGATGACGCGGGCTGCGGTGATCTTCATGGTCGATTCTGGGTCCCGGCTGGACTAAGGGAGCACACTTGACGGCGCTGGCGACGACTGCCACTCCATTCTTATTGGTCAGACCAGTGGAAAGCAAGGCACATATGGCGGAGGCAAGCAGGAATGACCGGCTCTATCAGGAACTGGCCCGCCAGCTGATCGCTGAACTGATGCGCGGGGCATGGCCGGTGGGCAGCCGCTTGCCGGCTGAGCGCGAGATGGCGGCGCAATATGGCGTCAGCCGGCCGACCGTGCGCGAAGCGATCATCGCGCTGGAAGTGCAGGGGCTGGTCGAGGTGCGGATCGGTTCGGGGGCCTATGTGCTGCGCATTCCGGGCGTGGGCGATGAGCCGGGTTTCAACATTTCCGCATTCGAGTTGACCGAGGCGCGGCTGCTGTTCGAAGGCGAGGCCGCCGCGCTTGCCGCCGCCCATGTGACCGACGATGATCTGGCCGAAATCGGCGCGCTGGTCGATGCAATCGCGGCAGAAAACCTCGATCCGGCGGGCAGCGATCAGGCTGACCGCGCCTTCCATCTCGCCATTGCGCGGGCGACCCGCAACGCGGCGGTCGTCGCGACTATCGAGAACCTGTGGGAATTGCGCTACACTTCGCCAGAGGCTTCCTTGCTGCACGCCAAGGCTCGCACGGCGAACATCAAGCCGGTGGTCGATGAACACAGCGCAGTGCTGGCGGGGCTGAAAGCACGTGATCCCGGCGCCGCGCGGGCGGCGATGCGCGCGCACCTTGCCGCTGTGCTCGACAGCCTGCTTTTCGCGACTGAAGCATCATGACGCGTCCGCTGGTCCTCCATCCCGACCGGCTTTTGCCTGCCGATCCGGCAGTGCGCAGCATCGCGCGCGCGCTGTATGCCAGCGTGGCGGGGCTGCCGATCATCAGCCCGCATGGCCACACAGACCCGGCCTGGTTTGCGGGCAACCAGCCCTTCGCCAATGCCGCCGAATTGCTGCTGACCCCGGATCATTATGTCTTCCGTATGCTCTATTCGCAAGGCGTACCGCTCGATGCGCTGGGGATCGGCAATTCAGATGCCGATCCTCGCGCGGCATGGCGGCTGCTGGCAGAACGCTGGCATCTGTTTCGCGGCACGCCATCGCGGCTCTGGCTCGACTGGGTGTTTGCCGAGGCATTTGGCCTTGAGGTGCAACTGGAGGCGGCGAGCTCCGACCACTATTTCGACACGATCACTGCTGCGCTCGCGACCGAGGCCTTCCGTCCGCGCGCGCTGTTTGACCGCTTCAACATTGAAGTTATCGCCACAACCGAAAGCCCGCTTGACAGCCTTGAGCACCATGCCGCCATCCGCGCCGAAAATGCCCGACCCGGCGGCTGGCAGGGCAGCGTGGTGACCGCCTATCGGCCCGATCCGGTGGTCGATCCGGAGTTTGAAGGCTTTCGCGGAAATCTGGGCCGGCTATCAGACCTCACCGGTGAAGACTGTCTTTCGTGGCCGGGTTATCTCGCCGCGCACCGTCAGCGCCGCGCCTTTTTCGCCAGCATGGGCGCGACCTCGACTGATCACGGCCATCCCAGCGCACTAACCGCCGACCTTGCCCCTGCCGAGGCCGAAGCGCTGTTTCGCAAAGTCAGTGCCGGGCAGTTCACGGCGGCCGACGCCGAGCTGTTCCGCGCGCAAATGCTAACCGAAATGGCGGCGATGAGCCTTGATGATGGGCTGGTGATGCAGATCCATACGGGCAGTTTCCGCAACCACAACGCCCGGGTGTTCGCCAGCCTCGGCCGAGACAAGGGCGCGGACATCCCGCAGCGGACCGAATATGTCCACGCGCTGAAACCGCTGCTCGATCGCTTCGGCAACGAGCCGGGCCTCTCGATCATCCTCTTCACGCTCGATGAGAGCAGTTATACGCGCGAACTGGCACCGCTGGCCGGGCATTATCCCTGCCTCAAGCTTGGCCCGGCATGGTGGTTCCATGATAGCCCCGAGGGTATGCGCCGCTTCCGCCGGGCGACCACCGAAACAGCGGGTTTTTACAACACCGTCGGCTTCAACGACGATACCCGCGCTTTTCTGTCGATCCCGGCGCGGCATGATCTGGCGCGGCGGATCGATTGCGGTTTCCTCGCCGAATTGGTCGCGGAACACCGGATCGAGGAATGGGAAGCCGCTGACCTCGCGCAGGACCTCGCCTACGGCCTCGCCAAGGCGGCCTACCGACTGTGAACGACCACGTACGCCTGTCGCCTTTTGCGCTCGGGATGTTTCCGCCAGCAGAGGCGGAGCGCTTTGGTTATGACCGCGACGCGCAAAACCTCGGCATTGTCCACTTCGGCATCGGCGCATTCCACCGCGCGCATCAGGCCTGGTACACCGATCTCGCTATGTCAGCGGGGGACCGCGACTGGATGATCGCCGGGGTTTCGCTGCGTTCGGGCGCCGTGGCGCATACGATGAACCCGCAGGAAGGGCTCTACACCGTCACCGAGCGATCAGCGGCGGGAGCCGATACGCGGATCGTTGGCGCGGTGCGAGAAGTGCTGGTCGCCAGCCACGAAGCAGAAGCCGTGGTCGCCGCGCTCGCCGCGCCATCGGTTCATATTGCCAGCCTGACGATCACCGAGAAAGGCTATTGCCGCGCCGCCGATGGCTCGCTCGATCCGGCGCTGGCGGGTGAGGATAGCGTGTTCGCTTATCTTGCCGCTGGCCTGCGCCGCCGCCATGACGCCGGCCTGCCGGGGCTGACGCTGCTCAGCTGCGACAATCTGGCTGATAACGGCGCGCAGCTTTCCCGGTTGATGGGCGAATATCTGGAGGTGAGCGATCCGGGCCTGCTCGATTGGTTCCTCCGCGAATGCACCTGTCCCGCCACCATGGTCGACCGCATCGTGCCGGCAACCACGCCGCAGGACATCGCCGAGGTTGCCGACAGGCTCGACGGCCTTTGCGATGAAGCCGCAGTCGTCACTGAACCGTTCAGCCAGTGGGTGATCGAGGACTACTTTGCCGGGCCCCGCCCGCGATGGGATGCGGTGGGCGCGCAGCTGGTCAGCGATGTGAGGCCCTATGAGACGGCGAAGCTGCGCATGCTCAACGGCGCGCATTCGGCGTTGGCCTATCTCGGGCTCGGCGCGGGGCATCAGTTTGTCCATCAAGCGGTTGCCGATCCGGCGATCCGTCCGCTGATCGAACAGCTGATGCGCCAGGAGGCCGCGCCAACGCTTGCAGTGCCGCCGGGGCAGGATCTTGATGGCTATGCTGACGCCCTGCTGGCCCGCTTCGCCAATCCGGCCCTGCAACACCGGCTGATCCAGATCGCCATGGATGGCAGCCAGAAAGTCCCGCAGCGCTGGCTGGAGACGCTCGCCGCCCGGCAGGCATCGGCCTTGCAAAGCCCGGCGATCCTGACCGCGCTCGGCGGCTGGCTGCGCCATTTGCGCGGCGATACCGGGGCGGTGATTGATGATCCGCTAGCGGTGCAGTTGCAGGCCTGCTGGGCGAGTGCGGGCAAGGCGGGCGTGGTCGAAGCAATGTTCGCGCCGGGCGGGCTGATGGCTTCGCAATGGCGGCCCGACGCGGCAGACCGGAATTTCGTGACCGCGCTGCTCTAGGCGCGGGCGATCATTAACCGCACTCCGGCACTTTCGATCATCGCCGCTATGTCCGCTGCAATGCCATCATCGGTGATCAGCACGTCGATCTCGTCCAGCGGGCAGACGATGGCGCCAGACGAGGAGGCGAACTTCGAGCTGTCGACCAGCAGCACGATCTCGTCCGCCCGGTCGATCAAGCGGCGCTCGGCGGCCACCAGAAT
>JANOBA010000023.1:0-6875 GCA_031411415.1 Novosphingobium sp.
GCGCTGGAAAAGGTCGGCGGCGTCGCCGAAGACCTGACCTGGGAAGTATTCCGCGATACGCTGATCGAGCAGGCCGAGCAGGGCGTCGACTATTTCACCATCCACGCCGGCGTGCGCCTGCCTTACGTGCCGCTCGCCGCCAAACGCGTTACCGGCATTGTCTCGCGCGGCGGCTCGATCATGGCGAAATGGTGCCTCGCGCACCACAAGGAGAGCTTCCTTTACGAGCGCTTCGACGAGATTACCGAGATCATGAAGGCCTATGACATCGCCTATTCGCTGGGTGACGGACTGCGCCCCGGCAGCATCGCCGACGCCAACGACGAAGCCCAGTTCGCCGAGCTCTATACCCTTGGCGAGCTGACCAAGCGCGCCTGGGAACAGGACGTTCAGGTAATGATCGAAGGCCCCGGCCACGTGCCGATGCACAAGATCAAGGAGAATATGACCAAGCAGCTTGAGGTCTGCGGCGAAGCGCCGTTCTACACGCTTGGACCGCTCGTCACCGACATTGCGCCGGGCTATGACCACATCACCAGCGGCATCGGCGCGGCGATGATCGGCTGGTTTGGCACGGCGATGCTGTGTTACGTCACCCCCAAGGAACACCTCGGCCTGCCCGACCGCGACGACGTCAAGGTTGGCGTCGTCACCTACAAGCTCGCCGCCCACGCGGCGGACCTTGCCAAAGGCCACCCGGCAGCAAAAGTCCGCGACGATGCGCTCAGCCGCGCGCGCTTCGAATTCCGCTGGCGCGATCAGTTCAACCTGTCGCTGGACCCCGATACGGCCGAGCAATACCACGACCAGACCCTGCCAGCCGAAGGCGCCAAGACCGCGCACTTCTGCTCGATGTGCGGGCCGAAGTTCTGCTCGATGAAGATCAGCCAGGAAGTGCGCGAATTCGCCGCCAAGCAGAACCAGGAGGCCAGCACATTCATCGCGGCAGATGAAGCCGAGGCAGGCATGGCGGAAATGAGCGAAGTGTTCCGCGAAAAGGGCAGCGAAATCTACCTGCCGGCGGCGGAATAGCCCGGCGCGTGGTGGTAAAAATCGTGAAGGACATGCTTAGCCTCACTGCCAGCTCATGGGCGCTCGGCGCCGAAGCCGCGTTAGTGGTGCCCTTGCGCCTCGCCCGCCTCGCACGCGGCGGCGAGCGCGGCGCCCGCGAAGCCCGGCTGATGGTCGAAGAAAAGGCCGAAGCCCACGCCGCGCTGCTCAAGGCCTGGCAAGAAGACGAGCTGGGGCAAGGCGCGCTGGAAATGAGCGGCAGCGCAGTGAAGCATTACTTGCGCTATGTACGCGCCAACCGCAGGCGGCTGATGGGGGGGTGAGGCCTTGCCAAGCTGCCATGTGCGACATACGTTACATGTAACGGAGATTGGCCATGGGCGTTCACGAAAACCTTACCGGCGCACAGCGTGCAGCCCGCTATCGCGCAGCTTTGCGCGCGCAAGGCTTACGGCCCAAACAATTCTGGGTGCCCGATGTACGAGATCCTCAGGTACTTGAAGGCATCCGCCGTTCAGTCGCGATCATCTGTGCCCAAAAGGACGAAAACGAAGTCATGTCCATGATTGCATCGCTCCACGCCGAGGTCATGGCGGACGAGCCGGATTATGATTGGGGTCCGAACGGCCCACCGGGTGACAATTCGACCAGCCCATGAGGCGCGGCGAAATCTGGACCCTTTCCGGCGGCCCCGGCTACGCAGGAAAGCCGCGACCGACGCTGATCGTCCAGTCCGATCTCGCCATCGGGACACCTTCAGTCCTGACCTGCGGCTTCACCACCCAGACGAGTGACGATGTTCCGTTGCGCCCGCTGTTCCTGCCATCGCCGGGAAATGGCCTCTTCAGGCCATCGAACCTCATGTCGGAAAAAATCACCGCGGTTCCCAGAACCCGTTTAGGCCAGCGGATTGGCGCATTGTCCGGCGAGGAATTAACACGCGCCGATGGAGCGCTGCAGCTGGTGATGGGCTTCGCGGAGTGAGTTTGGGGGTTGTTGCACGTGTCACCGTAACCCCGTAACTTGACGACAAACGACCCCACGCAGCCCGCCCGCCAACCCGGTTTGACAATTCATCCGATTCGCTGCAGCCTCCCCTATAGGGGAGATCTAAATGGGCAGGTTTCTTGCGTTTGCGTATGGTCTGGTTTGCTACGCGGTGTTCTTCGCTGCGTTCCTCTATTCCATCGGTTTCGTCGGCGGATTGCTTGTTCCCAAGGCGATAGATGACGGGCAGCAACAAGGGCTGGTGGCATCGCTGGCGATCAATGCTCTGCTGCTGGGGGTTTTCGCGATCCAGCACAGCGTCATGGCGCGGCCGGCATTCAAGGCGAAGTGGACCAAGATCGTTCCGCCCCAGATCGAGCGGTCCACTTATGTGCTTTTCGCTTCGTTGGCGCTGGTGCTGATCTTCTGGCAGTGGCGACCGCTTGCCGAGCCGATGATCTGGCAGGCCAGAGCACCCTGGCTGGTCAACGCACTGTGGGTCCTGTTCGGGCTCGGCTGGCTGACGGTGCTCAGCAGCACTTTCCTGATCAATCACTTTGACCTTTTCGGGCTGCGCCAGGTCTGGATCTATCTCCGCAATGGCGAGACACCGCCCGCCCATTTCCGCACGCCCTTGTTCTACAGGGTTGTCCGACACCCCATCTATCTGGGTTTCATCATTGCCTTCTGGGCCACTCCCCAGATGAGCCTGGGACATTTTATCTTCGCTTTCGGCACCACGGCCTACATCCTGATCGCCATCCAGTTTGAGGAACACGATCTCGCCGGTGTCTTCGGCGATCGCTATCGGGCTTACCAATCTGCCGTGTCGATGATCGTGCCCTGGTTTCCGCGCAAGGAAATGTGATCAGATTACCCCGGGTCCGGTGTCCGGTAGCGCGAAGGGGCCGTCGGCCCTGAGCGTGCCGAAGGGTGGCCCTCGCATTTTCTCTTCCCCCTTCCCCCCGCAAAACCACTTTCCTACACACACCCACCTGTGCCTTATCTTGAGCGATGTCGCGCTATTCCCTGATTGCGCCGCTGAGCGAGTGCCAGAAGGGCGCCGTCGTCGCGCCGCGCCGGAACCTGCGGGATTGTGGGCACGCGGGGTTTTTCCGAGAGCGCGCCAAGTGTCACCTTTTGCGCATCAACATGCTGACCTAACGAGATTAAATGCTGCGGACACCTGGGTGACACGGTGTCACCTGTGTCACCCCTGTCACCCTGCCCTCAAAACAACCCCGGCGTCTCCCTTTGCGCTGGTGTCGGCGCGTCCGGCGTCAGCAGCTGGTAGGACGGGCTGAAAATCGGCGTCCGATCAGCGCTGGCGGTGAGGGCGATGGCGGCGGGGCAGGAACGACTGGCGAGGAAATCGAGGGCGGCTTTGGTCGAGGCCTCAGTGGCATCGCCGAGCGGTTTGGCGAAGTCGTCGGTGGCGGCGCAGGTGCGTTCCATCACTGAGGCGAGGCCGGTGTAGTAATCGCCCTGGTGGCTGGCGTTTTCGGTGCGGAAGGCGACGACGCGCAGGCGGTCGTCGCACAGGCAACGGTCAAAGGCGATCTGGCCGACGGGTTTGCCATAGGTGTTGGTGCCGACCAGCGCCTGCGAGGTGGTCAGATATGGCCGCATTGAATTCATCACCAGCTCGCTGGCTGAGGCGGTGCCGCTGGTGCCGATGAAGGCGATTCTGGTGGGGGCGATAGTTTCGGTCTGGGCCGCGAAGTTTTTCTGCGCATTGTTCGCGGCCTTCTCGGTGCGGAAGGTGGTGTAGGAGAAGACCTGCCCCGGGCGGCCGCCGCCCATCAGATCGCCCATCAGCTCGGCGATGGAAACGAGGCCGCCACCGTTATAGCGCAAGTCGATGATCAGTTCGGTGACGCCTTGCGCCTTGAAATTGGCGAAGGCGCTGCGCAGCGCTGGATCAGCAGTGTCGATGAAGGTGCGAAGATTAAGGTAGCCGACCTTTTTGGTGCCATCGAGCAGGACTTTGGCGCCATAGCGCGACGAGACCGGCGTGAGGTTGTAGACCGCCTTGGTCACCGTGACATCGCTGGTCGTGCCATTGGTGATGACGCGCAGCACGCGCGCGGTGCCCGCAGTCGAGGCGCCGAGCGCGTCGGACACCGCTTGCGATCCGCCCGCGGCGAACAGCGAAGTGACGGTCTGCATCGAGCCGGCGGAAGTGCCGATGGCCACGATCTCGGTTCCGCGATCAATCCCGGCAGCGAGCGCCGGCGCGCCTTCGAAGGCCTCCATCACAAACAGGCGCCGATTGGTCGAATCATAGCTCAGGCGAATGCCGAAGCCAGCGCTGGCGCCGCTATCGAAGAAGGCATTCTCCGAGGCGATCGAGGTGATGTAGGTGAAGTAGCGATCCCGTGATTGGGCCCGCGCCGGGGCGAGCAGCGCGTCGATATAGCTTTGCACATCGGTGTAGCTGGCGGGATTGGTCGTGGTGGCGATCAGCGTGGGGAAAAGATGCCACTCGGTGATCCGTGCCGCCGCCCAGTCCTGCCGCTCGCGCACGGAGCAGCCCGCCGTGGTGGGGGTGGGCGTCGGGGTGGGCGTCGGGGTGGTCGTGGCGGAGGGCGTGGGGGTCGGCGTGACGGCAACTGGTCCGCTGCCGCTGCTACCATCGCCGCAGCTGGCCAGCATCGCTGCCAGCGCGAAAAGGGCCGGTGCCTTGCGGGGTTTCATCGTTTGCATGCCTGGCCTGCCCCCCAAATCCATCCATCGTTAAAATGCTTGCTTGCCCTGTCTGGCAGTGCCGCGGGCCGGGATCAAGCCGGGGCGGGCAAGTCTCCCACCGTATCAATCAGGCAGTTGGATCGTCTTGGTCCGCGAACTGGCACCCAGCACGATCTTGAGCGATAACTTCGCCACACCAAGCGCCTTGGCCAGCAGCGCCAGCAACGCGGCGTTGGCCTTGCCGTCCTCGGCGATCTGCGTGATCCGGATTTGCAGCAGGCCTTCGCCATCGCTCGCCGGCAGCACGATGGCATCGGCCCGCGCCCCGGGCACCACGCGAAGGGTCAACCGGCGCTGCTGGTCGGCAAGCCGCAGAATCGCCTCTGCGGGCGGCAAGCCACTTGGCCGGACCATCAGCGCTTGCGGACGAACTCCGCACGCAGCACCAGACCTTTGATGCCAGGATAACGGCAATCGATTTCCTGCGCGTCGCCGGTCAGCCGGATTGAGGGGATCATGGTGCCCTGCTTGAGGGTTTGCCCCGCGCCTTTGACAGTAAGATCCTTGATCAGCGTTACCGAATCGCCGTCGACCAGCACATTGCCCACTGCATCGCGCACCTCCACCACGCTCTCTGCGGCCCGCTTACTGGCCAGTTCCGAGGCAGGCAGCCATTCGCCGCTGTCCTCGTCATAGACATAGTCTTCCTCGTCACCGGCCATCGCGCGCATCCCTGTTTGAAGGATCGCCATGGCAGACCGGAGCCGGCAAGGGGAGCGAATTCAAGCCCGGCAATGCGCCTGTTTGAAGGTGCCTATTTCGCCGCGTCCCCTATTTCGCCGCATCCATCGCCTTCTTGTAGGGGATCGCGCCGACGAAGATGCACAGCGCCATGATGGCCCCGCCAATCGCGCCGCCATCGAGCACGACGAAGCCAAGCACCGACCCGGCAATCGCGCCGGCGGCGATGCACAGCATCTGGACAGGAGTGGGGGTGGGTCGGTTGGCCATCATAGTGCTCCTTTGCAAGCGGACACGGCAAGCCAATCCCGCCATACCCCGATTGCCGTATTGATGGCGGCATAACGGGGTGCGGGCCAATGCCATAAGTGTGGTGCATCGAAGCGGCAAAACTCTTGCGTCGACAGTATGACTTGGACGCCGGCCGGCGGCCTGCGCATAGCCGAAACCAGAACAGTCCGATTTGGGAGAACTGCGATGAAAGCCTGCCTTGCGGCCATCTGTGCCGTGTTAGCTTTGACAACTTCCAATCCGTCCAGGGCAGCCGATGCGAAGCCAGCGCATGTGCACGAACAGGTGCGGGTTGCGCTCGAAGCGGGTGCTGCGTTCTACAGCGCATGGCCCAGCGGCAAGACTATCCACGCCGGAGCCGGCTATATCCAGCCTTATGGCGCAGTCGATTACTGGTGCGGCACTGGCTATTCGGAAGCGGCGGCCTATCCGATGGCGCAAGTTGTCACCCCATGGACGCTGGTCAATGCGGACGATGCGCACCCGTTGTTCTGCGTCTATCGGACGCGCGACGGCGACATCTACGCCTATGACATCCTTGTCGGAGCCATCGAGCGGGGCCCCGGGTCAGAAA
Organism: Novosphingobium sp.; assembly: GCA_031411415.1. GTDB lineage: Bacteria > Pseudomonadota > Alphaproteobacteria > Sphingomonadales > Sphingomonadaceae > Novosphingobium. The sequence goes on from JANOBA010000023.1 coordinate 6,293, forward strand.
AGCGCGATTCGCTGGTCAACTATGTGGTCGGCGGCACGGGCCGGTTTGCCGGCGCAACGGGCGTCTGGGTGGGCAGCGCGGCCGGACGCGGCGATCTCAGCAAAAGCGCCAGCGGGCTGCAATGGCCCGCATCGATCATCAAACAGATGGAAGGCTTTGTCCGCACGTTGCCCAAATAGTCCGGGCCTTTGGGGGGCAGGCTTTCACCCGCCCCATCCATATTACCGTGCCGTCGGCGCCGCCGCTGCCGCGTTATCGGGCAGGCCGCCCAGCTGGCCGACCATCTTGCGATAGGCATCAATATAGGCGAGCACAATGATCTGGCCGATCTGGGTATCCTGATAGCCGCCACCGGCTGCCCCGCCGAAAGCGCCGCCAAAAAAGCCGCCGCCGCCAGCGCCAAAGCTCACGTCGCTCTTGCGCGAATAACCTTCGGTGATGCCCATTTCCTCGGTGGTACGGGCATTGACCATCGAGAGCGTGACGTTCGCCTCGCCCTTCTTGACACTGATCCCGCCCGCGATGGCGCCGAGGCCGTGGCCGAACATGCCGCCGAGACCGCCCAGCACCGCGCCGGCTCCGC
>JANOBA010000024.1:0-2176 GCA_031411415.1 Novosphingobium sp.
GGCCATGATCCGGTTGGCAGTGCGCCAGCCATCTTCGGCGATAATATGGCCGATGATCGGGGCTGAAATCGCTCCCACCAGCGGCGGGCAGGAAAGCAGGCAGGCGAGCGCAATGCCGCGCGACTTGTCGAACCGCTCAACAACCACACGGGTGAAAGTCATTGTCGTGGCCAAAATGCCGATAGCCGTCTTGACCATCAGGATGGCGTAGAATTGCCAGATGTTTCCGGTCATAAAACTGAGCGCGATGAAGCCGGTGGGAATGATCGAAAAGCCGATCATCGTCGCCTTGCGGGGCCCCAGCACATCGGCGAGGCGGCCCGCGATGGGCGTGAAGACCATGCCGATCAGGCCCAGCGAGCCGACCAGCGCGAACTCGGACCGGGTCCAGCCAAACTCGGCGATCAGCGCCGGGCCAAACAGGTTCATCATATAATGGTTGAACGCCGAACCGAAAGCCAGACCCAGCCCCGCGCCAAGCAGGTTGGTCCAGTTAAGGCGGAATTCGCTGAAATAGCCCACGATTGTCTCCCCCGGCGGCCGGCTTACCGCGACCTGGCGCCATTAAGGAACAGCCGAACGGCAAAGGCAATGCGTTCGTCGATCTCTTTTTCGCCCAGCGCATTGCCCGAGACGATGAACCGCACCGGGCCGCTGACGACCATGCTCATGAACACGTTGGCGGCAAGCCCCGGATCGTCCAGCGCGAGGCTCCCGGATGCAGTCTCTCGGGCCAGCAAATCGGCCAGGAAGTGGACCGTCGGCAGCGCACCCAATTCATAGGTCTGGGTGAATATCTCGGGAAAACGATAGCTTTCGGTGTTGATTATGCGTTGCAGCTTCAGACCTTGCGGGCTGGCGACCAGATCGATCCGCAGCCGGGCAATATTGTGCAACGTCTGCTCCAGATCGCCGCAATCGGTGGCCTGAATGCGCTCGTCAGTGATGGAGTAGCGCTCAATCGCGCGGTGAACTGCGGCGCGGAACAGCGCGGCTTTTTCGGGATAGCGGGCATAGACCGTGCGCTTGGTCATGCCGACTTCGGCGGCGATGGCCTCGATGGTCGCGGTCTCATAGCCACGATCCAGAAAGTGATCGAGCGCTGCCTCCAGCAGTTCGTCCTGGCGGGCTTCGGCTTGCTCGCGCGTTGGCCGCCCGGAGCGGGTGCGGGCTATCGGCATAGCCTGGTCTGTCAGCATTGCCATCGGCTCCCATTCAAAAAGTGCGCTGCAATTTGCCGCTTGCCTGTGAGCAGGCAACATGACTAATGAAACGCATTAGGTGCCATTAGGGCAGTGTCCGCGATTCGGCAAGGAGGATATGATGGGTGCAGCTGCAGATAAACTCATGGGTCTGGTGCGCAGTCCCGAACGCTTCAACTACGATGCTGCTGAGGTGCGCGAGACTCAGATTGCCGCGCTGAACGAGCGGTTCCACGAGCGCAAGGATTGCCTCAAGCTGCTGGCCCACCGCGCGGACGAGGCGGGCACCCAGGAAATCCGCTCCATCGAAGACATTGTCCCGCTGCTGTTCCCGCACACTGCCTACAAGAGCTATCCTGAAAGCTTCCTGATGGATGAGCGGTGGGACCGGCTGACCAAATGGCTGGGCACGGTTTCGCCCTATCCGATCACGGGCGTCGATCTTGAGAACATCGCCGACATCGACGAATGGATCGAGCGGCTTTCCGCCAAGGGCTATTTCATCTCGTGCTCCAGCGGCACCACCGGCAAGTCTGCGATGCTGATCGCCAGCCAGGCCGACATGGACTGGTCAAAGATCGATACGGTCGGCGTGTTCTCGTGGGGATCAGGCGTGGAGCCGGCGCAAGACCGCAAGATGATCGGCACCGCGCCGGTGGCCTCAGTGCCCAAAAACATCACCATCGGCGAGGCCCAGCGCGAAGCCTTTGCCAATCCCGATTGGCCGCGTTTCAACTATCCGGTCCCGCCGATCACCGTCGGCACGCTGACCAAGATGGTGGTGGTGCGCAAGAAGATCAGCGACGGCACCGCCACACCGCAGGAGATCGCTGATTTCGAGGCGACTTCGGCTGACCGGCAGGAAATTCTCGACAAGGCGATCATTCTCGCCGCCGAGGAATGCATCGCGAACCGCGACAAGAAGCTGATGATCTCTGGCCTGTGGTCGGGACTCTATGCCGTCGCCAAGGCAG
>JANOBA010000025.1:0-3405 GCA_031411415.1 Novosphingobium sp.
TGCTAGGGGCCGCCTCCTACCTGTCTAGGCGCGTGCGGCCATGGCGGAATTGGTAGACGCGCAACGTTGAGGTCGTTGTGGGCGAAAGCCCGTGGAAGTTCGAGTCTTCTTGGCCGCACCAAAATTCAATATTTTTCAGTGTCTTACGAACGGGTTTGGCACAGTTTGGCACAAAGAATATTCTGTACGCCGTGCCAAAACTACGACCAACGGTGTGGGATCATCTAAAATTTCTCCCCGCCGACCAATACAGACGATTATTTATATGACGCTCCCGGTAACGGACAACACTCAAACACCTCCGGTTGTCAACGCGGTCTGCCAGTCCCGCCTATCCTCATTGCAACTTAAAAGGCTCGTGCCTCATCATGAACTTAACATTACTGTTTTTGGATGCGATAAGTAGAACCAAATCTTTTGCGGGCTGTGAGTTAAGCTGCCTGGCGGAACTCCAATTTTCGATAGGGTGATGTGGCGATTTTGACGGAATATTGTTGGCGGCGGCTTCCGCTAACCACCCCGTTGTACGGACAACAATTTCGAGCCCGAGTTAGCGGCTTTTCGTTCACATGCTGAAGGGCAGCTTACGGACAATATGCGATAAAAGCGGAATATCCGGAAACGACAACAATGCAGACGTTGATTGAAGTTCGCCACGCCCATGCTATCAAGAGCAAGTGAACATCGACTGGAACCCGGTAATCCATGTATTGGATGAGTTAAGCGACGGAACCCACTCGTTGCTCGAATTGAGTTATATGGCCCCTCACTATGAACGGGGGTCCTTCTTGGATAGCCTGCTGTTCCTCTCGGATCGCGGCTTAGTCGAGATGTCGATCGGGCGAGAAACCTACCTACCGGTTCAGCAACTGGAATCGTCACATTTATTGCGCAAGGCTTTCGGCGTTGATGTTCCTGATCCCGCCATGATGGTAAACACCTCGATTGACCTAACCGAAGCAGGTGAACAGATTTTACGGCTTCTCAATGTCGGGCACCCGCCACTTAGCGTCGCTGAGAACGGCAGCTAACCACAACATTCCGGCCGTTCAGGCACCAATACTATGTCCCTATTTCCAGCCATAGTTTCAGAAGGTGCGCCGAAGGTCTGCTAGTCGGAATACTCAACCGAAGAAGACATTTACGTTGCCCAGATAAATCTTACCAGTCCCATTATGAAAGCGAATACGAAGGCGTATCCAAACTTATCTATGTGAACCAATTCCTGGCCCTTTGTCTGCCTAAGCTTACCAACTGACATCATCATAAGCCCTAACAGTGTCGGCGTCGCAAAGAGGTTAATCGTGCGGAATATTGGTTCCTGAATTGGGGAATGCGGCAATATCAAGAGACTGACGCCGCCTGCAACTGCACCAACGATTACGAATCCAATAGTCGACAACACTGGGTTGCGAGGTCGACGTAGCGTATCAGCAACACTTCGATAGCCGAGTTCAACCAGCATTTCCGCCAACGCTTGTAGCAATACCTCAATAACAAACTGAAAAATGAATTCAAAAACGATTTCCATCACCAGTTCGATAGAACAGTTTGGGAGCCGTGAAAACTTTAGCCTTCAGTCATTGGGTAGCGGACTAAGTTCAGCCATTCTGTTGACCCCAACCTGAACCTTCACTGGCGATAAGCGATCACTCTCGAACGGGCTGCCAAGAATTGTCGAATGGAGCACGGCTTGGGACCGATCACGTTCGACGGAGATGATCCTAGCGTCGCTCACCTTCGCTTGATAGGCGAGCTGCCGCGTAAGCACTGCCAGGAAGCCAGCCGGGCCAGAATACTCCGTCCGCCACCATCCGCCCGACCGTGTAGGCGGCGACCGCCTCCTGAGCCGTGCCCGCGAAGGTCCAGCTGGCTCTAAACTCGTCGCAAGGCTGGTGATAGCAGCGCACATTATAGGCTTCTACGATCTTCTGACCCGCCCTTACGCCTCCGGCTTTAAGGTTCCTTCCCGCTCGGAAGGCAAGCGCCGGCACGCCCCGTTGGGCAAAGGGAAAATGGTCGGACCGGAAGTACCAGCCAGCCTCTGGGCTGGGTTCAGGGTCCACCCGCAAGCTTTGCTCCTGTGCAGCCTTGACAAGCAGGCTCTCGAGGTCGGTCTGCCCGGGCCCAATAAGCTCAAGGTTGCGGGCCGCTGGCAGCACCACGTGCGGATCGAGGTTGATGACCGCGGCGGTGCGCGCCAGCGAATAAAGCGGGTGCTGAGCGTAGTACTCCGCTCCGAGCAGTCCCTTTTCCTCAGCTGTCCACGCCGCGAATACAACTGAGCGCGCCGGCCGCTTGCCGGCTGAGAAGGCTCGCGCCACCTCTAGCAGTTCGGCCGTGCCCGTCGCATTGTCGACCGCCCCGTTGCGGATCGTGTCACCACTCCGGTCGGGTCCGTTGTGTCCGTTGGCGTCCCAGTGTGCGCCATAGAGAAGAAATTCGTTCGGCCGGTCCGCTCCGCGCAAGATGCCGACGACGTTGTGGCTGACAACCTCTTTAGCGATGTTGGTTGCGGAAACGCTGACGGTTGCCTCTAGCGGAAATGCCCTGAAAGCAGCCGAGCGCGCCTGCTCTTTCAAAACCGGAAGTGTGAGCCCTATTCGCGCAAGGATGGGCAAGATCGCCGGTCCGCGGACTATTCCGCTGAACTGGAGTGCGTTGGCCTTGAGCGGCGCGTAAGCGAAGCTTGGAACGCGGATGCTATCGCCGGCCTGGGCATAGGGCCAGCTGTAGGCTGCGGCCTCATGGATGAAGAGCACCCCAACAGCGCCAGCCTTGGCCGCTGCCGCTGCCTTGGCACCGCCGCGGCCATTGAACACCAGGGACCGTCCACCGAAGCCAAGGTCCTTGCCGCCCTCCAGGTCCGGGTCCCCAGCCAACATGATGGCCACCTTGCCCTTGACGTCGACCCCCTGGAATGCGTCCCAACCTCGCGCGGGGTCAGGTGCTCCCCAGCCTGCAAAAACCAGAGCTGCATCGGAAAGGCTCGTTACACCCGCATTAGTCGGATTGATGTCAAGATCGGGTCCATCACGAAGAATTGTAGTCTGTTCACCAGCGCGGATAGTCACCGTCCCACCTGGAGCCGTGTCGAGCCGCACCAGCGGCACCCTTTGGTACCAGCCGCCATCCTCACCGGCAGGTGCCAACCCTGCTGCTTTCATCTGCTTAGCAAGATATTCGATGGTGGTGGCCTCGCCTTTCTCACCTGGCCCTCGACCGGTGAAGGCATCAGAGGACAGGGTGCGAACATCCGTCTTGATGCGAGCGGGATCAATGGGCCCGGCAGCGGTGAGGGTTAGGGCAACCAAAGGCAGAAGAACTATACGCATGACCGCATGCTAACGGCTCGGACGTGCCCGGCCAAGCTCCTTCTGACAGGGCACAAAACCAGTGCGCAGA
>JANOBA010000026.1:0-13118 GCA_031411415.1 Novosphingobium sp.
CCGCCGATAGCGCGCCCAAGCGTAAGCTGCGGTTTCCGGATCGTCGAGGGGGGAGCGCGGGAGCATGCCCGCATCCTTGCCCGCTTGGCAGCCTCGCGGCAAGCGTGATCGCCCTTATGGCGCTGGGCGCGGTTTGCTGTCATGCTGGCCACCCTGACGAAATGAGGGAGAGTCGCAATGACGATTGCCCGGGTGATTGAAGGCCGCGACAACGCCGTTTTCAGCTGCACAGCCGAAACAAGCGTGCGCGAGGCGATAGGTTTGCTGGCCGAAAGGCGGATCGGCGCCCTGCCGGTCCTTGCAGGCGGCAGCATCGCCGGGATATTTTCTGAGCGCGACCTGGTTTACCGGTTGACCAGCGACGGCCCGGCAGTGCTCGACATGCCGGTTGGCGCAGTGATGACTGCCCCGGCAGTGACGGTGGCGCCCGATACCGAAGTCAATTCCGCCTTGTCGTTGATGACCAAGCGGCGGATTCGCCATCTGCCGGTGGTCGAGCATGGCACGATGATCGGCTTCGTATCGATCGGCGATCTGGTCAAGTTCCGCATCGACCGGATCGAGGCCGAGGCGTCGGCCATGCGCGACTATATCCAGACCGCGTGAAGATGGGGCGGGCTGCGGCCTTGCCCCGGACCTGCACGACGCCTACATCAGGCTTCATGGAACCTGCCGCAATCACCCTCAGCCTTTCCGCCGCCGCGCGCGTCGCGGCAATTGCGGCGAAACAGGCGAAGCCCGCGATCCTGCGGCTCTCGGTCGATGGTGGTGGCTGTTCAGGCTTCCAGTACTGTTTCGGCCTCGCCGATGGGATCGAGCCCGATGATACCATCGCCGAGACGGGCGGGGTGCAACTGGTGGTCGATGCGGTCAGCCTTGAACTGGTGAGCGGCTGTGTGGTCGACTATGTCGAATCGCTGGGCGGCGCGGCGTTCAAGGTGGAAAACCCGCAGGCCACCGCTGGCTGCGGCTGCGGCTCCAGCTTTGCCGTATAGTGCGAATCGCATCGTTCAATATCAACGGAATCAAGGCGCGGCTGCCGCGCCTGCTCGAATGGCTTGAGGAAACCCGCCCAGCGGTCGCCTGCCTGCAAGAGATCAAGACCCAGGACGAAGGCTTTCCCGCCGCTGAGTTCGAGAAAATCGGCTATCAGGCGATCTGGCATGGGCAGAAGGGCTTCAACGGCGTCGCGATACTGGCCGATGGGGCAATGCCGGTTGAAGTGCGGCGCGGGCTGGACGGAGAGCCGGAGGACGAGCATTCGCGCTATCTCGAGGCCGATGTCTTCGGCATCCGCGTCGCCTGCATCTATTTGCCCAATGGCAATCCGCAGCCCGGGCCCAAGTTCGACTTCAAGTTGCGCTGGATGAAGCGGCTGCAAGCCCGCATGGCAGAAATTGCCGCGGAGGAAGTTCCCGCCGTGGTGATCGGCGATTACAACGTGATACCGCACGACCACGACATCTGGTCACCGCGCGCCATGGCCGATGATGCGATGATGCAGCCCGAATCGCGTGATGCCTATGCCCGGCTGCTGGCACAGGGCTGGACTGACGCGCTCGGCCTGCACAATCCGCGCGGCGGAGTGTGGACCTATTGGGACTATCAGGCCGGCGCCTGGCAACGCGACCATGGTTTTCGAATCGATCATGCCTTGCTCAGCCCGGAGCTGGCGGACCGGCTGGTCGCCTGCGGAGTCGACAAGGAGCACCGCGGCCGCGAAAAGGCCAGCGATCACGCGCCTATGTGGGTCGAATTTTCCGCCGCCTGAGGGCAGCGGCAGAACTCAGCGATAAAAGATGTGGTGTTCCACCTGGGCAATGCGGGTGAGCCGCCAGGCCGGGGAAACGCGGGCTGCGTGGAAAAACAGTGCGCCTTCCACTGGGCTCCGCCAGCCGCCGCTGTGGGCGATCTGAGCGATAGCGACGGCATTCTGCCACTGACGCGAGCCGCGTGCGATGCCGGGCATCGCGCCGCCGCGCACGAACGAGAACTGCGAGGGTTGAAACACCACACCGCAATAGGAATTGGGGAAGCGGCCCGACTTCGAACGGGCGACAATAACCCGGCCAACGGCGAGCTGGCCGGAAAGCGATTCGCTCTTGGCTTCGAAATAGATTGCGCCGGCAAGGCAGTTGAGCTCGCGCGGCAGCTCGGACGGCTGCGGCTGGGCATTGACCAGAGCTGCTAGGGTCGTGGCCGGGGCATGGACCGGCTCGGGAATCTGACTGAGGGCCGGGGAAGGGGTTTCGCTGCTTTGCTCGATCTGCATTTCGGGCAGAGAGGGAAGCGGCTGTTCCAGAAGCGGCGCCTGCGACGGAGCCTGAATCAGGCTTTGCGCGGCAGCCGGGGAACCATTGGGTTCGGCGACGATGGCAGTCGCGCTGGCAAGCGCAACAAGAAGAGTAGCAGTCACGGCGATAGTGCGCGACTGGCGAAGCTTGAAACTCATCTAAGGCAATTCTTGAGCGGTGAACCGACCTGGCGCAGGTTGTGCTCACATCGGACGAAAACGCCTTCTGCTTTGCACCGCGACCTGCCGGCGGTCCCCCGTCTGCGCGCTTGTTTCACTGGCCGGATTGCCAGCGTAAACCGCCCTCGCATCAAAGTCCGGTGCCCCTACATGCTGCAATGCAGCAAGGTCAAGTCGCTGCGGGCGGCAATCCGATGAGCCGTTCCCCGTTCACGATATCCAGTTCGACAATCCACAAGTCCGGGTCCTGGCGACCGCGACGATCCAGATAATCGGAAAATTCCTGCTTATTTTCAATGTCTTCGCGCTTTGAACAGTGCCATGCGCGGGTGCCGTCGGCCTGCGGCATGCGTTCGTAAACTCTTGGATTGGCGCCTTTTTCAGTCAAAATCAGCATGATCGTCCCGGCAGTCTCCTCGCCGCTCTGAAGCACTGCGGCAAAACCACCGCCGTTCTGCGCCAACCGAATCAGTGCGGCCACCTCCAGCCGGGCAGCAAGCCGAGGTTCTTCGCTCACCGGGGGGCTTCCTCAAGTCCTGCAGCATACCCGGCCAGCCCGCTGAGGGCGATACGCGAGCGCATGAAAGTGCCGGTGCCGCGCCCGATTTCCTCGCCATCGGCATCGACCAGCCGCGATTCGGCAACCAGCACTCGGCGCCGCCCACTGATCCATCGCCCTTCGGCGCGCACCCGGCCCTTGCGCACCGGACGGCTGAAATGGAGATTGAACGAGGTGGTCAGCAGGAAGCGGTCGGTTACCAGCGTGTTGGCAGCATAGAAGGCCGCATCGTCGAGCATCTTGAAATAGATCGTGCCGTGGGCCGCACCGGCGGCATGATAATGGCGATCGTCGATATCGAAGGCAATCGACGCGCGGCCTTCGCCTTCGATCGTCAGCGCCGAATCGAACAGCCGGTTGATCGGGGCCGAGGCATAGAGCCCCTCCAGCGCGCGCCAATGCAGCGCCGCGCCAGCGAGCGGCGCCTCAGGCGGCATCCCGGTCGATGACATTGCAGAGCAGGCCGTAGATCACATCGGCATCGGCAGCATTGCTGAGCGCGGCGTGCATGCGTTCATCGCGCATCGTGCGCGAAATCGCGGCAAGCGCGTGGAGATGCGCCGCACCAGCCTGTTCAGGCGAAAGCAGCCCGAACACTACATCGACCGGCATCGCATCCGCCGCGTCGAACATAACCGGTGCCTCGAGCCGCAGGAATGCCGCAACCGGGCGGCCCACTCCGGCAATGCGCGCATGCGGGATCGCAACTCCGCGGCCGAAACCAGTGCTGCCCAGCTTCTCGCGCTCTTCGATTCCGGCAAGCACCGTAGCCTCTTCGAGCCCGTAAGCCGCAGCAAAACGCTGCGCGAGAGCACGCATGATTGCCGGCTTGCCATCGGCACGGATGGTCACCACGGCTTCAGGCAGAAGAGTGAAAAGCGCTGTCATGTTCCGTGTGCATACTACCGATTGGGCGTTTAGGCCGGATGAACAACACCGCCCCGGAAAAACCCGGGACAATGGCCCCCTCCTGACGTGAAACGCAAAACCGGAATGGGTTGCGGGCGAGCTAGCTCGGTTCGACCCAGCCGATCGATCCGTCGCCGCGGCGGTAAACCATATTATGCTTGCCGGTGCCAGCGTTTTTGAACAGCAGCGCATTGGTGTTGCGCAAGTCGAGCATCATCACTGCATCGCTCACCGTGGCCTCGGGCACATCGACCCGGGTTTCGGCAATGATCACCGGAGCATCGGCTGGCGGCTCGTCTTCGATGGCCGCTTCCTCGAACACCACATAGGCCGCTTCTTCCTGACGGATCGCATGGGCGGCTTCTTCGTGGCGGTCAGTAAGGCGGCGCTTGTAGCGGCGCAGCTGGGTGTCGATCTTGTCGGCGGCCTGGTCGAGCGCGATGTGGGCATCGGTGGCGATCGCCGCGCCCTTAAGGATGAGGCCATGGCCCGCATGCGTGACGATGTCACAGCGGAACGCACCCGCCGGGGCTTTGCCGAAAGTTATGTTGGTGGAGAGCGACCGATCAAAATACTTGCCAACGACCGCCGTCAGACGATCAGTGGCATGGCTTTGCAGCGCTTCGCCGGTTTCCATCTGGTGTCCGGAGATGCGAATATCCATGTCAGTCACTCCTTGCTGTAAAAATATCAGTTCGCCTTGCGCCAAAGGGGGTCGGCAAGTTTGGCGACGAAAGCATCGTGGGCAATGATCTCTGCCGGGCTCGGATCAAAGCGGCGTGGTTCGCGGTAGATGCGCAAGGCGGCGGTGACTTCGCTGGCCCTGGTATGGTCCTGCGGTCCCTTCGAGGCCAGCTCCAGCCCGATCTGACGGCCACCGGTCAGCTCGACATAAACCTGGGTAAGCAGCTCGGCATCGAGCAAGGCGCCATGTTTGGTACGGTGCGAACGATCGATGCCATAGCGCGTGCACAGCGCGTCGAGCGAATTCTTCGCGCCAGGATGGCGCACGCGGGCCATGGCCACGGTGTCAATCATCTTGCTGCGATCAAGCGGCGGCAAGCCGCAACGCACCAGCTCGGCATCAACGAAACCGAAATCGAAGCCGGCATTGTGCGCGACCAGTGGCGATGTGCCTAGAAAGGCCAGCAATTCCTCGACCCGCGCGGCAAACAGCGGCTTGTCGGCAAGGAACGTGTCGCTGAGGCCATGCACGGCTTCGGCAGCTGCGGGCATCGTGCGCTCAGGGTTGAAATAAGCGTGGAAGGTGCGCCCGGTTTCGACCCGGTTGACCATTTCGATGCAGCCGATTTCGACAAGCCGATCGCCGCCTTTGGGATCGAGTCCGGTGGTCTCTGTATCGAAGACGATTTCACGCATCGTCCCTATCATATCGGCCCCCAAACACGGTGAGGCAAGAGGGCGTTGCGGGTTTATTCTTCTGCTTTCAACTTTTTGACCAGCGCCGCCACTGCCGACCGGGTTTCGGCCAGCGAGCAGCCGGTATCGATAACAAGATCCGCGCGCGCGCGCTTTTCGGCATCGGGCACTTGCAGAGCGAGGATCTGCGCAAATTTCTCTTCGCTCATGCCCGGCCGGGCCATGACGCGGGCGCGTTGTTGCTGTGGCGGTGCGGAGACAACGGCCACCGAATCGACCATGTGAAAGCCGCCCTTTTCGAACAGCAGGGGGATATCGAAGACCAGCAGCCGTGCACCGGCATTTGCCTCGAGAAACCCCGCCCGCATCGCGCCGACCACAGGATGAACGATTTCCTCGAGCCGTTTCAACTTGGCCGGATCGCCAAACACTGCCCCGCCCAGCTTGATCCGATCCACACCGCCCGGCCCGGTCGTGCCGGGAAATGCGGCCTCGATCATGGGAAGCAGCGCCCCGCCCGGTCCCTGCAATTCGTGCACCGCCGCGTCGGCATCGAACACCGGCACATCAAGGTCGCGCAGCATTCCCGCAACGGTCGATTTGCCCATGCCGATCGAACCGGTGAGGCCCAGGATGAGGGGCTTCGTGCCGGTCATGCGGTCAGCAGTGCCCGAAGTTCAGCATCGGCATCTCGCGGCGCATCGGCGCCATAGAACCGGCGGAAGGCCTCGCGCGCCTGGCCGACCAGCATTTCGAGGCCATCATGCACCCGCAGGCCGCGCGCTCTTGCGGCGCGCAGCAGCGGGGTATCATGGGGATGGGTGATGATGTCATAGACGATGGCATCCACGCGTAGGCTATCGACACGCAGCGGCAGCGCCGGCTTGCCCGCCATGCCGAGCGAAGAGGCGTTTGCAACCAGCCGCGATCCATTGGCAAGTGATTGCGCCTGACTCCAGTCGGCAGTGACAACCTGACAGCCGGCCAGCGTATCGGCAAGATCGCCGAGCAATGCGGAAATGCCCTCCGCAGTGCGGTTGACCACGTTGATCCGGGCCGCGCCCAGGCTGACCAGCCCGGCGATCACCGCCGCTGCCGCACCGCCCGCGCCCAGCACCGTAACCTCTTCGCCTGTAAGATCCAGCCCGGTCAAGGGCTCGACAAAACCGGGAAGGTCGGTGTTCTCGCCAGTCAGGGTGCCGTCCGCCTCGACGATCACCGTGTTGACCACGCCCAGCGCCTTAGCCGCGGGCGTATGGTGATCAACGAGATCAAAGCAGGCGCGCTTGTGCGGCATAGTCGCCTGCACCCCGGAAAAACCAAGTGCGACCATTCCGCGAAACGCGCGCGCGACCTCTCCGGGGCGCACTGGCAGGCGGATATAGTGGCCATCAATACTCAGCTTGCGCAGCCAAAACTCGTGGATCACCGGTGATTTCGACTGGGCCACCGGCCAGCCGATCAACCCGGCCAGCAGTGGCAGTGGCGTCTCCCCTGCAGCAATCATTGCGGCATCTCTCCAAAATTGCGCCCAAACTTGCGCAAGGCATCCAGCACTGGCAGCAGCGGCATGCCGAGCACGGAGAAATGATCACCCTCGATGCGGTCAAACAGCTGCACGCCGCGCGCCTCGATGCGAAACACGCCGACGCAGCCGGCCACGGCAGGCCATTCTGCATCCAGATAGTCCGCGATGAATTGTTCCGACAGAGCGCGCACATGCAGCGACGCCATGGCTGCGATCTGCCAGACCACTACTCCTTCGCGCGCCAGCGCAGCAGCGCTGTGCAACTGCATCACCTGTCCGGAAAACCAGCGCAAGTGTTCAGCCGCTTCATCGCGGCTCGCCGGTTTGTCGAAGCGCCGGCCGGCGACATCAACCAGCGAATCGCTGCCCAGCACGAGTGCTTCGGGCTTCTGCTGCGAAAGCGCCAGCGCTTTGGCCCCGGCCAGCTTCAGGGCAATCTCGCGCGGAGGCGATCCAGCGAGCTCCGCTTCGAGCGCGCGTTCATCAAGATGCGCAGGAATCGCCACGAACTCCACGCCCGCTGCGGTCAACATCGCCTTGCGAGAGGCACTTTGCGAGGCCAAAATCAACTTTGGGGGCAGGATCAAATGGCCCCCGGTCCAGAGCCGTCGCCGGCTCCATCGCTTGCCTTGCGGGCGTTGTAGAGATTGATGACGGCGGCGGCGGTCTCCTCGATCGAGCGCCGGGTGACATCGATCACCGGCCAGCCATTGTCGGCAAACATGCGCCGGGCCATCTGAACTTCACGCGCCACTTTCTCGGCATCGACATACGCTGTTTCAGGCGCCTGGTTGAGTGAGATCAGCCGGTTGCGGCGTACCTGGATCAGGCGCTCGGGCGCTGTCGTCAACCCGACCACCAGCGGATGGCGGAGACCGAACAGCGCCGAGGGCGGCGGGCTTTCGACGACAATAGGTATATTCGCGGTCTTGTAACCACGGTTGGCAAGATAGATTGAGGTTGGCGTTTTCGAGCTGCGCGAGACCCCGGCAAGGAGAATATCGGCCTGTTCCCATTCCTCCCAGCCCACCCCATCATCGTGAGCGATAGTGAACTGGATTGCCTCGACCCGCGCGAAATAGGCATCGTCCATCAGGTGCTGGCGCCCCGGGCGCGCCTTGGCTTGCTGGCCCAGCAAGTCTTCAAGCGCCGCGGTCACCTGATCGAGCGCTGCAATTGCCGGCAGGCCAAGCGCACAGCAGCGTTCTTCTAGCCGGGCGCGGGTTTCCTGGTTGACCAGAGTAAACAGCACTGGGCCGGGATTTACCGCAATATCGGCCAGAATCCGGTCGAGGTGCTGATGCGAACGGACCATAGGCCAGAAGTGGCGCTTGATATCGGCATCGTCGAACTGGGCAAGCGCAGCTTTGGCGATGAGCTCCAGCGTTTCGCCGGTCGAATCGGAGAGCAAATGGAGGTGGCGAAGTGGCATGGCGGCGTGCGGCATTCTGTTGTTGGGTTGTGGCGGTTTCAGGCTGTGGACAGATAACCGCATAAACCACGGGACGAATCGGCTGACAACTTTGCCGAGGCATTAGCTCCCCACTGGCCGGACTCCGATCGGACACTTGTAGACATGTTGATGATGATTTCCATAGGCTGGGGATTGGGGGCATAACCATTGCTTGACGGCTTCGACGCGCGATTCGCTAACCGCATCCCCCTGTTCAGCCGGGGACAAATCGGGCAAGGCGCCGCAATCCCCACTTTCCACAGGCCAACTACAAGCATCATCCTTATATAATTACTTTATTAGGTAGTAAGAAGAGAACCCAATGCCCGGAATTTTGCTCGATACATTGCGTGGTTCGCACACTGGTCAGCCGCCAATCTGGCTGATGCGTCAGGCTGGCCGCTATCTGCCTGAATACCGCGCGCTGAGAGCTGAAAAAGGCGGATTCCTTGCTTTGGTCTATGATAGTGAAGCAGCAGCTGAAATCACCCTGCAGCCAATCCGCCGTTTCGGTTTTGACGGGGCAATCCTGTTTTCTGACATTCTGATCGTGCCCTATGCCATGGGACAGGATCTGGAGTTTCTTGCCGGTGAAGGCCCCCGGCTCAGCCCTCGACTGGTCGACACAGCGCTGGAAACATTGATAGCAGTTCCGGCCCGTCTGGCGCCGATCTATGAAACCGTGAAGCGGGTTAAAGTAGGCTTGGGCAGCACTCGTACGCTGCTGGGTTTTGCCGGTAGCCCGTGGACCGTGGCGACCTATATGGTGGCCGGCGAAGGCAGCCGTGACCAGCATGATACGCGCGCTATGGCCTATCGCGATCCCGAGGCTTTCCAGGCGATCATTGATGCCATCACCGGGGTAACCATCGAATATCTCCTTGGTCAGATCCACGCGGGCGCCGAGGCGGTGCAATTGTTTGACAGCTGGGCAGGCAGCCTCGCTCCGGCTGAATTTGAACGCTGGGTGATTGCGCCCAATGCGGCGATTGTCAGCGCGCTTAAAGCCCGCGCGCCGCAAACACCGGTGATCGGATTTCCCAAGGGCGCAGGTGAGAAGCTGCCGGCCTATGTTCGCGAAACCGGTGTCGATGCTGTCGGGCTTGATGAGACGATTGATCCGCGCTGGGCTGCCAAAGCCTTGCCGCCGGGCTTGCCGGTGCAAGGCAATCTTGATCCGTTGCTGTTGCTGGCAGGCGGAGATGAGCTGGATCGTCAGACGCGCCATGTCCTCGATTGTTTTGCCGACCGGCCGCATGTGTTCAACCTGGGGCATGGCATTGGCCAGCACACGCCGATCGCGCATGTCGAACGCTTGCTTGGCTGTGTGCGGAACTGGCAAATTGGGAAATCTACCCTACCTTGATGTAGTTGAAACGGCTATAGGCGGGAGCCATGCTGCAGGTGTTCGCAATGACCTATCTCTGGCTCAAGGCGGGCCATATCATCTTCGTGATTTTCTGGATGGCAGGGCTGTTCATGCTGCCGCGCTTTTTCGTTTATCATCAAGAATGCGAACCCGGTTCGAACGAACTGGCACGCTGGATTGATCGCGAGAGCAAGCTCTTGCGGATAATCATGTGGCCCTCGCTAGTGGTAGTCTGGGTGCTCGGCCTTGCGTTGGCAATTTCTACCGGTGCCTTTGCGCAAGGCTGGTTTCAGGTCAAAATAGCGTTGGTGCTGGGCCTCAGTGCCTATCATGTCATGCTGGCAGGCTATGCGGCCCGGCTGGCACGAGGCGAACAGCAGCTTTCGGGTAAGCAATTGCGATTGCTCAACGAAATACCGGGGATCGCGGCGGCGCTGATTGTCATTCTCGTGATTGTCCGGCCATTCTGATCCTGGATTGACCCTGCAGCGCAAGACAGGTATTGCGCTGCCTGTCCATCCGACATGGGCTGAGCACTTGTGTGCCGCCCCGGTCTGCTTTCTCCAAGCCCAATGACCGCCCGGATATTCAGCCGGCCACCGCGCCAAACCGAACCCAATACGTGGAATTGAATCACAGATGCATCTCAAGGAACTCAAGAAAAAGACAGCTGCCGAGCTGGTTGAAATGGCCGAAGAGCTGGAAGTTGAAGGTGCATCGACCATGCGCCGACAGGACATCATGTTCGCCATCCTCAAGGAAGTTGCCGAGGATGGTGAGGAAATCATGGGGCTGGGCACGATTGAAGTGCTGTCCGATGGCTTTGGTTTCCTGCGTAGTCCTGAATCCAATTATCTTGCTGGTCCTGACGATATTTATGTGTCCCCGAACCAGGTTCGCAAATGGGGCCTGCGCACCGGCGATACGGTCGAAGGTGAAATCAGCGCCCCTAAGGATGGCGAGCGCTATTTTGCGATCAACCGGCTGACCAGTGTCAATTTTGATGACCCCGACGCGGTGCGCCACCGCGTCAGTTTTGACAATCTCACGCCACTGTACCCGGACGAGAAGCTCAATCTCGACAACGTCGATCCGACAGTCAAAGACAAGTCAGCCCGGATCATCGATATCATCTCGCCGCAGGGTAAAGGCCAGCGCGCGCTGATCGTCGCGCCGCCGCGCACCGGCAAGACCGTGCTGCTCCAGAACATCGCCAAGGCTATCACCGACAATCATCCGGAAGTTTTCCTGATCGTGCTGTTGGTTGATGAGCGGCCCGAGGAAGTCACCGATATGCAGCGCTCGGTGAAAGGTGAGGTGATCTCCTCGACTTTCGACGAGCCAGCCACCCGCCATGTCCAAGTGGCTGAAATGGTGATCGAAAAGGCCAAGCGGCTGGTCGAACACAAGAAGGATGTTGTCATCCTGCTCGATTCGATCACACGTCTGGGCCGGGCCTACAACACCGTGGTGCCAAGCTCGGGCAAGGTCCTCACCGGCGGCGTCGATGCCAATGCCCTGCAGCGCCCCAAGCGCTTCTTCGGTGCGGCGCGTAACATCGAAGAAGGCGGATCGCTGTCGATCATCGCAACTGCGCTGATCGATACCGGCAGCCGTATGGACGAAGTTATCTTCGAAGAGTTCAAGGGCACCGGCAACTCGGAAATCGTGCTTGACCGCAAGGTTTCCGACAAGCGCATCTTCCCCAGCCTCGATGTCGGCAAGAGCGGCACCCGCAAGGAAGAGCTGCTGGTCGAGAAGGACAAGCTTAGCAAGATGTGGGTGCTGCGCCGCATTCTCATGCAAATGGGCACGATCGACGCGATGGAATTCCTGCTCGACAAGATGAAGGATTCCAAGAGCAACGAAGATTTCTTCGCGACGATGAACCAGTAAGCAGACTCTTCCCCGATGCTCGCACATATGGATTTTGCCGCGATCTTTACCGCGTCGGGTCTCGCCATGCTGGCGCAGATCATCATCGCCGACCTGACCATGGCCGGCGACAATGTGCTGATCATGGGCACATTGGCATCAGGCCTGCCCGAAAAGGACCGCCGCAAGGTGATCCTGTTCGGCGTGTCGATGGCGCTAGTGTTCCTGATCGGCTTTGCCCTCATCGCGACCTGGCTGCTCAACATTACCGGCTTGGTGTTGGCGGGCGGTTTCCTGTTGCTGTGGGTGGCGTTCAACATGTATCGCGAGCTGCGCCCGACGAAAATCGTTGTGGCCGACGATCCCGGAACGACCGAAGTTGAAGGCCCGCCTGCCACCAAGACTATATTGCAGGCAGCGATCCAGATCACCATTGCCGACTTGTCGATGAGCCTCGACAATGTGCTGGTGGTGGCCGGGATCGCGCGGGAAAACCCGGCGGTGCTATTCATCGGTCTGACGTTCTCGGTGTTGTTGATGGGCACCGCTGCGGGCTTTGTCGCCAAGCTGATCCAGCGCTATCACTGGATAGCCTGGCTCGGCCTGCTGTTGATCCTCTATATCGCTCTAAAGATGATCTGGGAGGGCTGGGATCAAGTCGCCCCGCTGGCACTTGCGGCGATTCCATTGTAAGATCCGATCATGGACCTGACTACATTGCTCGACCCTGCGGCGCTCACCGCTTTTGTTGAAATCTTGCTGATCGATCTGGTGCTGGCCGGCGACAATGCGATTGTCGTCGGCGCTTTGGCTGCTGGCTTGCCAGCGGCGGATCGCAAAAAGGTCATTCTGATCGGCGTACTGGCGGCGCTGGTGCTGCGAATCATCTTCGCGCTGATGGTCAGTCAGTTGCTTGGCATTGTCGGCCTGGTGCTGGCGGGCGGCTTGCTGCTGCTGTTTGTCGCCTGGAAAATGTACCGCGAACTCCGCCATGCCCGCGAGAGCGCGGGCTCACCGGAGATTGCCGGCGATGAACATTCGGGCCTGACGCCTGCCAAGAGCTTCGCCTCGGCGGCCTGGGGCGTGGCGCTGGCCGATGTTTCAATGAGCCTCGACAATGTGCTGGCAGTTGCCGGCGCAGCGCGCGATCATCCGAATATTCTGGTCATCGGCCTGGTGCTGTCGGTCCTGCTGATGGGCCTGGCTTCGAACTTCATCGCCAAATATATCGAGCGTTATCGCTGGATCGCCTGGTTCGGCCTTGCGGTGATCGTCTGGGTTGCGGCCAAGATGATCTGGGATGGCGCGCACGATGTCCATCCACACATCATCAACCTCATCGGCGGTTAAACCCTAGCCGACATTCGCCGCAAAGAAATCGGCTGTCCGCTTTTCCGCCAGCTTCGCGCCATCGGCATCACGCCGCGCGCCAAACGTATCGGCAAAGCCGTGATCGAGCCCGGCATAATCGTGGATCGTCACATGCGCATTGTCGTCCAGCCCGGCATGCATGGCCGCTTGGGCATCGGCTGGGACAAAGCCGTCGGCAGTCGGCACATGCAGCAGCAGCGG
>JANOBA010000027.1:0-7101 GCA_031411415.1 Novosphingobium sp.
GTGGTGCGGTGGAGCAGGCGGCCGCTGTCTTCGGCATAGGGCTCGGCCTTGTGCATGGTGCCGGTGTTGTCCCACATGACGATGTCGCCAAGCTGCCACTGGTGGCGATAGACGAAGCGGGCTTGCGTCGCCCAGTCCATCAGCCGTTGGAGCAGGGCCTCGCCCTCGGCCGCGTCCATGCCGACCACTTCGGCGCCCGACGTGCTGGTGATCAAAGACTTGCGCCCACCCCGGTGCCGCCAGACGAGTGGATGCTCGGTGGGCGTATGCGCGCGGAAGTCCGCGATTTGTTTGTCGCTGAGATCGGGCACATAGCGAAACGAGCTTTCGACCTTGTGGGTCACTTTCAGCCGCTCGATCAGCGCCTTGTCGGCTTCGGGCAGGGCTTCATAGGCCGCATAGGTGTTGGCAAAGAAGGTGTCGCCGCCGGTGTCCGACAGGCGTTTGGCGTTGAGCATGGTGATGAACGGCGGCACCAGAGCGTCGGTGCGATCGATGTGCCAGAAGAAATTGCCGGCGGTGTAATGGGCGAGAGGACTCTCGCGTGCATCGTAGGTTACCTTGTAAACCTCACCTGATTTCTCATCCAGAACCGGGCCGAGCGTGCGGGTGAAGGCCAGCTGCTGGGCGTCGTCTATGCGGAGGCCGCGGATCACCAGCACGCCGCGCCGCTGCACCAGATCGGCGATCTCGCCGCTGGCTGCGCCGCTGACGAGGGTTTCCACGTCGGTTTCGATCATGCTGCCGATGCAGGGTGTCAGATCAGTGATCTTGAGGGCCATGGTCAAATTTCCTCTATCCGCTGGGGCCACGCGATACTAAGCACGGCTAGCATCGGCAACCGGAACATTGCATTCATGAGTGAGACACGCGTTCTGCCCCTTGAAGGGGTGCACAATTTTCGCGATTTCGGCGGCTATGCCGTGCCCGGTGGCGGGCGGCTGAAACGGGGTATGCTGTGGCGCTCGGGCCAGCATCATGGCGCGAGCGAAAGCGATCTGGTGCAAATCGCCGCGCTGGGGCTGGCCGATGTCTTCGACTTGCGCAGCTCGAAAGAACGCGAGACGCAGCCTTGCCGCCGCCCGGATGGCTTTGCCGCGCGGATTTTCCTCAGCGACGATCCGGTGCATTCGCCCGCCATGCGCATCGACGCCGCGCCTGCAGGAGACGAAAAGCACGCTGCCCCGCATATCGCTGGCGCGGCTGGCGCGCAGCGGCGCACTGCGGCGGAAACCCGCGAAGGTATGCGCCGAAATTATGGCCACATCGCTTTCCGGCCGGAGCTGGTCGCGATGATCCGCAGCCAGCTGGCCGTGCTGGCCGAGGCGCGCGGGCCAAGTCTGGTCAATTGCATGGCAGGCAAAGACCGCACCGGTATTGCGGTGGCGATGATCCAGTTTGCCGCCGGCGTGCACCGCGATGACATTATCGCCGACTATGTGCTGACGAACACGGCAGGCGATGTCGAAGCGCGGATCAAGGCTGGGTCCGAAACGATCAGGGCGTTGTCACGCGGGCTTGGCGAGGACGTGGTGCGCGTGGTGATGGGAGTGGAGCCCGAATATCTCGAGAGCGCCTTTGTCACTATAGCCGAGAAGCATGGCTCGCTGGATGGCTATCTGCGCGAGGTTCTGGGGGTGGACGATGCCTTGCGCGGCAGGCTGGCCGAGGTTCTGGTCGAAAGCTAGATAAACGCCCGCACGTCTGCCACGAACCGGTCAAACTGGTCGTGGTGCAGCCAATGCCCGGCATTTTCATACTCGATCACCTGCGCATCCTGAAAATGCGCGAAGCGGCCATCGAGCCGAGGACTGGTGGCGAAGCTGTCGAGTCCATAGAGCAGCAGGACGGGGCAGGTGATTGCCCCCCACAGCCTGACCCGGTCGGCCAGGGCAATGTCGGCGGCCGACCAGATGTTGAGATAATTGTCGAACTTCCAGCTCCAGGTGCCGTCCTCGTTGCGGCTGGTGCCGTGGATGGTGAGGTGGCGGGCGCGTTCGTCGGTGAGGAAAGAGTTTTCCGCCTTCATCCGGGCGAAGGCCGCCTCGATTGTCGGGTAGCGGCGCGGGATTCGACCGGCGGCGCGGCGCTTGTCGTCGATCCACTGGCGCATCTTTTCCAGATAATCGCGCGCATCTATCGTCTGCTGCATCTCGGGGTTGGGGCCAAGACCTTCGATATTGACCAGTTTGCGCACTTTCTCCGGATAGAGCCCGGTGAACCGCGTTGCGATGTTGCCGCCCAGCGAGTGCGCTACGATGGTCACTTGCTCTGCCCCCAGCGTATGCACCAGCTGCGCAAAATCATAGACGAAGCCGTCCATGCCGTAAGTGCCGTCGGGCGACCAGGCGCTGTCGCCATGGCCACGCAGATCGGGGGCGACGATGCGCCAGTCGGCGGCAAATTCCTGCGCCACCCAGTCCCAGTTGCGGCAATGATCGCGCCCGCCGTGTTGCAGGATTAGCACCGGCGCCTCAGGATCGCCCCATTCGGCATAGTGCAGACGCAGGCGCTGCGAAATGAAGCTGTTTGAAGTCGGACCGGCGATGTTCATGGTTTGCCAAATGCTCCGTGCGGCGGCGAAGGTCAATTGCTGGGGACTAAAGCCATTCTCGCTGGAAAAGCCGGGCGGCCTTGCTATCGCGTCTGCCATGACGACTCACAAAACACGCATGCTCATCATCGGTTCGGGCCCGGCCGGGCTTTCCGCCGCAATCTATGGCGCACGCGCCGGGATGCAGCCGATTGTCGTGCAGGGGCTTCAGCCCGGCGGGCAATTGACCATCACCACCGATGTCGAGAACTACCCCGGCTTTCGCGATGTGATCCAGGGGCCTTGGCTGATGCAGGAAATGCAGGCTCAGGCCGAACATGTCGGCACGCGGATGCTGTGGGACACGATCACTTCAGTTGATCTTTCCAGCTGGCCCTTCCGCGCCATTGGCGATGGCGGCGACATTTATGAAGGCGAAACGCTGGTGATCGCCACCGGTGCGCAGGCCAAATGGCTGGGCGTTCCGGGCGAGCAGGAGCTTAGCGGCAAGGGCGTTTCGGCCTGCGCAACCTGCGACGGGTTCTTTTTTCGCGGCAAGAAAGTCGTGGTGATCGGCGGCGGCAATACGGCGGTTGAAGAGGCGCTCTACCTCACCAACCATTCGCCCGACGTGACGCTAATTCACCGCCGCGATACGCTGCGTTCGGAAAAGATCCTGCAGGACCGGCTGTTCGCCAATCCGAAGATCTCGGTGCTGTGGAACAAGAAGGTTGATGGCTTTCTGGGCGAACCACTGACTGGCCTTGCGCTGACTGATACGGTTACTGGCGAGGCGAGCGAATTTGGCACGGAGGGCGCATTCGTCGCCATCGGCCATGCGCCTTCGACTGAGCTGTTCAAGGATAAGCTGGCGATGGACGCCAATGGCTATCTGCTGGTCGAGCCGGGCACGCCCAAGACGGCAATTCCGGGGGTGTTTGCTTGCGGCGATGTGATGGACCACATCTATCGACAGGCCGTGACGGCGGCGGGAACGGGCTGCATGGCGGCGCTGGATGCCGAGCGGTTTCTGGCCGAGCGCGAGTTTGCGGCGGCGAAGGAAAAGGTTGCGGGTTAGCCCCGCAGCACTTCCAGCACCTGCGCTTCCAGCCAATCGCGTGATTCGGCTTCGACGAAGCTGTGGCTGGCCGCAGCGCATCTGCGCAGGCGTGGGTCGTCTTTTTTCCAGGCTGCGATGAACGCCTGCGCCGTGCGGTCGCGATCCGCAATCAGGATGCGCACCTCGCCGGAAAACCGCGCAAGGCCGATGGCCATGTCCTGTGCCAGACCAGTGGCAGGCGGGGCAGGGCGGAGTGCGCCGATCAGGCTGCGGAAAAGGCCCTTGAGGTTCACACCGCCGCGCAGCAAGCGCAGAATCGCGGTTGGATCGGTTAGCCGGCTGGCATAGTGCCCGCGCAAGGCCTCGGGCGGCGGCGCGGCGTCTTCGTTCTCGATGGTCCACGGATTGGACAGGATCAGGGCATCGCAGCCAGTGCCGCCACCGAGCATCAACGCGCTGGCAGCGTCGCAATTGCCCATGGCGACTATGCGGGAGATGCCGGGGCATTCCAGGCGGAAAGCTGCAAGCGCGGCGGCGATGTCCGGCGCGCTGGTGCGGAAATCGCCCGGCGGGCCATCGCTGTCGCCGATCCCGCGCCGGTCGAAGCGCAGCACTGGAAAGCCCGCTGCGGCAATCTGGGCGGCGAGCAGTGCTTGCCCGTTCCATGCGCCCGCGCGCACTTCGTTGCCGCCAGTAACCACCAGCAACCCGGACGCGGCCTCGCCGGTGTCCAGCGTTCCCGCCAGCGCCGCGCCTTCGCAGGCAAACAGGATATGCCGCCGGGTCATGCCTTGATCCCGATCGCCAGAATCGCCGCGAGAGCATCGGCGGCTGCACGGTCCTCGGCCGGTTCGGCGCGCAGCCACAGCCCGCTGCTGCCGATCATGTCCTGATCAATATATGATGCATTGCTTGAATTATCAGGAACAAGATTTTGGAACTGGTTAATAAATTCGAACCCCAGCCGGTATCCAGCCAGATCAAGGCCTTGCCTCAGTCCTTCGGCGAGCAGGCCTTCCTGGCTCTCGTCCCGGCCCGCCTCGCGCGAAGCCAGAATGCGCGCGCGCAGCATCTGGCGCAGCACGCTGGCGCCCTTGGTGGGCGCATATCGCCAGCCGGGCAGAGCCGCCGGCATGACCAGCGCGCCGCCGCGAATGCCCAGCACGTGGCTGGCGCGAAAATGCTTTGCTGCGCCCGCCATCGCAGCTTGCCAGCTTGCAGGTGTCTGCGCGTCCAGCGGTGCAAGGCTCTCATTGCAGCCGGGCAGATCAGGCAGGAAGCTGTCGACCCCGGCGGCATCGAGCCGGCGCATGACTTCCACCGTGAAGCGCCGCATGCGGTTGGCTTCATCAAACAATGCGGGCACGATCAGCAGGCGAAAGCGGCGGAAATCATCGAAAGCGAGCGCCAGCTCGTCAGCTGAACTGCCGTCAGCGCGCGGGCAGGGCCAGGTGGCCGGTTTCAATCAATCGTCTCCTGAGGCGCCCGATTCGCCGCGCTTGGCCTTGGCAAAAACCAACAGCGAGCCAAACGATTCGAGCAGTTCGCCATCGATCTCGTCATCTTCGACGACAATATCGAGCCGGTCTTCCATTTCGGTGAGCAGGCCCGCAACGGCCATCGAATCAAGCTCGGGCAAATGGCCGAACAGGCCGGTTTCGGCAGTAAAGCTATCGGCCTGATCGGGCTTGAGGCCGAGCACGTCGGTCAAGATCTTGCGGAGCATCTGATCAGTTGTCTGGCGCATCGTGATCCCGGTGTTGATAGTGCATCGGTTCGGCGCCTCTAGCCACGCTTTGCCCGGGCGGCAAGGCGCCGCGCGAGCAGACGCGCGATTGCCGGCCAATTGCCCGGTTTGCCGGCGCGAAACATGTCGAGCCGGTAGCGCGGACGCACTTCTTCCATCCAGTCGCGCTTATAGCCATCGTCGCCGGTGCCGAAGTCGATCAACACCACCCGGTCGCGGTCGATGACATGGGCGAACAGCGCGGCGCTGAGCACCGAACCGGGCGACAGCGCGGCGGCATCGGCGAAGTATGCAAGCTTGTGGATGAAGGCAGTCTCGCCTTCCACGGTCCACAGCTGCGCCGCGATTGCCTTGCCATCCAGCCGCGCAATGCCAAGCCGCAGGCGCCCGGCGACGCTTTCGGCTTGCGCAAATTCGCGCAGGAATTCAGGGGATCCTTCGATCGGCTTCCAGCTGGCCGCATAGACTGCCTCATATTCAGCCCAGATCGCCGGATCAAAGCTTTCAAGGACTTCGCAGGTTAGCTTGCCCGCCTTGCGTTTCAGCGTGGTGCGCAGCTGGCCGGGGCGCGCGGCGAGATATTCGGCATAGGAGCGCCCATTCAGCTGGAGCACGTGGTTCAGGTCGCAGGCTTCGGAGAAGACCAGCCATCCGGCCTTGCGGAAGGCTTTGGCGGTGTCCTGCGCAGAGCCGTCTTCCGCTGGTAGTCCGGAAAGCGACAGCGCACCGGTGCGGCTGGTGAGGTCTTCGGCAATCGCGCGGAGCAGCAGTGAACGGTCCGCGCCCTTTGAGACAACCGGGCGGGCATGAAAGCTGTACCAGTTGGCCAGCGCCTCGATGCGGCCTTCCGACGCGCTGAGCGCCAGCACCGCACGGTCATCGCCATGCTGCGCCACCGCGAGCAGCGGATCGATGCCGCAATGGCTGACAAGCCCCTGCCACCAGTCGAGCCGGTCGAACGGCGTCAGGCTGGTTTCCACGCCAAGCAGCCGGGCAAGCTCCTCGTCGCATTGCACTTCTTTAAGATCGGCGTGATAGGTGACTGCAACCACTAGACTGATCTGCCTTCGCTGGAGCTTTGAGAAAAACCGTGACGCGCGCCGCAGCCCCAAGTCCGATCCGGCCGCTCGACCATCTCGCACTGCGAGGGGCGGATGGCGCCCCCGCGCTGTTGCTGCGCGATCAGGTGATAAGCTTCAAAGACTTAAGATCGCGTGTCGGGCAGCTGGCGGCATGGCTTCAGCTTCAGGTGCCGGAGGCCGGCTTGCGGGTGGCGACTTGGTTGCCCAAGGGCCTGACCAGCTGCCTGATGCCACTGGCGGCGGCGCGGGCCGGGTTGGTGCACGTGCCGGTCAATCCGTTGCTCAAACGCGCTCAGGTTGCGCATATCATGGCTGATAGCGGCGCGGCGCTGCTGATCGCCAATCCGGCAAGGCTGGCCTCGCTGGAACCGGGCGATGCGGCGGGCGCTGCGCTGTTTGCCGAAGAAGGGCTGTGGGCTGCGGCGGGCGACTGCGCTGAACTGGGGCCGTCCGATGCCGATCCTGATGCGTTGGCGGCGATCCTCTACACCAGCGGTTCGACCGGGCGGCCCAAAGGCGTGATGCTGAGCCATGCCAACATGTGGCTGGGGGCGGAGAGCGTAGCGGGCTATCTGGGGCTGGAGGCGGACGACCGGGTGCTCGCAGTGCTGCCATTGTCATTTGATTATGGCCAGAACCAGTTGCTGAGCGCCTGGTATGCCGGGGCCAGCGCCGCGCC
>JANOBA010000028.1:0-4194 GCA_031411415.1 Novosphingobium sp.
GCCCTGCCACGTCGCGGCCACCAGATTGATCGCCTCGGTTGCGCCGCGGGTGAAGACGATCTCGCTTTCCGCGCCGCCGATGAATGCGGCGACCTTGCGGCGCGCGGCCTCAAAGGCCAGCGTCATTTCCGCCGAGCGGGCATAGACCCCCCGATGCACCGTGGCATAGTCGCGGCCCATGGCATTGACGGTCGCATCGATCACCGCTTGCGGCTTTTGCGCGGTGGCGGCGGTATCGAGATAGTGCCAGATGCCCCCATCCTTGGCAGCCAGGCCGGGGAAATCTGCACGCAAATCGGCGCGGATGAGAGTCGCGGTGCTCACACCAGCTCCCCCAGCCGCGCCAGCGCCAGCGCCAGCAAGCGCTCTTCATCCGCCGCCCCGGCAAAAGCCTCGGCAACGAACGCCTGCAGCATCAGCTGCTTGGCCAACTCCGGCGTCAGTCCTCGCGATTCGAGGTAAAACAGCCCGGCGGCATCCAGCTCGCCCACCGCGCAGCCGTGCGCGCATTTGACGTCATCGGCGTAGATTTCGAGTTCAGGCTTGGCATTGGCAGTCGCGGTGCGGGAGAGCAGCATGGCCCGCACCGATTGCGCGCTGTCGGTGCCCACGGCCCCGCGTGCCACGGATACCTTGCCGAGATAGGTGCCAGTCGCCTGCCCTGCCAGCACCGAGCGCACCACCTGGCGGCTGACCGCGTCGGGCGCTTCGTGGGTCACTTCGGTGACGATCTCGAGCGTCTGGCGGCCTGCGCCAAGCTGCGCCGCGCCAAGCGTGAACTCTGCACCTTTGCCCAGCCGGGCATCGACCGCAATCCGCCCGAAAGCCGCACCGGTATTGAGAATGCGCAAGTCGAACGCGGCTCCAGCCTCAACCTTAATCACCAGATGCCGGGCAACAGCGGCGACAGTGTCAGTCTCGACAATGCTCAGTGTTGTGCTCTGCCCGGAAGGCACCAGTATGTCTTCACGCAGTACCGGCCAGACGCCCGCCAGCGCAGCCAAATCCGCGTAGCGAAATGCCTCGTCCTTGCGAGTGGGGAGGTCCTTCGAGACGCGACTTCGCGACGCCGCTTCGCGGCTCCTCAGCCGCTCCTCAGGATGAGCGGAAGCATTACTTTCCCGCTCATCCTGAGGAGGGACTGAGCTTGTCGAAGGCCCGTCTCGAACCATCATGCCGCTACCGCCTCGTAGCCTTCTTCCTCAAGCTGGAGTGCCAGCTCCGCCCCGCCAGACTTAACAATCCGCCCGCCGGCCAACACATGGACAAAGTCCGGCTTCACATAGTCAAGCAACCGCTGGTAATGGGTGATCAGCAGCACGGCCTTGTCCGGCCGCCTCATGATCGCATTGATCCCGCCGCCGACGATGCGCAGCGCGTCGATATCGAGTCCGCTGTCAGTCTCGTCGAGCACGGCAAACGAGGGATCGAGGATGCCCATCTGCACCATCTCGGCGCGCTTCTTCTCGCCGCCGGAAAAGCCCAGGTTCACCGGGCGTTTGAGCATGTCCATGTCCATGCCCAGCAGCGCCGCTTTCTCACGTGCCAGCTTGAGGAATTCTGCGCCGGATAGAGCCTCCTCGCCCCGGCTCTTGCGCTGCGAATTGAGCGCCTCGCGCAGGAACTGGACGAAAGAGACACCGGGAATTTCGACCGGATACTGAAAGCCGAGGAACAGCCCAGCGGCAGCGCGCTCATGCGGGGCGAGTGCGAGCAGGTCCTTGCCTTGCAACGTGACTTTGCCGCCGGTCACTTCGTAACCGGGCCGTCCGCCCAGCACATAGGAAAGCGTCGACTTGCCCGCGCCGTTCGGCCCCATTATCGCATGGATCTCGCCCGCGTTGATGGCGAGCGAGAGGCCCTTGAGAATCGGCTTGTCGGCGACAGTAGCGGAGAGGTTATTGATTTGGAGCATATTACTTCTCATCAACTCCAGAAATGAACGACATCGCACGAACAATGTAACCGGCAACTGCGATTATGAACGAAGCATATAACAATGCGCTGGCACATCCGAACAAGGCCCATCGCAAAACAACCTTTTGAACATCAACGCCGCCAAAGTTTTCAACTTGAATAAAAAAGTTGCGAGAAAAGCGATAACTCCTAACCACACAAGAATTAGCGCAAGGCCATAGGCCTTTGAGCCATCCGGCCTCTTATCTTTGAAAACAATCAATTTCATAGGCGTTGTTGGTTCTTCGATCGGCATCACTCGACACTCCCTTCCAGCGAAATCCTATCCAACAAGCGGGATTCTGCGTCGACAGACCCCACCCCTAACCCCTCCCCTGAAGGGGAGGGGGACTTTGCGGCGTCTCGCTTAAGCCCCTCCCCTTCAGGGGAGGGGTTGGGGTGGGGTCTCTCCCAGCGATCCGGCGTTGCTTCAAGCGCACCGAGGATTGCGGTCAGCACCCCGTCGATGTTGCGCATCACATCGGGATTGGTGACATGCAGAACCATGAACCCAAGCCTACCCAGCGCGGCATCGCGGCCACGGTCCCTGTCCACGTCGTGAGTTTCCCCATCGACTTCGACGATCAGGGCCTTTTGCGGGCAAAGGAAATCCGCGATAAATGGGCCAATTTCAGCCTGTCTGCGGAATTTGAACCCACCCAATTGCGAGCGCGAGAGGTGGTGCCAAACGCGAATTTCTGGCTCGGTGGGATTGCAGCGCATTTCTCGGGCGTAGCCTGCGATTTCGGCGATGCGATTTGCCGAGAGACCCCACCCCCGGCCCCTCCCCTGAAGGGGAGGGGAGTTTTGGGCTCTTGCCTGATCGCGAAGGGTCCAATCCATTCTACCGCCCATGATAGACCTCGCCCGGATGCCACTCGGCCCAGATGCCGGCGGTCTGTTCGAGCACCGATATGTCGAGAAAGGCCTGTGCGGCGCTCTCGGGAGTGTCACCGCCACGGGTCATGTTGCGGGTGATCGTCCGCTGGGTCACATCGACCGCGGCGGGACGCAGATTGCCGCACTGTGACTTGGCGAGGTCCAGCGCCCCGTCGAACGTGGCACTCTTCTCCGCGCCGGGATGGCGGAAGTTTTCGAGCACGCAGCCGGTGTAAACCCGCACCGCGCGCGGCGGCGGCTTGGCGAGCGCAGGAGCGGAAAGCAATGCAGCAAGGGCAAGCGCGCGGCGCATCAGCCAACGCTCCCCTCAAGCGAAATCCCCAGCAGCTTCTGCGCTTCCACGGCAAATTCCATTGGCAGCTGTTGCAGCACTTCCTTGGCGAAGCCGTTGACGATCAGCGCCACCGCCTCTTCCTGACCCAGCCCGCGCTGCATGGCGTAGAACAGCTGGTCGTCGCTGATCTTCGAAGTTGTCGCCTCATGCTCAATCTGGGCGCTGGGATTGCGCACTTCGATATAGGGCACGGTATGCGCGCCGCAGTCGCTGCCCAGCAGCAACGAATCGCACTGGGTGAAATTGCGCACGCCTTCCGCACCCGCCGCAACGCGGACGAGGCCGCGATAGGTGTTGTTGCTCTTGCCCGCCGAGATGCCCTTCGAGATGATTGTCGAGCGGCTGCCCTTGCCGTTGTGGATCATCTTGGTGCCGGTGTCGGCCTGCTGATAATTGTTGGTGACTGCGACCGAATAGAATTCGCCGACTGAGTCCTCACCGTTGAGCACGCAGCTCGGATACTTCCACGTCACCGCGCTGCCGGTCTCAACTTGCGTCCATGAAACCTTGCTGCGCTTGCCCTGGCACAGCGCGCGCTTGGTGACGAAATTGTAGATCCCGCCCAGCCCTTAGGCGTTGCCGGGATACCAGTTCTGCACGGTCGAATACTTGATCTCGGCATCGTCGAGCGCGACCAGTTCCACCACGGCGGCGTGCAGCTGGTTTTCATCGCGCATCGGCGCGGTGCAGCCTTCAAGGTAGCTGACATAGCTGCCTTTGTCGGCGACGATCAATGTGCGTTCGAACTGGCCGGTGTTTTCAGCATTGATGCGGAAATAGGTCGACAGCTCCATCGGGCAGCGCACGCCCTCGGGGATGTAAACAAAGGTGCCGTCGGAAAAGACCGCGCAGTTCAAGGCGCTGAAATAGTTGTCATGCATCGGCACAACCTTGCCGAGCCACTTTTTCACCATGTCAGGATATTCGCGGATCGCCTCGGAGATGCTGCGGAAGATCACGCCTGCCGATTCCAGCTCGGCGCGGAAGGTGGTGGCGACGCTGAC
>JANOBA010000029.1:0-14482 GCA_031411415.1 Novosphingobium sp.
TACGCAGAGAGTTTCGGCGGCAAGGGCTTTACGGTGACGACCAACGCGGAGTTCGATGCCGCATTCGCCGATGCGCTTGCGTTCACACACGGCCATGCCAGGCAGCCTTTTCGGAATTCATGGGGTAGCGCTAGAGCTGCGCTCGCAGCGCATGGGGCTGATCGCCTCGAACATCGCCAATGCCGGAACCCCCGGCTACAAAGCGCGCGACATCGATTTCGCCGCCGCGCTGAAAGCCAGCGAGGCCGGAGCGAAAGATCCGGGCCAGGCCGCTGCGCTTTATCGCCAGCCCGCCATGCCCTCGCTCGATGGCAACACTGTCGAACTTTCCGCCGAACAGGTCGCATTTACCGAGAACGCGGTCGGCTATTCAGCGACGCTCTCGTTCATCCGCAGCCGGGTCGAAAACATCACCCGCGCACTGAAGGGCGATTGATCATGACCAGTCCTTCCTCACTGTTCGATCTCGCGCGCGGCGCCATGTCTGCCCAGCTGGTACGGATGAACGCGGCGGCATCGAACCTCGCCAATGCCGGCACTGTCGCGGGCAGCGCCGAGGGGACCTACCGCCCGATCCGCGCGGTCTTCGCCGAACAGCTCGACAAGGCTTCGGGACTTGCCGGGGTGCGCGTGGCGGGCGTGATCCGCGAGAACGCCGCGCCTATCAAGCAATACGATCCCGACCACCCGCTGGCCGATGCCGACGGCAACATTTGGACCAGCCCGGTCGATGAGAACGCCGAGACGGTCGATATGCTCGAAGCCTCGCGTCAGTACCAGAACATGGTCGAGGCCCTGTCCACTGCCAAGCAGCTGATGCTTGATACTTTGAGGATGAAGTGATGATTTCTGCCGTTTCCAACACCGCAAAAGTGCTCGCCCCCGGTGAGAAAGCGGGTTTTTCCTCGCTCGGTCAGGGCGATTTCCTGAAGCTGATGACCGCCCAGTTGCAGCAGCAGGACCCGACCGCCCCGGTCGATAACAAGGAAATGCTCGCCCAGCTGGCGCAGTTCCAGTCTCTCGGCGGGATCAACGATATCAACACCACCCTGCAATCGCTCGGCACCAAGCTCGATGCCCTGATCGCCGCGCAGGCCGCCGCAAATTCCCCGACCTTGCCCACCCCCTCAACCCCAACGGGAGCATAGGCGAATTCCGCTAGGGGGCTTTACCATGGATCACAACACCAGTCTGATGCTGATCGACAGCGATTTCCGCCGCCGCGCGGCAGTTTGCCACGAATTGTCGGGCAGCGGCATCCATGTCGAACCCTTTGAGGATACTGGCGAGATCAAGCAGCGCTGGCCGCGTTCGGGCACGATTTTGGCCGAAGACATCGACGGCAACATCCCGGCGCTGATCGAACACATGACCGAGGCGGGCTGCTGGCTGCCGGTGATCGCCTTCCGCGAACATCCCACCACGGCCCGCGTGGTCCATGCCATCATGGATGGAGCGGTGGATTATATCGAATGGCCCGCCAAGGCCGATGCGATTGCGGCAACGCTTGCAGAGGTTGACAGCAATTCAGCCAAGATCGGCAGCATGCGGTTGCGCGAGGCGAGGGCGCGCAGCCGGGTGCAAAAGCTGACCCGCCGCGAACGCGAAGTGCTGGCGGGCGTGGCCGCCGGCCTGTCGAACCGGATGATCGGCGAAAAGCTCGAGATCAGCCCGCGCACGGTGGAAATTCACCGCGCCAACATGCTCACCAAGATGGGCGCCAACCACACTTCAGAGGCGATCCGCATCGCCATCGAGGCGTCGCTGGTGGCCTGACCTTCCCCAGAGCCGGGAACCCACCATGCCCGGCCAGACTGTCCGCCCCTTCGTACCTCTCTCCGAAGGGGCGGACTTTGTCGCAGTTGGAGAAGCTGGAGCCTGTTACGCGGAATTTGATTTAGCCTCCTTTCCCAGAAGGGGAAGTGGCTCAGATTAACCGCATGCAGCGTCCAAAACTAATCGCCGTATTTCAGCTCAAGCCGGGTTGCCTCGCCGTTCGGCCCCATGGGCGAATCGTATTCCCCGATGATCGAGACTATCGGATTGGCGTGGCTGGCGAACAGGTTCTTTTCATCCGCAATGGTGTGCGGCAGCCGTTCGGGGCTGGCGATCAGGGCTTGCGAGGCCTCGAAGTCCTCGTGGCTATTCCACCAGATTTCCATCAGGCAATCAAAGCCTGAATCGTGCACCTCGCCGGTCACCGGGTTCTTCTCGGGGCTAAGGTAGCGGCGCACATAACGGGTCGCATTGGGGATCGCGGGCTTGAGCCCCATCTTCTGTGACATCTGCGAGTGCTGGTTCTCGTAGTAGTCCATGAATTCCTCCATGGTCATGTCGGGTCGTTTGCGAAAAAAGCATATCTGTTTGAACATCGGAATTTATCCTCTCCACACTGGCTTGCGGCCATCATGCAGACAGGGCAGGGTTGCCGCAAGGCCGCCATTGCCAACTGGGCGGCGATCAAGGTGCACCACGAGAGGAAACGGCAGCGATGGCGCTTGCGCAGGAAATCCGTGATAATCTGACTCTGCCCGTATTTGCTGCGCCGATGTTTCTGGTCAGCGGGGTGGACCTAGCGATTGCCTGTTGCCAGGCCGGTGTCATCGGCTCGCTGACGCGCAATCATTGCCGCGACGACGCGGAAATGATTGCCCAGTTGAAAGCGGTCCGCGCGGCGCTGGATCGCTTCGCCGGGGCAAACCCGGGGCGCATCGTCGCCCCGCTGGCGATGAACATTTCGCCCAATTCCAGCCCGGACGACTTTCGCGCGCAGCTTGCCGCCTGCCGGCAATATGGCGTGCGCATTATCGTCACCTCGGTGGGCGATCCGACCGCCAACGCGCCCTTGGTGCGCGAATACGGCATGCTCCATTTTCACGATGCGACCACGATCCGCTTTGCCGAAAAGGCGGCGGCAGCGGGAGTGGACGGGATCGTCTGCATCGGTGCGGGCGGCGGCGGCCATGCCGGCACGATCAGTCACCTCGCATTCGTGCCCCAGGTGCGCGCGATGTTTTCTGGCACCGTTGTCATGGCCGGTGCGATCTCGACCGGTGGGGCGATCCATGCTGCCGAGGCGCTGGGGGCGGACCTCGCCTATCTTGGCACTCGCATGATTGCCACGAAACAGAGCGCCGCGCCAGATCCCTACAAAGCGATGCTGGTCGCAGGCGGGGTGACCGAGGTCACCTATACCAAGGGCGTCAATGGCGTGCCGGCAAGCTGGCTCAAGGCGAGCCTGCGCGAGATCGGCCTTGATCCCGAAAACCTGATCATCCCCGAAACGCGCGGCACTGGCCATCTGCCCGAGGGCAAGACGCCATGGCGCGACATCTGGAGCGCCGGCCAGGGCATCGGCATGATCCATGATATTCCGACCGTTGCCGATCTCGTGCGCCAGTTGCAGGGTGAATATGTCGCGGCCTGCGAAGCGCCGAACATGGCGGCGGCGGCGCGGGCGGCTCTGGCGGCGGGGCAATGACCATGAAAGTTCTTCGCAGTGACGAAGGCGGGCTGTGCACGCTCACGCTCAATCGCCCCGAGAAGCTCAATGCGCTCGACACCGAGCTGTTTCGCGAACTCGACGCGCATCTGGCCGATCTCGAAGGGCAAACGGCGAGCGTCGGCTGCGTCGTGCTTCGCGGGGCAGGACGGGCGTTCTGCGCCGGGGCCGATCTTGGCGCGGTCGACACCACGCTTGGCCTGCTCAAGCCCAAGATCATCGAACGGCTCTCGCGCCTGCCGCAGCCGACCATCGCGGCGGTGCATGGCGTGTGTTTCACCGGTGCACTCGAACTGGCGCTGGCCTGCGATTTCATCATTGCCGATGCCAGCACCCGTTTTGCCGACACCCACGGCAAATGGGGCCTCGTCGGCGCCTGGGGCATGTCGCAGCGCCTGCCGCGCCGGATCGGCGCGGCGGCGGCGAAGACCATGATGTTCACCGCGCGAACGGTGGAGGCCGAAGAGGCGAAAGCGCTGGGGCTGATCGATATTCTGGCAGAAGCGGGTGGGCTGGGCACCGCCGTGGCGGATTTTGCCGGGTCAGTCCTTGCCAACTCGTGGCATACCAATATGGCAACCAAGCGGCTGATGCTTGCCACCGATGGCATGGCACTGGCAGATGCGCTGGCGCACGAACAATATAACTACTCCGGCTTCGCGTCCGATTATCAGGAACGGGTTGCCCAATTCGGCAAGAAATAAACGAGAGGACATTCCAAGGCCATGTGGCACGATCTGACATCCGAGCAGGAACTGCTGCGCGACACCACCTCGCGCTATCTCGCCGACAAGGCCTCGCTCGCGAAGCAACGCAAGATGCGCGATGATCCGGTTGGTTTCACGCCAGACTACTGGACCGGCGGCGCGGAGCTGGGCTGGACCATGCTGCTCGCGAGCGAAGAAGATGGCGGCGGCAGCGTTTCGGGGCGCGGGCTCGTCGATCTGGCCATGCTGGCCTATGAATTCGGCAAGAATGCCGCACCCGGCCCGTTGGTCGATTGCAATGTGGCGGTGTTGGCGCTGGGCAGGCAGTCTGGCGATTTGCAAAGGCAGGTGCTGGGCGAATTGCTCACCGGACAGACGATCGTCTCCACATGCCTCGGTGCGGCCCCCTGGAATATGCCGTGCGAGGCAAGTGTGACCATCCGTCAGGACGGCGACGATCTGGTGATCGATGGCACGGTCAAGCCAGTCGAATCGGGCGCGCAGGCGGGCTATCTTCTGGTAACGGGCGCGAGCGCAGGCGGAATGACGCAAGTGCTGGTTCCGGTCGATGCACCGGGCGTGACGGTCAAGCCGCTGAAAGGCATCGACGTGTCGCGGCGCTTCGCCAAGGTTACGTTTGAGGGCACACGCGTTCCGGCCACTGCACTTTTGGGCAGTTTCGCCGGCGCCGATACAGCAGTAACCCGGCAAGTGCAGCATGCGGCCGTGATCCTCGCGGCCGAATCTGTCGGCGCGATGGATGCGGCCTTTGACATGACGCTCGACTGGACCTTCAACCGCTATACTTTCGGTCGCGCGCTTGCTTCCTATCAGGCGCTGAAACACCGCATGGCCGACATGAAATCATGGCTCGAAGCTAGCCACGCGATCAGCGATGCCGCCGCCGAAGCCGTCGCCGATGGCGACGACAGCGCCGCCGAGCTGGCCAGCGCGGCCAAGAGCTACATCGGCGTGCAGGGGCCGGAGCTGTGCCAGGAAGGCGTGCAGCTGCATGGCGGCATCGGCGTGACTTATGAGCACGACCTGCACTTTTTCTTGCGCCGGGTGACGCTTAACGCGCTGCTATTTGGCACTTCGGCCGATCACCGCCGGATGCTTGGCGCGCTTCAGATCGATCAGGAGAAAGCCGCATGAGCGAGGCAATCGAAAGCGTAGAAGCCTTCCGCGCCCGCGCCCGCGCCTGGATCAAGGCCAATCTCGGCCCGATGCAGGGCTGGGACATGAGCCAGCACTGCGAGAACGACGACGAGGAACGCAAAGCTGTCGCACGCGACCGGGCCTTGCAGCGCAAGCTGTTCGACGGCGGCTTTTCCGGGATCTGTTTCCCCAAGGAATATGGCGGGCAGGGGCTGACCCCCGATCACAACCGCGCCTTCAACGAGGAACTGGCCGGGCACGAGTATCCATCGCGGTTTGCTGTGCCAACCTTCAGCCCATGCGCCTCGACCCTGTTCGAATTCGCCACGGCAGAGCAGAAAGCCGCGCACTTGCCCGCGATCCTCAAGGGCGATGAAGTCTGGGTGCAGCTGCTTTCCGAGCCCGGCGGCGGGTCGGACGTGGCCGGGATTTCAACTGGCGCAATGCGTGATGCGCAGGGCGACTGGATTCTCAACGGCTCCAAGGTCTGGACCTCGCGTGCCTGGTGGGCGGACTGGGGCCTGATCCTGGTGCGCACCAACTGGGACGTGCCCAAGCATTCCGGGATGACTGTGTTCATCGTTCCGCTGCACCAGCCAGGGATCGAAATCCACCGCATCGAGCGCCTGAACGGCGAGAGCGAGGCCTGTCAGGAATTCTTCACCGACGTGCGCATCCCCGATTCGGACCGCATGGGCGAGATTGACGCCGGCTGGACCATTGGCCAGCGCTGGATGTATCACGAGCGGCTGGGGCACAATTCGCCCTATGTCACTCACCCCATCGGCGGCCAGAAGGCCTCGCCGCACGAGCCATCGACCGTGGGCATCGCGCGCAAGGCCGGGCGGCTCGGCGATCCGGCAGCGCGCGAGCTGATCGGCGAGCACCGTGCGCTTGGCCTGATCACCCAGAAGCTGCAAAACCGCATTGCCAGCGCGGCATCATCGGGCAGGGGCAATACTGATCTTTCTGCGGTCGACCGTGTGTTCCGCGCTGTCGCCAGCATTCGCCGCTCGACAATCGCCTATGAACTGGCGGGTGCGGGTGCCAGCGTGTGGGACGAGGACGAGGAAAGCGCGGCCGAAGCAGTGGGGATGAATTTCCTGCTGCGCCAGGCCGCTGCGATCGGTGGCGGCACGACCGAAATATCGCGCAATGTCGTCGCCGAGCGCGTGTTGGGCATGCCGCGCGAATCATCGGCGGACAAGGGCGTGGCCTATCGCGACATTCCCAAGGGGCCAAAGCGGGCGGGCTAATGACCTGAATTAGCGATTTGGCAAGCAGGGCGGGGTTATGCTTTCGCTCATGAACGTGCAGTCCTCAGACTTCAGCCCTGCGTCCGCTTCTGGCAGCCTGCTGCCCGGAGCCGGGCGCGCGCAATTTGGCCAGGCTTCGGCCAGCGCCTTCAGCATGAAGTGGTCCGCTTTGCATGACGCGGCCGGCGTGGTCGCCGCGCTCGCCGGGATCCAGCCGGAGCCGATGGACCTGCGCATGCGGAGTTTTCCTGCCTCCATCCGCGATTGCGGCGGCTGGCGGGCCGAACTGGCCGAGCAAGCGCTCGCCGACCTTACCGCAGTAATGGAGCCGGGGATCACGGCCCTGCTCGCAGTCCATGCCCGCGGGGTTGATCCGGCCGCGCCGGCTGCGGCCTTGTGGCAGGAATTCTGCACTGCGCGCGAAGCATTGCTCGCGCTGCTGCCGCCGGGCGGAGCGCTGCGCTGCGCGTGAGCGCTTGAAGGTTCGCTCTATGTTCCCAATAAGGGGGCATGGCCGAAACTGATTCGCACCTCCCCGATCCTGGACTTGCCGATGCTGCCGAACTCCGTGCTGCGCATGCCGTGGCGCGCGGAATTTCACGACTGTTTGCCCGCAACGATATCTGGTGCCTCGCCGAAATGCCGCTGCGCAACAATCGCCGGGCCGATCTGATGGGGATTGATGCCAAGGGGCAGGTAATCATCGTCGAGATCAAGGTCAGCCGCGCCGACCTGCTTGGGGACACCAAATGGATCGAATACCTCGAAAACAGCGACCGCTTCTATTGGGGCCTGCCGCCCGCGCTTGACAGCGCGCCGCTGGAAGGGGAGGCGTTCCTGCCTGATCAATGCGGGGTAATCGTCGCCGATGGTTATGACGGCGAGATAATCCGGCCAGCGCCCACCCGCAGCCTTGCCCCCGCACGGCGCAAGGTCGAAGTTGAGCGGCTGGCGAGGGCTGCCTTGCGCCGGCTGGTTACGGGCGGCGATCCGCAGGCCGGGCCCTGGGGAACAATGGGGAGAGGTTAGAATGCCATCACGCCGCGATGTTATCCGCATGACCGACGGGGAACTGGCCGCTTATCTGGCGGAGCAGCGCAGGGTTATCCTCGTCACCATCGGGCCAGACGGCATGCCCCACCCGATGCCGATGAATTACGGGTTGGACGAAGCGGGCCGGGTGATCATCGTTACTTTCGCCAAGAGCCAGAAAGTCAAAAACCTCCAACGCGATCCGCGCGCCAGTCTGCTGGTCGAAAGCGGAACGGCCTATCGCGAGCTGAAATCCGCCGCGCTCTATTGCCATGCCGAGGTGCTGACCGATCCCGCCGAAATCGCCACCTGCATGGCGCAGGTGCAGGCCAGTACCGGGATGCAGGCCAGCCTTTCGGCGCCAATGAGCGAACAGGTGCGCGCCTCGATGGCCAAACGCGTCGCGCTGCGCTTCACGTCGCTGCGGGTGGTGAGCTGGGATCACGGCAAGCTTGGCGGGGTTTACTGACGAGAGCGCAAGACCGTCAGCAAGGTGCGTTTCTCTGCCGCCGCCAGCATCGGCCAATCGGCGATTTCGCGCAAAGTCCGTTTGCAGCCAAGGCACCAGCCAGAGGCAGTATCGATGCGGCAGGTGCTGTCGCAGGGGCTGGGGGGCGCGCGCATGGTTATCCTTATGGCGATTTCTCCCGCCGTGATGCAAGCGCCGGGCTTGCGGCCAGACAAGAGCTTGCCTAACCGCTTTGATCATGGACGAAGGGAATGAACCTGCAAACCGGCATTTCCAGAGCGGCGGCATGCTGGCGCCATTCGCCTATCCTGCCTTCCGTTCGATCTGGTTAGCCAATCTCTCCGCCAATCTCGGCGCTTCGATGCAAGGCATCGGCGCGGCATGGCTGATGACCAGCCTGACGCCGTCGCACCAGATGCTGGGGCTGATCCAGTCCTCGGCAACGATTCCGATCATGCTCGTCGGGGTGTTCGCCGGCGCGATTGCCGACAATTATAACCGCCGCCTGGTGATGCTGGCCTCGCAAATCAGCATGTTAATGGTCTCGGCCTTGCTGGCGTTGCTCACCTGGCTAGGCCTGATCACGCCCTGGCCGCTGCTGGCGCTCACGCTGCTGCTTGGTATCGGCATCGCGCTCAATTCTCCGGCCTGGCAAGCCTCGGTGCGCGAACAGGTGGGGCTGCGCGATTTGCCGCAGGCGGTCTCGCTGAATACCATTGCCTTTAATCTGGCGCGCACGGTCGGCCCGGCGCTGGGTGGGCTGGTAATTTCGCTGTGGTCGGTTTCGGCCGCATTCGCGATCAATGCCTTTTGCCGTCCGCCGCTGATTGT
Source organism: Novosphingobium sp. (assembly GCA_031411415.1). Classification (GTDB taxonomy): domain Bacteria; phylum Pseudomonadota; class Alphaproteobacteria; order Sphingomonadales; family Sphingomonadaceae; genus Novosphingobium. Next base: position 8,956 of record JANOBA010000029.1, read on the forward strand.
CGCGGTTGCCCGCTGGCGCTCCACCGCGCCGCCACCGAAGAAAAATCCGATGCTGCCGGCCATCGCCACCGGCATCCGGTTTTGCGCGGGTTCCTCCCCGGTGCGCCGCATCCTGCTGCGCGGGCTCGTGCTGGGCTTTGGCATTGCCGGCTATCAAGCGCTGCTGCCGGCGGTGGTGAGAGGTCAGCTGAAGGGCAACGAGACGCAATTTGGCGCGATGCTGGCACTATTTGGGGTGGGATCGATCCTTGCCGCGCTGGTCATCGGTCCGGCGCGGCGGCGCTGGGGGACGGAGCGCGTGCTGATGGTCGCCACTGGCGGCTTCGTCGCTGCGCAGCTTGCGCTGGCTCATGCAACAAGCATTGTCATGGCCATGCCGGCCACATTCCTTGCCGGCATGGCTTGGGTGGCGGCGCTGACCACGGTCAATGTCGCGATGCAACTGCGCTCGCCCAATGCCATCCTGGGACGCTGCCTGTCGATCTACCAGACGGTCACGTTCGGCGGCATGGCCGTCGGCTCGTATGTCTGGGGTCTGGTGGCGGACAAGCGCGGCTTGCCGTTTGCCCTGCAGGCGGCCGCGTTGTTCCTGGCGATGACTTTGCTGCTGCTGCGCGTGGTTGCCCCGATGCCGGGCCGCGACGAAGGCCGCGTCGATGCCGATACCGGCGAGATTGCGCCGATGTAAATTCCCTTGAATGGTTCCGGCGCAACTTAACGGGATGTTTACCACGTTGCGCCAGAACGGCCGGATCAGGGCCACTGGGGAAGCCAAATGGACACGTTGCGCGGCAATCTTTCGGGGTACTCATCACCCGATGACGACGGCCCGAGTTATGATCGCGGCGAGGAAGAAAACTACCGCGAAATGCCGCCTGCCGCGATCGGTCAGGACGAGCGGCGCATGCAGGTGCGCGCCTACAATTTCTGGGCCAGCCTGCTGACCGACCGCAACCTGCCGTCGATCGAGGACCTTGACCCCGACAATTTGCCAGACTTCGGCCCGAACAGCGTCCTGCTCGATTTTTCCTGCGGAATCGATGATCCAGCTATTGTCTTCCTTGGCGACAGGCTGGCTGCCGAATGCGGCACGGTTGGCCCGATTGCCCGATTGTCCGATGTGCCCTCGCGCTCGCTGCTCTCGCGGATCACCGACCACCACCTGCAGATCATCGCCAACCAGGCGCCGATCGGCTTCGAGGCGGAATTCGTCAACCAGACCGGCGCGGCGATCATGTATCGCGGCATCCTCCTGCCGTTTTCCAGCGACGACGATACTATCGATTTCATTTTCGGGGTGATCAACTGGAAGGAAATCGCCGACCAGCAGACCACCGACGAATTGCTGCTCGAGATTGATCAGGCGCTGCTGGCAGCTCCCGAGACCACGCGGATCGATGTTCCGTTGACCGACTGGGCCGACGGCCCGCTCGACAGCGCCGGACAGTCGACCATCGACGACGGCGATGACGGCAGTGATGACGACATCCCAGTCGTCTGGCCCGTAGCGTCGATCCCTGCTGAAACAGCGGAACCCGCCGCAGCCGAACTGCCCGAAGAAGATCTTCCCGCGCCGACTTTCGGTCGCCGCCGCCGGGGTCTCGTCGCCAACACCGACTGGTCAAATCCGGCGGAAGTCGAAGCCGTCAGCGAACCGGAGCGAGCCACTGGCTCCTTCGCCAGCCTCACCAATATTGCTCCGATCCCTGCCCGCCCACCCGAGGCTTTGGACTGGGGCGAAAGAGCTGCGCAGCCCGCCGAATTTGACGGCGACACGCTCGACCTTGGCGGCTTTGCCGAGCTTGATGCCAGCTATGACGAAGCGGCGGTCTCGGAGGCAGGCAGCACCGAGCCCGCAGGATTGGCGGACTGGCTCGCCGCTGCGCGCGAGCTTGCCTATGCCGCGCAGACCTCGGACGACCGCACGCGCCAGTCGCTTTATGTCGCGATCGGACGGGCCTACGATTTCTCGCTGGCCGCCGCAAATGATCCGCTAGGCTATGCCGAACTGGTTGCCGATGCCGGCCTGACGATGCAGGAACGCGCGCCAATGACGCCGCTCGTCAAGCTGGTGTTTGGTGCAAATTACGACAAGACCCGGCTCACCGAATATGCCGCCGCACTCGTTCATGCCGGCCGCATCGGGCTGGAACGCGGTGCGTTGGAAAATTACCTGTTGTTCGCCCCGGGCGGGCTCAAGGGCGTGGTCCAGGCCGAACGCCAGCTGCGCCGCGACGAAGCCGGTGTTGCCAAAGCACCCCGCAATCCGGGCGAACGGCTCGCGCGCAAGTTGCGCAAGCTCGAAGCCCGACCTCTGGACGAGATTTCCGCGCAAGGGTCCGAGTTCACCCTGCTCGTCGCACGCCGGATGGAAAGCGGCGAAATCGTCCTGTTGGGCGAAGTCGGCGATGATACCACGCTGCTCGAACGCGCGGCGCGTCGCCTCATCGCCTGAAGCAAAATCACACCTCCACCAGGAGAGCGCCACTGTTCCTCACGGGGGGCAGTGGCGCTTTGCTTTGGGCTTGCTTACAACCCGGCAATGGCCAGCGCGCTTCATCCCGGGTTCACCCCCTCTGCAGTTAGGCTGCGCCATGCCTAACCCTATTCGCTCGCGCCTCCCTATCCGCTCACGCCTTAAGGTGCTCGCTGCCGCGCTGTTGGTCGCCAGTCAGCCGGCGGCTGCGCAATCGGTGCTGCGCGATGCCGAAACCGAGGCCTTGCTGCAAGACCTTGCCGCGCCGATTGTCGCGGCGGCCGGGCTGTCAGCGCGCAATGTCGATATTGTCCTGGTCAACGATCCCTCGGTCAATGCCTTCGTGGCGGGCGGGCAGGCGATCTATGTCAACAGCGGGCTGATCAACGCGGCGAGCAGCGCCGCCGAAGTGCAGGGGGTGATCGCCCACGAGATGGGCCACATCACCGGCGGCCACGCGATCAACAATGGCGGCGGCAAAGCGGCGACGGGGATCAGCATTCTGTCGTTGCTGCTCGGCGCGGCGGCTGCGGCGGCGGGCGGCGGCGAGGCAGCGATGGCCGTCATCATGGCCGGGCAGCAAGCGGCGATGGGCAAATACCTCGCTTTCAGCCGCGCGCAGGAAGCTAGCGCAGACGCCGCCGGCATGCAGTTTCTCAGCCGCGCAGGAATTTCGGGGCGCGGTTCGCTTGGCTTCTTCAAGAAGCTCCAGAACCTCGAATTCCGCTATGGCTATGTCGCCAAAGACGAAGATGTCTTTTATTCCAGCCATCCGATGACCGGCGACCGCATTGCCACTCTGCAGGACAACTATGAGCGTGATCCGGCCTGGAACAAGCCAGACAATCCCGCCATCGAGGCGCGCTTCCAGCGGGTAAAGGCCAAGCTCTATGGCTATCTTGCCGAGCCGAAAGACACTTTCACCGCCTATCCCGACTATCTGACCGGCGATCCTGCGCGCTATGCCCGGGCCTATGGCTGGCACAAGGATGCGCATATTGAAAAGGCGCTTGGCGAAACCGAAGCGCTGCTCGCCAAGTCACCGGGCGATCCCTATTTTCTTGAGCTGAAGGGCCAGATTCTGCTCGAATCAGGCAAACCGGCCGAAGCATTGGTGCCACTGCGTCGCGCGGTGGAACTTTCCGGTGGCCAGCCGCTGATCGCGACCACGCTCGGCCATGCGCTGATCGCCAGTGAAGATCCCAAGAACATGGCCGAGGCCGAACGCGTGCTCAAGGTGGCGGTGGCGCGCGACCGGGAAAATCCTTTCGCCTGGTATCAGCTCGGCGTGGTCTATGCCGCCAATGGCGATATCGCGCGGGCGCGGTTGGCCAGCGCCGAGCAGCAGATCATGGAATTGCGCATGCCCGAGGCCATGGCCAGCGCGCAGGCCGCCGAGGCGGCGCTGCCCCAGGGCACGCCCGACTGGCTGCGCGCGCAGGATATCGCCATGCAGGCGCGCACTGCGATTGAACGAAGCCGCAAACGCAGGTAGGCCGCAGCCATGAACGACAATTCCGGAAATGTAAGCGGCGCCTGGCGTCTGGCCTTCGCCGCGCTGCTGGGCGCGGTTGTGGCGGGAGCAGGCGTCTGGGCCTGGTATGGCGGCGGCGGGGGCAGTGCTCCAGCCGACAAGGCGGCAACCGAGAAAGTGGTGCACGACTATATTCTGGCGAACCCCGAGATCCTGCCCAAAGCGATGGAAAACCTCCAGAAGCGCGAGACCGCCAAGCAGCTTTCCGGCGTGCAGGATGATATCGAAGTGCCATTTCCCGGCGCGGTGCTGGGCAATCCGCAAGGCAAGGTCACTCTGGTTGAATTCAGCGATTTCGCATGCGGCTATTGCAAGCAGAGTGAGGCCGATGTGGCGGCGCTGATCGCGGCCAATGCCGATCTCAAGGTGGTGGTGCGCCAGTTACCGATCCTTTCCGAAGCGAGTGCCGATGCGGCGCGCATGGGGCTCGCAGCTGCGCGGCAGGGGCTTTATCCCGCATTCCACCACGCGATGTATGCCTCTGGTCGGCCCGATCCGGCATCAATCGAGGCGGCTGCGCATGCTGCCGGGCTCGATCTGGCGCGCGCGCGGCGTGATATTTCCGACCCCGCGATCGAGCATGAAATTCAGGCCAATCTCGAATTCGCCCGCCAGCTCGGCTTCAACGGCACACCCAGCTGGGTGATCGGCGATGAGATCCACGCTGGCGCGGTAGGCCGGGATGTGCTGGCGCAAGCCATCGCCAAGGTGCGCGGCTGAGCCGCAGCGTGCGTTTGCTGCTGCTCTCGGCCTTTTTGGGCATAGTCGGTCTGGCCATGGCTGGGCTGGTGGCTGGGCCTGCACCGGCTGCGGCCCAATCGGTTGACCTCGCCGCCGACGTCCGCGCCTGGCAGGCGCACGATGCACGGCTGTTGACGCTGGGCTGGCGGCTGGCGCGCGCTAATGCCGCGTTTTGCCCGGGCGGCCAGAGCAGCATCGGCCTGATGCTGACCGACTATCACCGTTTCAAGGAACCCGCCCGCGCCAGCGCCGCCGTTGGCGCCTCCAGCGGCGTGGCGATCGAGGCAGTCGCTGCTGGCTCGCCCGCCGAAGCTGCCGGATTGCGCGCCGGCGATGTGCTGCTGGCGATTGGCGGGGCCAGCATCGGGGCCGCGCCCCAGCGCCTGCCAAAGGGGCAGTTCTGGCACGACCTGTTGCATGATCGGGTCGACGCCGAACTCGCGCGCAGCGGCTTGCTCGCCCTGCGGGTTGCGCGCCCCGGCGAAAATCCGCGCAATATCACCGTCGCCGGCCTGCCCGCCTGCCGTGCGCGTTTCACCCTGATTTCCAGCGGCACTGCGGCGATGAGCGAGGGCCTTGTCATCCGCGTTGCCGTCCAGTTGATGAGCGAGCACGGCGACGATAGCGAGGCCGCAACCATGCTGGCGCACGAGCTGGCGCACAATATCCTCGGACATTTTGCCGATAACAACGCGCATGGCCGCAATTACCTGACCGTTCGGCGTAACGAACGCGAGGCGGACCGGCTCGCCCCATGGCTGATGGCCAATGCCGGC
>JANOBA010000030.1:0-9960 GCA_031411415.1 Novosphingobium sp.
GCGCGACGAAATCGTGCCGATCAACCGCAAATATGGCATCGAGGAACTGCTCGAAGCCTGCGCCGCCTATCCGCGTTCGTCCAATTCGCGGCGGATCACGTTTGAATATGTCATGCTCAAGGACAAGAACGACAGCGACGAGGACGCGCGCGAGCTGATCCGGCTGATCAAGCACTACAAGCTGCCCGCCAAGGTCAACCTGATCCCGTTCAACCCCTGGCCCGGCGCGATTTATGAATGTTCGGACCCGGCACGGATTCGCCGTTTTTCCGAGATTATCTTCGATGCCGGCATCAGCGCCCCGGTGCGCACACCGCGCGGGCGCGACATCGATGCAGCCTGCGGCCAGCTGAAAACTGCCGCCGAAAAGAAGAGCCGCGCCGAGCTCGACCGGCTGTATGCCGAGAAGCAAGCCGCTCTGGGCTGACGCGGGGATCGCTCCATCCCGCCCGGGCCACCGTTCATCGCGGCACTGCGCGAGGAACAAATGTGTTCATCGCGGGTTATGCCAGATCAGGCTCTTTCGGGCCTTCCACCGGCCCAATGGCCCAAAGATTCAAAGGAGACCAATCATGCGCAAGACAATTCTCACCGCCGCTCTGGCCGCAATGACGCTGACTGCCGTGCCCGCAATGGCCCACAACGGCCCGCGCGGCCATCGCCACTATCAGACCACCGACAATGGCATCCGCTATTGGCGTGGCGAAGACGGGCGCACCCATTGCCGCAAGAACAATGGCACCACCGGGCTCCTCATCGGCGGCGTCGCTGGCGCACTGGTCGGCCGCACCATCGATACCCGCGGTGATCGCACTCCCGGCACCGTGCTAGGCGCAGTCGGCGGCGCGCTGATCGGGCGCGAGATCGAACGCAGCACCGCCCGCTGCCGCTAAGCTTTCCCTCCCCCCCATCAAGGGGGGAGGTTAAGCGCAGCGCAATTCCTCCATTTCCAAATCCGCGCCACTGTGCTTGGACACGCCAATGCAACCCGCAGTCCTCATCACCGGCGGCGCCCGGCGGATCGGCGCCGGAATCGCCACGGCATTCGGCAATGCCGGCTGGCACGTCGTCATCCACCACCGCGATTCGCATGATGAGGCCGAGACTCTCGCCGCCAGCCTGCCTTCGGCCGAAGCCGTCGCTTGCGATCTCGGCGATGCGGAAGCCGCGCTGGCGATGATCGCCGCCCTCGCCACGCGGCTGGGCGACTGGCGAGTGCTGGTCAACAACGCCTCGGTGTTTCATCTCGACACCACCGAAGAGCTCGATCCGGCGATTTTTGCCGAGGCGATGGCGGTCAACGCCGAAGTGCCTGTGCGCATGACGCAGGCGTTCTTTGCGCAGGCCCGCGCCAGCGGCGGCCGCCGGGTGATCCAGATCACCGACCAGAAGATCGTCAACCCCAACGCCGATTTTCTCTCCTACACGATGAGCAAGCACGCGCTCGCCGCAACGATTCCAATGATGGCTATGGCTCAACTTGACCCGCGCGACCGCATCTATGGCCTGGCCCCCGGCGCCAGCCTGCCGAGCCACGATCAGGTGGACACCGAACATGAAGTAAGCGGGCGGATGAACCTGCTTGGCCGCCTCACCGATGCGGACGAATTGGCGCAGGCTGCGTTGTTCCTTGCCCAGGGCTGGCTCGCCAGCGGCGAGACGCTGATGGTGGATTCCGGGCTGCATCTGGTGCCCAGCCCGCGCGACGTGCTGTTCATGGCCAGAAATCCATGATCGAAGCTTTTTTTGCATCCACTGCCGTCGTCGCGCTCGCCGAGATCGGCGACAAGACCATGCTGCTCGCCATCGTGCTCGCCGCCCGGCTGCGCGCGCCGTGGCAGATCCTCGGCGGAATTCTGGTTGCGACCATGGCCAACCATGCGCTCGCCGCGCTGGTCGGCAGTCAGGTCGCCGGGCTGGTCGATGCGCCGTGGTTCCGCATTGCCGTGGCGCTGGGCTTCATCGCCATGGCCGTCTGGACGCTGATCCCGGACAAGCTCGATGATGACGAAGAAGGCTTCAAACGGCGCGGCGGCGCCTTCCTGACCACGCTGGTAGCCTTCTTCATCGTCGAGATGGGCGACAAGACCCAGGTCGCCACGATTGCTCTGGGCGCGCAATATCACAGCGTGCTGGTGGTCGCCGCCGGCACTACGCTGGGCATGATGCTGGCCAATACCCCCGCAGTTTTCTTCGGCGAGGAGCTGGTCAAGCGCGTCTCGCTGAAGGCCACACGCACCGCAGCGGCACTGCTGTTTCTTGGCCTGGGCGTCTGGCAACTTTGGGGCCAGCTATGGGAACAGTTGCGATAGCGCCCCGCCCCTGCTAGCCGCGCCTCCGCACCTTTTCCGCGGGAATTGCCCCCAGTTCGGGAACTCAGTATGTCTGAATTCAAGAAAGTCGTTCTCGCCTACTCGGGCGGCCTCGACACCAGCGTCATCCTCAAGTGGCTGCAAGTCACCTACAATTGCGAGGTAGTGACGTTCACCGCTGACCTCGGCCAGGGCGAAGAGCTGGAGCCTGCGCGCGCCAAAGCCAAACTGATGGGCGTGCCCGACAAGCACATCTATATCGACGACCTGCGCGAGGAATTCGTCCGCGATTTCGTCTTCCCGATGATGCGCGCCAATGCCCGCTATGAGGGCGATTATCTGCTCGGCACCTCGATTGCGCGGCCTTTGATTTCCAAACGTCTGGTTGAAATCGCGCATGAAACCGGCGCCGATGCTGTCGCCCACGGCGCGACCGGCAAGGGCAACGATCAGGTGCGCTTCGAGCTGTCTTGCTATGCGCTCGACCCGAACATCAAGGTCATCGCCCCCTGGCGCGAGTGGGAGCTGACGAGCCGCACCGCGCTGATCGCCTGGGCCGAACAGCACCAGATTCCGGTGCCCACCGACAAGCGCGGCGAAAGTCCGTTTTCCACCGATGCCAACCTGCTGCATACTTCCAGCGAGGGTAAAGTGCTGGAAAATCCGTGGGATGAGACCCCGGACTATGTCTATAGCCGCACGGTCAACCCCGAAGACGCACCCGACGCGCCGGAATACATCACGGTCGATTTCGAGCGCGGCGATGGCGTGGCGCTGAATGGCGTGGCGATGAGCCCCGCGACTTTGCTCGCCGCGCTGAACGAACTTGGCCGCAAGCACGGCATCGGCCGGCTGGACCTCGTCGAGAACCGCTTCGTCGGCATGAAGAGCCGCGGCATGTATGAGACGCCGGGCGGCGAAATCTATGCCCGCGCGCATCGCGGCATCGAATCGATCACGCTGGATCGCGGCGCGGCGCATCTGAAGGATGAGCTGATGCCGAAATATGCCGAGATGATCTACAACGGCTTCTGGTTCGCCCCTGAGCGTGAGATGCTGCAGGCGGCGATTGATCACAGCCAGGTCAAAGTTTCGGGCACCGTGCGGCTGAAGCTCTACAAGGGCTCGGCCAGCGTGGTCGGGCGCAAATCGCCCAATTCGCTCTATTCAGAGCGCCACGTGACTTTCGAGGACGACGCCGGCGCCTATGACCAGAAGGACGCGGCGGGCTTCATCAAGCTGAACGCCCTCCGGCTCCGCCTGCTGGCCCAGCGGGATCGCTAACCCGGTTCGCAGAGAAGCTGATAAGAATCAGGCCTGTCAGCCGCTTATAAAGGCGCTCCACAGGTTATCCCGGACTTGTCCACCGCCCCGGCGAAAAAATGCGATTTACCCCCGCATTTTTCGCTTGCGCGACTCACTTTTGCGGCGCAGCTTTGGCTTGTCGAAAGGGAAGATATCCCCTCAGCTTCCGGGTCTAACCACCTGAAAGTTAATGGAGAAACTCAACCTGATTGAGATGGCAGCGATGCCCGCAGCAGCGTCGGAAAACACGCAGAGCAGACCCTTCGGGAGAAGCTTTCGCGAACCGCAGATGCAGTGAGAGGCGCAATGCTATCGGCAGGCTCCAGGCGAGCCGGAGGGAGCGAAAGCAAAGCCGCGCAGAAGGGCCGCAAGGTTTGGAAGCAAGGCAGAGCCCAAGCACCTGAAGGACGCCGGTAGGCAGTGCGGGGTTGCAAGACCCAGGCAGGTCAGCCGGAAAGGTGTGGGGCGGCCCTTGGAACCGCCAGGTGGAAGGAAAGACTTCCCTGAAGTCGATCCGACCGCCTGACGGGACCGCACGCTGGTGCCACGGCGCTGGTCAATGGTTGCAGCCTACCCGCGCACCGCAAGGCGCAAGGGCAGGCTGGGCAGACAGGCATACAATCAATGACCCGGGAAGGCTCACGCCGGAAAAGGTCAGGCCCGATGCGACGAGCATCACGATGCAAAGCACCCCGGTGTCCCGTGCACTCGAGGAGGCTCGATGCGCATCACAGCGGCCGGGTGAAACGCCGGAAAGCCTGAGAACAACCTTCAGTTGGCCGCACGCGGTGCAGGCGATAGTGGGGTCGGCAGCAATGTCGGCCCCATTTTTCGTTTTGGCGCGCGTTCGGGCACACTTGACAATTTGAACCATATCGGTTATACGCTGCCCCGTTGGAGCAATCCAACAACCAGCGACGGGTGCGGGAGGCGGTGAAGCGCTTCGCTCTTCCTCTCCCGCGCGGTGGCCGGTGCTCCCTCAGCGGAAGCGTCCGCGCATATCGGAACACGAGGAGTCCCCGGCGATCTCCGGGGCAGAAATTGGGGGTATGCCCCCATGGCTGACGGGCACCTGCGAGCCCTGACCGTCGCCGCTTCGTGACCCAGGGCCGAGCCGGAAAGTCCCCCCGCAAAGTCCGCTTTCCCGGCCATTCGCAACCAAGGATTTGTCAGCCAAGCCTGTCGCGTCAGGCACCCCCGCGCCGGCCACCAGCCCGTTCGCGTCATCCTGAGCCTGTCGAAGGGCCTTTGGCGTTAGGTCCGGGCACGCCGCCGGATGACTATTTGCGCGCAGAGACGCAGAGGAGCTTGACGCGCCGCAGGCGCCTGATCCCCGCACTGCCTTCTGCGGAAGCGCCGAATGATTAAACGGCTTCGCCGCAAGCGTTACTACTCTGCGCTCTCTGCGTCTCTGCGTGAAATCTCGATCTTTTAATTCACGCCGCCAGCCCTGCCCCCTCAGGCTCATCCGCATCGAACTGGTAAAACCGCTCATACTGGCGGCGATAGGCCAGCATCGGACCGTCGCCTTTCACCAGCATGGGCTCGGTGCGATAGATCTTGTTATTCCAGATCGGAATGTCCTGGTTCACCTGCTTGACCAGATCACGCATCCGCGCCTTGGTGACGCGCATTTTGCCGTCGCTGATGCCAGCGGGATGATAGAGCTGCCAGCGCAGATGGGTATGCTCGGCGTCAATCGGGGTCACTTCCTGCGCCATGACGACATTGCAGACATCGGTGAACTCTGTGATCGACTGGCCGGGGCCGGTGGCGATGGCGTCGATAATTCCGGTCATCGGCCCGCGCGGGGTGTTCATTTCGGCGGTCACGGTGTTGCGCCGCACCCAGCCATCGAGCGTGAAATCACCCTCGGGCGGGCCGGGAACGCCGTGAACCGCGTTGAAATGCTTGTAGTCCTGACCATTCTCGGTGATTTCCTGAACGTGGATAGCGATCAGCCACTCGTGCCGCTCGCTTTCCACCCAGGTTCCACCATCGGGACACGGCGGCAGCCCCGCCACCTCCCACTTGGGCGCTGCCTTATTGGGATGATACCAGACAAAGACCACGCCATCCTTTTCCTCGACCGGCCATGTCGGCAGGCAACCGCGCTTGAGCTGGGGCGGGATGTGGTCGTTATAGGGGATATGGGTGACTTGCCCTTCGCCGTTGAACTTCCAGTGATGATAGGCGCAGCGCAGGTCGTTGCCCTGAACCGAACTGTTCACCCCCAGATGGGCGCCAAGGTGCGGGCAATGGGGATCGACCGCATTGAGCATCCCGTCTTCACCGCGCCAGACGACGAATTCTGCGCCGAAATACTTGAGCGTGCGAATGTCGCCCACTGCGATCTCGTCGGACATGGCGACGCCAAACCAGCCAAAGGGGATCGGCAGGCTGGCATAGCCGCGATCAGCGCTGTGTGATGTCATGGTCATAGCTTTCTCCTCACCACCCGCCCTATCTTCCGCGCGGAATGTCGCGGAAGGGCACATCCTTGTCCACCCGGACATCGCCGGGCAGCCCGAGCACCCGCTCGGCAATGATGTTCTTCATGATTTCGTCCGTGCCGCCGCCAAGCCTGAGCCCGGGCGCCCATAGGAAACGGTGCTGGAATGCGCCGTTCGCCAGGGCCAGTGCGGGATCATCGATCAAACCGCCGTGATCCAGAATATCGATCGCCTGTGATGACAGGTTGGCACCGAGGCCCGACCACAGCAGCTTGCCCGCCGAACCTTCCGGCCCCGGCATCTTGCCGTGGCTCAGCGCGGTCAGCGTGCGGAAGCTGAGCAGGCGGATCGCCTCGGCATCAATATAGAGATCGGCGAGCCATTCGCGGAACGCCGGATCGTCCATTGCGGTGCCGTCAAAACTCGGCACCTGCTTCGCCAGCGCGATCACGTCGCGCCAACTCAGCCCAGTGCCCGAACCCAGCGCCGCGCGCTCGTTCATCAGGGTCGAGATGATGACTTTCCAGCCGCCGCCAACCTCGCCAACGCGCTGGTTTCCGGGAATGCGCACGTCAGTGAGGAACACCTCGTTGAGCTCGTTATCGCCCGACATCATGCGGATCGGGCGGACTTCCACACCCGGGGTTTTCATGTCGAGCCAGAAGGCGGTCAGCCCTTTGTGCTTGGCCACTGAAGGATCGGTGCGGGCGACCACCATGCCATAATCGGCAATCTGCGCGCCGCTGTTCCAGACTTTCTGGCCGTTGATGACCCAGTCGCCTCCATCCGCCACCGCAGCCGTGCGGATGCCTGCCGAATCCGAGCCGCTGGAGGGTTCGGAAAACAGCTGGCACCAGATTTCCTCACCGCGCACGGCGGGCGGCACGCGCGCGAGCGAAGCTTCGTCTGTGCTGTATTCCATCATCGCCGGCAGCAGCATGTGCAGTCCGGTCATGAAATAGGTGAACTGGATGCCGGCGCGCGCCTCTTCCTGATTGAAGATCGCCTCCTCGATCTGGGTGCCGCCCGCCCCGCCGCGTTCCTTGGGCCACGAAAGGCAAGCATAGCCGGCATCAGCCTTGGTGGCCTGCCAGGCCCGCGCGACTTCCTTGTGCGCAGGGTGCCAGTTGCGGTTTTCCTCTGGCGAGAGGTGCGACATGTCGGGGCGGTTGGCCACGATCCAGCTGCGCACTTTGCCCCGGTATGCCGCTTCGTGCGGATTGTCCTCGAAATTCATGCCCTCTCTTCCGCTAAAGTTTGGTTCTCCATCGCCAGACGGTCTTCCAGCCGGTCCGCTAGGCGCCGTTTCCAGTCCCGCGGCGCGCCAATGATCAGGCTGAGATGGCGGGCGCGGCGATAGAAGAAATGACAGTCCGCCTCCCAGGTGAAGCCGATGCCGCCATGGGTCTGGATGTTTTCCTTCGCCGCCAGATAATAGGCCGCCGAGGACGAAACGCGGGCAGCAGCAGCTGCCACCGGCAATTCCGGCGCATCGCTGGCCAGCGCCCAGGCGCCATAATAGGCATTGGCGCGAGCGACTTCATTGCGCACGAAAACGTCGGCCAACTTGTGCTTGATCGCCTGATAGGAGCCGATTTGCCGGCCGAACGCATAGCGCTCCAGCGCATAGTCCCGCGCCATTTCCAGCGCGCGATCCGCGCCGCCCAGCGCTTCGAAAGCGAGCAGGATGGCGGCGCGATCGTGAATGCGGGCGAGTTGATCGGGCCCATCACCGGGCGCAAGCGGCTGGGCGGGAGCATTTGCGAAAGTAATCCGCGCGGCGCCTCTGGTCGGATCGAGCGTCGAGATCATTTCGCGAGTCACCCCCGGTCCAGTGAGGTCGACCAGATACAAGCGGAGTCCTTCGTCAGAATTCGCCAGCACCACCGCCCGGTCCGCCGCCATGCCGTCAGTCACCGGCAGCTTGACGCCCGACAACGCGCCATTCTCGAACCACGTTGACGGCAGCGCTCCCCACAGCACCCCCGGCCCCTCAGTGACCGCCAAAGTCCCGATCATCTCGCCAGTGGACACCTTGGGCAGCCACTCGGCCTTTTGCTCTTCAGTGCCCGCCACCAGCAAAGCCTCGGCAAACAGATAGACGCTGGAGGCAAACGGCACCGGCGCAACCGCCCGGCCCAGTTCCTCGGCCAGCGCACACAGCTCGACATAGCCCAGCTCCAGCCCGCCATAGCTTTCCGGAATCGCCGCGCCGCACCAGCCCTGTTCGCCGATCCGCGCCCACAGGCCTGCGTCGTGGCCCGCTTCTGGCGCATCGAGCACCCCGCGCGCGACGGTGATCGGGGCTACAGCGGAAAGAAATTTGCGCGCCTCGTCCTTCAGCGCCTTCTGGTCATCGGTGTAATCGAAGTTCACTGTGCGCTCCGGAAGCCATGCTTGCCAATACACATACCCTGTTGCATTACCCCGGCCTGACTCGCAAGCTGAAAGGACTACCCTTATGCCCCGCCCGCGCGATATTGCCGCGATCGACACACTGATCGGCTTTCGGGACACCCACCAGATGGGCGTCGCCAGCACCAAGGGCGACTGGAAGCGCCACCCGGCGGAATACATGTTCAAGGACATTCCGGACGAAATCGGCGCGGGCGACAACCGGCTCGATTCCATCGCCGAAACGTTGGCGCAGATGGACGCCCACAACATTGCCATCGGCGTGATCCACATGAGCGACGACCGCGCCGAAGAGGCGATGCGGCGTCATCCCGATCGTTTCGTCGCAATCCGCTCGGTCAATCCCAATCAGGGCATGGATGCCGTGCGTCTGATCGCGCGCGAACATTCCGAGGGCACGATTAAGGGGGTCAGCTTTTTCCCATCTGGCCAGCAGCCGCCGGTGCCGATCAACAGCAAGCTCGCCTATCCGATCTATGCCAAATGCATCGAGCTGGACCTGCCGATATTCATCAATGTCGGGGTTCCCGGCCCGCGCATTCCGATGCAGCCGCAATGGGTCGGCCATCTGGACGAAGTGGCATACGACTTGCCCGAGCTGAAAGTTGTGATGCGCCACGGGGCAGAACCGGACGTCGATCTGGCGGTCAAGCTGCTGCTGAAATGGCCCAACCTCTATTACTCAACCAGCGCCTTCGCGCCGAAATACTGGCCCGCGGCAATCATCAAATTCGCCAACTCGCGCGGCGCCGACAAAGTGATCTACGGCGGCTATTTCCCGATGGGGCTGGAGCTGACGCGGATTTTTGCCGAGATGGACCAGGTGCCCTTCAAGGACGAAGTCTGGCCGAAATTCCTGCACGACAATGCCGCGAAAGTGCTGGGGCTTTAACCAGCCGCCAAGGCGAATGATCCTCCCCATTTGTGCTTCGCAAAAACGGGGAGGAATTTTAGCAATGGTGCGCTCAGGCCGCCGCTTTTGCCTCGAAACTGCCGAGGCCATAGTCGCCCTTGATTGTCGTGCGGTGGACGATGCGCTCTTCCGCCGGGTTGCTGCCACACGCCTCGTGCAGCACGCGCCAGTTGTCCCACAGCACCATGTCCGTCTCGTGCCAGACGTGGTGATAGGGCTGGATCACCCGCATCGCCTCATCCCAGATTTCCGCCAGTAATTCGAAGTCTTCTTCCCGGCGGCTGCCGGCGATGCCGCGTGCGCCATAGGGAGTCATGTGGAACACCGGTTCGCCGCTGTCGCGCGTCCACAGGATCGGGTGGATCGAGCAGGGATCGTTTTTGGTGATTTCATGCAGCGGGCTGTCATGGTTGCGGATCACGCGAAAGTTCGCGGGCAAGCCAAAGCGCTGCTCGCCATAACGCAGGTCAAGGTTGTAGAGCACGCTCAGCCCCTCGGCCTTCTTGCGGATCGCGGGGTCCATATCGCGGTATATCTGGATGCCGTCGGCAAAGCCGGTGCG
>JANOBA010000031.1:0-3770 GCA_031411415.1 Novosphingobium sp.
CTGGCGGAGGCGCATGCGCGGCTGCTGAACATCGGGCAATGGATCGAGCTTTTTGGCTGGTGAGGACATGGCTAGGAACCCGCCGCGCAAGCGGCTAATCGCTTATCGGCATTCGCGCCGGACAAGACCAATAATGCGAGATATCGAGATGGACAAGGTCTGCGAGCCGGTGATCCGCCGCCGCGCGGAGCGGCATCTTGAAAAGGGCCGCGTGGTAATTTTTGCTGCCGGCGTCGGCGCTCCCTATTTCACGACTGACAGCGGCGCGGCCCTGCGCGCGGCGGAAATGCAGTGCGATGCGCTGCTCAAGGGCACCAGCGTTGATGGGATATATGACAGCGATCCCAAAACCAATCCGGCGGCCAAGCGTTATGATACGGTCGACTATGACACGGTGCTGGCGAAAAACCTGAAAGTCATGGACGCCTCCGCCGTGGCGCTGTGCCGCGACAATGCCATTCCGATCATCGTCTTCTCGATCCGCGAGCCCGGCAATCTTGCCCGGGTGCTGGCGGGCGAAGGCGTGCAGACCACAGTTCAAAAGGGGGCCTGAGACATGGCAAAATACGACAAAGCCGACCTCGAGCGCCGGATGACTGGCGCGGTGGAATCGCTCAAGAGCGACCTTTCCGGCCTGCGCACCGGGCGCGCCAACACCGCGCTGCTCGATCCGATCACGGTCACGGTTTATGGCGCGCAGATGCCGCTCAATCAGGTGGCGACGGTTTCCGCGCCCGAGCCCCGACTGCTCTCGGTGCAGGTGTGGGACAAGAACAACATCGGACCGGTCGAAAAGGCGATCCGTTCGGCGGGGCTTGGGCTTAATCCGATCAACGATGGCAACAACATCCGTCTGCCGATCCCTGACCTTACCGAAGATCGCCGCAAGGAACTGGCCAAGCTGGCGGGCAAATATGCCGAGGCCGCGCGCATCGCCATCCGCAACGTGCGGCGCGATGGCATGGAAATGCTTAAGGCCGACGAGAACAAGAAGGAAATCTCCGAGGACGATCGCAAACGTGCCGAAACCGAAGTGCAGAAGCTGACTGATGAGATGATCAAGGCGGCGGACGAGGCGGCATCGCACAAGGAAAAGGAAATCCTGACCCAGTGACTTTCTGGGTGGTTCAGGATGGCTGGTCGGAGGGGCAGTGACACAGGCACGCCATGTCGCCATCATCATGGATGGCAACGGCCGCTGGGCGAAGCGGCGTCATCTGCCGCGCGCGGAAGGGCACCGGCGCGGCGTGGAGGCGTTGCGCTGTGTGGCGCGTGCGGCGCAAGATGTCGGCCTTGAAGCGCTGACGCTCTATGCCTTCTCAACCGAGAACTGGCAGCGCAGCGAGGACGAGATTTCGGCGCTGATGGCGCTGATGAAGCGGTTCATCCTGAGCGATCTGGAAGAATTCAAGGCCAACAACGTGCGCCTGCGGATCATCGGCGATCATTCGGCTTTTCCCGCCGATGTGGCGGCGCTGGTCGACAAGGCGCTTGCCGAGACGGCGGACAACACTGGTGTGCTTCTGGCCATCGCGCTGAATTATGGTGCGCAGGACGAGATTGCCCGCGCGGCGGCCAAGGCTGCGGCGAAAGGCGCGGTGAGCGTCGATGCCATCTCGGCCGAACTCGATACCGCCGGCATGCCTCCGCTCGACCTGCTGATCCGCACTTCGGGCGAAGTGCGCCTGTCCAATTTCCTGCTGTGGCAAGCGGCCTATGCCGAACTGTGGTTCACCGATGTGCTGTGGCCGGACTTCACGCCGGAGCATCTGGCGGAGGCCATGGCCGTTTTTGCCGGAAGGGAGCGGCGCTATGGTGGGCGGTAAATCTGATCTCGGCGTGCGCTCGGCATCGGCAGTTGTCATGCTCGCAGTTGCCGGCACGGCGCTGTGGCTGGGCGGCTGGGCCTGGATGGGCTTTGTCGGACTTGTGGCTTTTGGAGCGTTCTATGAGTGGCAAAAGCTGGCGCAGCTGATTTCTGCGTCGGTTGGCGGAAGGGTGCTCTGGTCGCTGGGCGGGATTGTCTATTTTGGACTGGCGGCGGCCACGTTGCTGTTTTTGCGCAATGCGCCAGGCATGGGCCTGCTGGGCGTCTTGCTGGTCGTGCTGCCAGTGATCGCCACCGATATCGGCGCCTACTTTGCCGGGCGGGCGATAGGAGGGCCAAAAATAGCCCCGTCGATCAGTCCATCGAAAACCTGGGCGGGGCTTGGCGGCGGCATGATTGCCGCAGGCGCGGTTCTGGCTTTGGCAGCGCGGCTCCCGGGCGAAAATACTGCGACGGATAACTATCTTCCGGTCATATTCGCAGGTGGCGCGGTCATCGCGGTGATCGCGCAGGCGGGCGATTTCTTTGAAAGCTGGATGAAGCGCCGTGCGGGGGTCAAAGACTCCGGCAATCTCATTCCCGGCCACGGCGGGCTGTTTGACCGGGTTGACGGCTTGATCGCGGTGCTCTTCGCGCTTGGCCTTGCCGCGGTGCTGCTGGCCGGCTCCACGCTTGCAGGCGGCGGTTCGCTGTTGCCGAGCCCCGCATGACCCGCTCGATCACCATCCTCGGCGCGACCGGTTCGGTTGGCGCTTCCACGCTCGATCTGATCCGGCGCGAGAAGGACAAGTGGCGCGTGGTCGCGCTGACGGCCAATTCCAACGTGCCCGACCTTGCGAAGCTGGCCCGCGAATTTTCCGCCGAGATCGCCGTGGTGGCCGACGAGAGCCAGCTTCCCGCGCTGCGCGAAGCCCTGGCGGGAACCAATATCCACACCGCTGGCGGCGCGTCTGCGCTGATCGAGGCCGCATCCCGCCCCGCCGACATGACCATTGCCGCGATCGTCGGCTGCGCTGGCCTTGCGCCGGTGATGGCGGCAGTCGAACAAGGCGGTACCATCGGCCTCGCCAACAAGGAAGCGCTGGTTTCCGCAGGGGACGTGCTGATCGAGGCGGTCGAACGTCACGGCGCGACGCTGCTTCCGGTTGATTCCGAACATAACGCTATCTTCCAGTGCCTCGCCGGCAACGATCTCGATCACGTCCGCTGGATCACGCTGACGGCCAGCGGCGGCCCGTTCCGCGACTGGACGCAGGCCCAACTCGAACAGGCCACCCCGGCTCAGGCGGTCAAGCATCCCAACTGGGATATGGGCGCGAAAATCAGCGTCGATTCCGCCACGATGTTCAACAAAGGGCTGGAGCTGATCGAGGCCTGGCACCTGTTCCCGGTGGGGCTCGATAAGCTGCGCATCATCGTCCACCCGCAGAGCATCGTCCATTCGATGGTCGAATACCGCGATGGCTCGACACTGGCGCAGCTTGGCCCGTCCGACATGCGCGTGCCCATCGCCTCGACGCTGGCCTGGCCGAGCCGTATGGATACGCCGTGTGAGCCGCTTGACCTTGCGGCCATCGGCACGCTGACTTTCCGCGCGCCCGATGAGGAGCGCTTTCCCGCAACCCGCCTCGCGCGCGAGGCGGCAGAGGCCGGCGGCGCAGCGCCAGCGGTGCTTAATGCCGCCAATGAAGTGGCCGTAGCGGCTTTCCTCGCCGGTCAGATTTCATTCACCCGCATTGCGCATAATGTGGCACACGTGCTGGCGCGCTATGCCCCGGCGGCCCCGGCTTCGCTTGGCGATGTCATCGCCATTGATGCGGAGGCCAGGGTCCGGGCGCGTGCACTGATGGAATCAGCCTGAAATGCTAGAATCGCCTTCGCTGTTGATGACTGTCGCTGCCTTCCTGCTGATGCTGGGGCCGCTGGTGGTGGTGCACGAGCT
>JANOBA010000032.1:0-11428 GCA_031411415.1 Novosphingobium sp.
GGCTATTGCGGCGGCCTTTCGGGCGTCCACGCGATGTGGGCCGGTGCCGACTGGACCTGGCACAAGCCGGTGCTGCGCAATGACGTGATCACCACCGATGCGCACCTCAAGGATCTGGTCGAGCATCAGACCAAGTTCGCCGGGCGTTCGTTCCAGCAGATCTACCACGTCAATTTCTTCAACCAGCACGGCGATCTGGTGGCCGAGGCTGACTCATGGGTGTTCCGCACCGACCGCGACGAAGCCCGCGAGCGCGGCACCAAGTACACCGAAGCGCGCGGCCGCGTTGAGCCCTTCACCGAAGAGCAGCTGGCCGAATATTCGGACCTTTATGCTGGCGAAGAAGTGCGCGGCGCGACACCCCGCTATTGGGAAGATGTCAATGTCGGCGATGTGCTTCCGCGCATGGTCAAGGGGCCGATGACGGTCACGGGCTTCATCTGCTACGCACAGGGCTGGGGCGGGCTTTACATCCGCGCAAACAAGCTCGCTTGGAAGATGCAGCAGGCTCACCCGGGCCTCGCCATCAAGAACCGCTTCAATGTGCCCGATTGCCCCGAGCGCGTTCACTGGGACGAAGAGTTCGCGCTCGAAGTCGGCGCACCGGGTGCCTACGATTACGGTCCAGAGCGCAACTCCTGGCTGACGCATCACATGACCAACTGGATCGGTGATGATGGCTTCCTGCACAAGACCGGCTGCCAGATCCGCCGCCACAATCCCGATGGCGACGTGCTGTTCATCGACGGCACCGTGATCCGCAAGTTCGAAGAGAACGGCAAGAAGTACGTCGAAGTCGAACAGAAGGCGACGACGCACCGCGGCGAGCTTTCGGCATTCGGCACTTCGGTGGCGCAGCTGCCGAGCAAGGCCTGATCTTTCAAGCCCCTCCCTTCGCGGGGAGGGGCTTGCTACAGGCATGCAATGACCAATTCTCCCTCCTATCCCGGCCCGCTCGCCGGCATCCGCGTGCTCGATTTCACGCGCGTGCTTGCCGGGCCCGCTGCAAGCCTCGCGCTGGCTGATCTGGGCGCAGAAGTGTTCAAGATCGAGCCGCCCGGTGTGGGCGATGAGACGCGCGGTTTCCCGCCGGTTCGCGGCGGCGAGAGCCACTATTTCCTCAGCATCAATCGCGGCAAGAAAAGCATTGTCGTTGACCTGAAGGCTCCAGAGGGCCTTGCGCTGGTCAAGGACCTTGCGGCGAAGTGCGACGTGGTGGTCGAGAACTACCGCCCCGGCGTGATGGACCGGCTGGGGCTGGGCTATGATGTGCTTTCCGCGATCAATCCCGCGCTGATCTATTGCTCGATCTCGGGCTATGGCCAGACCGGGCCGCTGAAGGACAATCCCAGCTTCGACATCGTGCTTCAGGCCATGTCGGGCGCATTTTCATTGAATGGCGAGCCGGGGCGGTTGCCGACCAAGCTGGGTCTCCCGCTGGGCGATCTGGCTGGCGGCATTAACGGGCCGATTGCCATTCTCGGCGCGCTGTTTGAACGCACCCGCACCGGGCGCGGGCGCTACATCGATATCAGTCTGGTCGATGGCCTGCAGGGCATGCTCGGCTATTTTGCCCAGCTCGCTTTCTTCACCGGCAAGGATCCCGAGCCGACCGGTTCACAGCACCAGTATCTCGTGCCCTATGGCACGTTTGCCGCCGCCGATGGCGCGATTGTCATTGCCTGCCTGACGCCTTCGTTCTGGGGCAAGATCTGCGAGGCCCTCGAACGCCCCGATCTGACCGACGATCCGCGCTATAACAGTCTCGAAAAGCGTCGCGACGCGCGCGAGGAAGTGAACGCGATTGTCACGGCGTTCACGGCCACCCGCACGGTTGCCGAGCTGGTCGCAGTGTTCACCGCCCACGAGGTGCCGCACGCGCCGATCCTGAAATTGCTCGAAGCGCTGGATTCGCCGCAAACCCGTCACCGCGAGATGGTGGTGGAGGTGGAGCATGCCGCCTTGGGCACGATACCCATCGTCAGCCGCCCGTTCAGGTTCGACGAGGCAATGCCGTCGCCCGCCGCGCCGCCGGTGCTGGGCCAGCATACCGATGCGATCCTGCGCGAAGTGCTGGAGCTGTCGTCCGAGCAGATTGCCGCGTTACGGGCCGGCGGGGTCGTGGCCTGAATTAGACATCAGCGCTTCCCTTCCCCCTTGATGGGGGGAAGGATACGCAGTCTTACCCCTGCAAGGGTTAGGCGCTGGACGGGGGTGAGCGCGCCGAATGAGCTGGTCCGTGCCGAGAGCACACCCTCACCCAACTTCGGCTAAACCACTTCGTGGCCAAGCCTTCGTATCCCTCCCCCATCAAGGGGGAGGAACTAGATCATTTTGCCTCCGGAAAACCCAGCCTGGGAACGCTCATCCCTATGAAATCCGCCAGATTGCGGTGCAGGTTGATGACTTTCTGCTCCTGATGCGGATTGGGCATGGGCCCACGGAAGCCGCTGCTCTTCATGCCCTTGTGAACGAATTCCATGTTGCCGAAGTCCTGCATCAGCACCGAGCCCCAGTTGTCTGCGGTGGTTTCGGGCGAAACCCATTCGGTCTTGGGCTCTTCGCCCGGCGGGAAGCGTTCCAGTGCATAGGCTTCGAAAATGCACTTGTTGGGGTCGTCGCCGAATGGGCGCACCCGATAGCCCAGCACAAAAGTCTCGCCGTGGAGGATGTTCTGGTTGGGAAACAGCCCCCATGCGAGGCCTGATTCGCCCTTGATTGCCGGCGGCACTTCGGGCCAGATCACCCCGCGCGCGGCATCGTCGGCCTTGGCGCTCTTCATCCAGTGGGCGATGATTTCGCCGGGCGTTGCGCTCTCAGGCAGTTCGTCCTTGAGGCGGCTGGCGGCATTGACCAGCGTCTCGGTCGAGGCGGCATAATTGACCGTCTCGTAGTTCTCGCGGATCAGCTCATAAGTTGAAACGCGGGCATCTTCGCCCACTCCGGCGCGGGTCGTGCCTGCGCTTTCGGCCATCTTGAACTTGTTGTCGCGGGTGTCGTAGCTTGATACCGAATGCAGGCCATACTGCTTCGATAGCGCGTAATAGTCGCCGTAAGCCAGCAGCTGGGTATGCGTGCCGGCGACGTGGTAGGGTTCGAGAAATGCCTCAATCGCGGTCTTCCAGTTGCACGGATAAACCGACCACTGGCGCCACTTGTAGCGCATCTTGTCGAGCTCGAAATGCTCGAGGATTTCCCCGGCGCGGCCCATCCACTCCTTCAGGGGCACCGATTCCGGGTCCATGTTGATATAGATATAGCCGCCCCAGACATCGACCTTGACGCTTGAGAGGCAGGTGAGTTCTGGCGTAAGGCCGCCCTTCCAGTCCTGCGCATCAAGGATGAAGGTGTTGGCGCCGTCGAGATCATAGGTCCAGCCGTGGAAGCCGCAGACGAAATTCTTGCGGTTGTTGCCGCGTACTGAATGGACGCCATCAGGCACGGAAATCAGCTGGCGGCCGCGATGCGGGCATACGTTGTGGAAGGCGCGGAGAGAGCCATCGTCCTTGCGCAGCACGATGATCGATTCGTCGGCGACGTTGTAAGTCAGCCAGTCGCCGGGCTCGGGCAAGTCGGTCTCGCGCTCGACCATCTGCCAGACTTTGGGCCACAGCCGCTTCTTTTCCATTTCGAGATAGTCGCGGCTAAGGAAGGCCTCGACCGGATAGGTGACCTGCCGCTCGGCGTCCATGTCTGCGGCAGTGATGTTGCCGCTGGCGCCTGCCGGGCCCATTTTTGACATTTCGTTCATGGCTCTTCTCTCCAATTGTCAGGCAAGTTCAGCTCAGCTCAAGCCCTTCCAGCTTGCCTGCTGCGCGCCAGTCACCGAGCATCTTCTGAAAGGCATTCCAGCCAAGTCCATAGGCGCGGAACAGCTGCCAGGGCGCGCCCTTCTGGCCTTCATTGCTGAAGTAGCTGGGTGTGCATTCGGCCTGGAACGCGGTGGTGTCCATCTCGACGTCGGCGAAATGCTTCTCATAAGCCGCCTGCGCTTCGGCGCTGGGCTCGGCAACCTTCATGCCCCGGCGCAGCGTCTCGGCGACGATATAGGCCGAATGCTCGCACTGCTTGCCGAACTGCTCGGTCACCGATCCGTTGAGCGCGCCCTGAATATAGCCGATGACGAACAGGTTGGGGAAGCCGCGCGCCATGTTGCCCTGGAAGGTGTGCGGACCATCGCGCCAGAAATCATAGAGCGACAGGCCATCCCGGCCGTCAATCGCCTCGAAGCCCCAGCGTTTTTCGAGCTCGCTGGAGACCTCGAAGCCCGAGGCGAAGATGATGCAGTCAACCTCGTAATCGACGCCCTGCTGGCGGAAGCCGGTCTCGGTGATTTGCTCCAGGCCTTGCGTTTCTGAAGTATCGATAAGGTGCACGTTGGGCTGGTTGAAGCAGGGATAGAACGTGTCGCTTGAGAGCGGCCGCTTGCACAGGAAGCGGTAATAGGCCTTGAGCCGCTCGGCCTTTTCCGGGTCCTTGATCACTTCGTCGACCCGGCGGCGGAAGCGCTCCATCACCTGATAGTCGACCACTTCGCGCCGCTCCATGAATTCCTCCATGGTGCCCGAAGTCATCGGTTCGGCAGCGTTCCACGCGGCCAGGTTGCGGTTAATCTCGGTCCAGAAATCGCAGACCAGATCGGCCTCGCCGGGCAGTGGCACTTCCTGGGCGAAGCGCTGGAAATTGGCGATGCGTTCCGCCTGCCAGCCGGGCTTCAGGCTCTTCATCCAGCCTTCGTCGGTCGGCGGATTTGGCCGGGTATCGACGCAGCTCGGCGTGCGCTGAACGACATAGAGTTCCTTGCAGTATTCGGCGAGGTGGGGGACCGCCTGGATGGCAGTCGCGCCGGTGCCGACGATGGCAACGCGCTTGTCCTTCAGCCCCGCCAGCACCGGGTTATCGCAAGAGCCGCCGGTGTAATCGTATTCCCAGCGCGAGGTGTGGAACATCTTGCCCTTGAACTTGGCGATGCCATTGATCCCGGGCAATTTGGGCATGTTGAGCACGCCCTGGCCCATGATGACGAACCGCGCGCGGATGTCGTCGCCGCGGTCGGTTTTTACATGCCAGCGCTGGATCGTCTCGTCCCAGACCAGCGAAGTGATCAGAGTGTGGAACAGTGCATTGTCAGCAAAGCCGTGCTTTTCGGCCATCAGGCGAATGTAGCCCATGATCTCTGGCCCCGGGGCAAACCGGCGCGAGGGCATGAAGCCGGTTTCCTCCAGCAGCGGCAGATAGCAATAGCTTTCGTTGTCGCACTGGATGCCGGGATAGCGGTTCCAGTACCACACTCCGCCAAAATCGCCGGCGTGGTCGATGTTGCGGAACGAGGTGATGCCCTGCTGTTTCAGGTAATATGCCGCCATCACCCCGGAGAACCCGGCGCCGAGCACGGCGACATCGAGATCCTCGATGATGGCCTCGCGTGGGCTCACCGGCATGTGCGGATCGTGGTTATAAAGGTCGTGCAGGTCGCCCGGCCCGTCATTGATGTATTGCGCCCCAGCCTTGGGGTTCAGCCGTTTGTCACGCTCGACATAATACTTCGCGCGCAGCGCCGGGATATCGATCTCCTCGCGCGGCGGAACAGCGGTTGCGGTACAGTCCATGGTCACTCTCTCTGTTACTCGAATCATTTGATCGTATCGTATCGCTAATCAACAGTGCTGTCTATTAGCCGCCGCGTTATTTGAAGCAGACTATCCGATCCGACCCCCTGACGAAACGGATAATGCCGTGGCGATTGGCAAGCGCGCCGGCCTGTGCATAGTGGCGCGCAACAACAACATCGACCCGGAGGAAGCGCGAAAATGACAGATATCAGTGGCAAGGCGGCAGTCGTAACGGGTGGCGGCAGCGGCATCGGCATGGGGCTGGCGAAGGAACTGGCGCGGCAGGGCGCCAGCGTGGCAGTGGCCGACATCCAGCTGGCGAATGCGCAGAAGGTCGCTGACGCCATCAATGCGGCAGGCGGCAAGGCGGTCGCGATTGAATGCGACGTGTGCAGCCGCGCCTCGATAAGCGCGATGCGCGATGCGGCCGAGGCGGCACTCGGCCCGATCCAGCTGGTATTCGCCAATGCCGGTGCGACGAGCTTCGATCCGCTGATGGAAATGTCAGACGAGGATGTTGACTGGATCCTCACGGTCAATCTCCACGGGGTGATGAACACCACCCGCGCGTTCCTGCCCGGCATGATCGCGGCAGGCGGCGGGCATGTCTGCGCCACGGCATCGATGGCCGGGCTGCTGCCGGGCTGGATCCCGGTGCACGTGCCTTATTCGGCAGCCAAAGCAGGGATCATCGGCATGATGATGAATGTCGCGCTGGAACTCAAAGAGCACAATGTGTTCACCACCAGCTATTGCCCCGGCGGCGTGGCGACCGGCATGAAGGAAAACAACGCCACCTACCGCCCGGCGCAATTCGGCGGGCCGGGCGAGGGCGAAGTGCATGTCGGCGAGGTCAACCAGGAACAGACCAGCCTCGCCTTTTTCCACCCTGACGATGTCGCGCCGATGGTGCTGGACGCGGTCACCCACAACCGCGCTTTCGCCTTCGATCATCCCGAACAGCGCAGTCTGTTCCGCGAGACCTATTCGCAAATTGTCGAGGCTTGCTATGATGCCACCGACGCGTGGGAAGCCGAACACGGAAGGCCCGGTGCCAACCCGCACGGGGCCAAGCTGGTGAGCGTGGACTAGCCCCCGACGAACTCGCGCGCTGCCTCCACAACGGCTTCGTGCACCGCCGCCAAATCCTGCGCCGAAATGCAATAGGGCGGCATGACATAGACCGTATTGCCCAGCGGACGCAGCAGGATGCTGCGTTCGGTGAACCAGGCTTTGAGGCGCGGGCCGATGTCGGCGAGGTAGCCCGCGTCGGCGCCGGCGGGAAAGTCTGCGGCGATGATCGTGCCGCACTGGCGCGGGTTTTCGAGACCGGCATCGGCCCACATGGCCAGCCCTTCGCCCTGCGCCAAGGCCAGCGCCGCGATCCGTTCCAGCACTGGCTCGTCTCGCCAGATGTCGAGATTGGCGAGGGCGGCGGCGCAGGCGATGGGGTTGGCGGTGTAGCTGGAGGAATGGAAGAACTGCTTGGCGCGGTCAGTGGAATAGTGCGCGTCATAGATCGCGGGTGTTGCCATGGTCACCGCCAGCGGCACCGAGCCGCCGGTGAGGCCTTTCGACAGGCACATGATGTCGGGCACCACGCCTGCCTGTTCGCAGGCAAACAGCGTGCCGGTGCGGCCCCAGCCGGTCATCACTTCGTCAGCGATGAACAACACGCCGTGCCTTTCGCAGATGCCGCGCATTTCAGCCAGCACGCGCGGCGGATAAACCAGCATTCCGCCCGAACCCAGGATCAACGGCTCGAAGATGAAGGCGGCGGCATCGCCCGCCTTGCAGGCCGCTTCCAGCGCATCGAATGTTGCCTGTTCGGCGCCCGCGCGGGGAAAGGGAACCGCAGCCACATCGAACAGCAGGGGCTGATAGGTGCGGGTGAAGACCCCGCGTTCGCCCACCGACATGCCGCCGAACGTGTCGCCATGATAGGAGTGCTGCATAACGATGATGCGGTGGCGCGGGCTCCCCCGGTTGGCCCAATAGCCCAACGCCATTTTCAGCGCGACTTCGACGCTGGTTGAGCCGCTGTCGGAATAGAACACATGCGAAAGCGGGTGCGGCGTGATTTCTACCAGCTGCCGCGCGAGGTCTTCGGCGCCCTGATGGGTCCAGCCGGCGAAGATCACCTGATCGAGCCGCTGCGCTTGCTCTGCAATCGCCGCCATGATGCGCGGGTGGCAATGGCCGTGCGTTGTCACCCACCAGCTGGAGATGGCATCGATGATACGGCGGCCATCGGCAGTGTGAAGGATCGCGCCTTCCCCGCGCACCACCAGCGGGATGTGCTCGCCCAGACCATGCTGGGTAAACGGGTGCCAGACGGGCGAGGGGCCGCTCATGCGAAAGCGCCGGTGTCGATATGCGCCGCGAATGCGCCGGCCAGACTCTCGGCAGTGAGCGGCGCGAGGTGCGGCAGGCGGCCGAGATGGCGGACATTGCCGAAGCGCACGATTGCCGCCTCGCTGTGCGCGTTTTCTTCGCCGGAAAAGACGATTCCGTGCACCGCAATCCCGCGCGCGCGCAGGGCTTCGAGTGTCAGCAGCGAGTGGTTGATCGTGCCCAGCGCCGTGCGCGCGACGACCACCACCGGCAGGCCCCAGCGCGCGAACAGATCGGCCGAAAGCAGGTCATCGCTCAGTGGCACCAGCACGCCGCCTGCGCCCTCGATCACCAGCGGGCCTTCCCCTTCCGGCAAGGTGAGCCGGGCAGGATCAATCGCCACCCCGTCGATCCGCGCTGCCTCATGCGGCGAACAGGGAGTGGTGAGCCGGTAAGCTTCGGGTAGGACAATCGCCCGCCCGCCCGCAAGCCGCGCCACCGCCGCGCTGTCAGTCTCGCCTTCCAGACCGGCCTGCACCGGCTTCCAGTAGCGCGCAGCCAAATGCGCGGCGAGCCCCGCGGCGAAGACGGTTTTGCCGACGTCGGTATCGGTTCCGGTGATGACGAAGCGAGGCATGGCCCCGCGCCTTAGCCGACAAGGCGGCGCCCGGCCAGACTCAGACCAGCAGACTCAGGCCAAAATCTCGCCCAGCGGCTTGCTCGTCTCCATGCTTTTGGTGCCCCATTTGTCGAGCGGCACGCCCATCACCTGTTGCAGCGTCAGCCCGACGCGGCTGATTGGCGTGCCAATGCCGTCGACATAGATGCCGGTTTTCAGCCGCCCGCCAGCACTGCCAGCGGTCATCATCGGGATGTTGTCGATGGTGTGGAACTTGGCGAATTCGGTTTCCGAATGGGCGAGCACCAGCGTGTTGTCGAGCAGGGTGCGATTGCCCTCCTTCACCGCATCGAGCGCGCTGGCGAAGTGCACCCAGGCTTCCATGATCTTAGTGAGGAAATAGGTAGCGTTGGGCTGATAGCCGAGCCGATTGTCGAGCACTTCCTCGTGAGTCAGCTGGTGGTGGGTGATCGTGCTGCCGATGCGGGTGAGGCTGGAGGCGCCGTTGTTGAACATCATGTTGAACACCCGCGTCTGGTCACAGGCGAGCGCCATGACCAGGAGGTCGGTCATCAACTTGTGGCTGACCATCACGTTCTCGATCTCGGCATTGATCGGCAGGTCGCGCACGGCCTTGGGCACCAGACAGCTTTGCAGCGGCTCGGGCTTGGTCAGCTCGACATCGAGCTGATTTTCCAGTGCGCGCACCGAGGTGAAATACTGATCAAGCTTGGCCTTGTCCGCTGCGCCGACCATGCCATCGAGCGCTTGCCGCTGCTCGGTGACCGACGACAGCACGCTACGCCGCGCCATGACCAGCGGATCGGGGGAGAAGCTCGCGCTGTTGGGATCCTTGAAGCCGGGGCCGAAAATGCGTTGGTAGAGCGCGGCGGCGGAGACTTCGCTGGGGTTGAGATTGCCGCCGCCCCGGCCAGACAGCGAATTGCGTGGATCTCCCGATGCCGAAAGCTCAAGGCTGCGGAAGCGGGTGCGGGTGCCGATCTGGTCGCTGATCGTAACGTCGAAACTCTCGCCCGGCAGGCCGCGATCAGCCGTCAGCGCGCGGCCGGTGCGGATGGCGGGCCCGCCCGAGACATGCGGCAGATTTGGCGCGCCATCGAGCGGCACGGTGAAATTGCCCAGAACGTTGATCTTCGCCTGCAGCGCGCGGATCGGCTCAAGCTCGGGCTTCAGTTCGTAGTTCGGCCCGGCCTTGCTGGGGAACCAGCGACTGGGATTAACGCCGAGCCCCCAGAACCAGGTGCCGAAGCGCACCGGCACCGGCGCGCCGGTTGCGGCCATGGCCTCGCCATTGGTGTCGAGCATGACATCGAGCAAGGGCACGCCGACGGTGATCGCGGCGCCGTTCAGCATGCCTTTCAGGGCGGTGCGGCGGGAAAGATCGATGCTCATGGCGCTATCTCCTCGTGCTGGCCATGGCGGTATGGCTAGCGTTTTCGCCCGGCAGCGCATTTGGCACTGCCCAAGCCTCGGGCATGGTCGCAACTTTCAGAAACAGCGCGCGAATGCCGTATCCGCTGGCGGCGAATTGCTTGTCCAGCTCTTCGACCCAGGGCGAAACCGCTTCGCTGCCGAGGCCCGTGGCATATTGCAGCGCGCGCGCGGAAACACACTGGGTCGTGTCGGGGCTGGCACTGAGCGTCTTGCCAAGCCCGGTGGCGCCTTCAAACACTGCGCTGTCCAGCACGCCGCCGGGATCAATCGGCGCCCCGTTTTCGGCAGAGCGCATCGCACCGATGCCGTCGAAGCGCTCAAGGCTGAGGCCAGGCGGGTCGGTGATCTTGTGGCAGCCGGCGCAGACCTCGTCGTTGATATGCGCGCCCAACCGGATTCGCGCGGTCGGCATGGCCTTGTTGGCGACATCCTGCACGGCGGTGAAATTGACGTTTCCGGGCGGATCCGGGACCATCTGGCACATCAACAGCTCGCGGATCGCGCGGCCGCGCAAGGTTGGCGAACTGCGGCCCGAATGCGAATACATCGCCAGGAAACCCGCCTGCCCCAGCAGCCCGGCGCGGTCGTCGCCGGGGGCGAATCTATAGGGCTCCCAGCCTTGCGCATGGCGCACCGGCACTTTGTAGAGCGCGCCCAGCGAGCGGGTCATGTAGGTTTCCGGGGTGGTGAACAGCGCGCGGTAATCACCGCCGCGCGTCAGCAGGTGGCCGGTGACGGTGCGCAGCAGCTGCTCGGGCATGGCTTTGGCCACGTCCTGGTTGAAATAGGGGTAAATCACCGGATCCTTGGCGAGCGCGTCGAATTTCTCGAACAGCAGCATATCGCCGAAGAAGGCGCGCACCCCGGCCTCGAAGCGCGGGCTGGTGACCATCCGCGCGGCCACGGCGTCAAGCGCGGCCTGATCGGTCAGCTTGCCGGCTTCTGCCGCGCCCAGCAGTGCGGCGTTCGGGGTGGAATTCCACAACATCATCGCCAGCCGGGTTGCGCGGGTATAGTTGTCAAGCCGCAGCTGGCCGGGATGCGCCGGATCGGGCTCGGCCTTTTCGACGACATAAAGGAAATGCGGCGAGACCAGCATGGCCGAAAGCGCCAGCTCAAGCCCTTTGTTGAACGATCCGGTTGGCAAGGCGGCATCGCCAGCCAGCTTGACGTAAAAGGCCTGCTCTTGCGGTGTCAGCGCGCGGCGAAAGACCAGTCGGCCAAGCGGCGCGAGCGTGGCGGCGGCGCAGGCGGCATCGGCTTTGGCAGGATCGGCGGGCTTGCACGGGACGAATTGCGCGGCGTGGCCTTCGCCAAACACCTGACCGGCGATCACTCGCGCCATGGCGTCGAACTGTTCGAGCCCGGCAGGCGAAATGCTGGCATCGCGCGCGCCGCTGGCCAGCAA